>NZ_LNQO01000006.1:0-299094 GCF_001456905.1 Gordonia sp. SGD-V-85
ATTCCGAGGTCGTCGATACTGTCAGCGCCGCAACACAATCCGCCGATCACGGTCAACAGTTTCGCGTCGAGGTTTGCCCCAGCGGAGGCGACCTGGGTGGTACCGAGATCGACCCGGTCGCCCAGCGATGCGGCCAACCCGGTCGACTCGGCCACTCTCATGACCGGCACCAGTCCGGCGTGCGACACCAGGTTGTCGTCGTCGAACATGGCGGACGTGGCGGAGAACGTGTGCGATACTTTCACTGAAAGTGCCTTCTGAGCTGGAATGTTTTGTGTCTCAACACCACCAATCATTCCAGCTCAGAGGGCATTTTCACGTTACCGACACCCCGCACCCATCCACGGATCCAGGCTCAGGGAGCAGGGATTATGGTGTTCTTTAGGGCTAAACAGCAGAGGAAACATCGAATGGTGATCGTCGCCAACATGTTTCGCGAGTTCGCCGAGATGATGCCGACGACAGCCGCCACCTAAACGGCCGGATCCGGGAGCTCACCTATCGCTCCACACCGCACTTCTGACCCCGGCGATCACCGACACCGACTACCAACCAAGCACTTGCTAGGTTAGTCTCGGGGGCATGAGTGACGCCGTCATCCCACCTCCGCTCGGACCCGACGATCTGGGCCCGGACACCTCACCGGTCGCCTACGAGACCGGCGGCCCCGACGGCGCGGTGGCCTATGTG
This sequence comes from Gordonia sp. SGD-V-85, assembly GCF_001456905.1. NCBI lineage: Bacteria > Bacillati > Actinomycetota > Actinomycetes > Mycobacteriales > Gordoniaceae > Gordonia > Gordonia sp. SGD-V-85. The sequence continues at coordinate 691 of NZ_LNQO01000006.1, forward strand.
ACGCTGAACCGCCCGGAGTACCGCAACGCGCAGAACTCGGTGATGACCTATTCGCTCGACGCCGCTTTCCGCAAGGCCGTCGACGACGCTTCGGTGAAGGTGATCGTGCTGCGGGCGAACGGCAAGCACTTCTCGGCCGGACACGACATCGGCACCCCCGAACGCGACTTCGACACCTACTACGAGAACGCGGCCGTCCTGCACTGGGACCACACCGACAAGACCGGTGCCGACCAGCGTCTCGCCCGCGAGATGGAGGTGTACATGGGGATGTGCCGCCGCTGGCGTGACATCCCCAAACCCCTCATCGCCCAGGTCCATGGCGCGTGCATCGCCGGCGGTCTCATGCTCGCCTGGATCTGCGACTTCATCGTCGCCTCCGATGACGCGTTCTTCTCGGACCCGGTCGCCCGCATGGGCATCCCCGGCGTCGAGTACTTCGCCCACGCCTTCGTGCTCGGCCCGCGCCGGGCGAAGGAGATCCTCTTCACCGGTGAACGTTTCACCGCGACGCAGGCGGCCGACTGGGGCATGGTCAACCACGTCGTTCCCCGGGACGCCCTCGAGACCAAGGTGAACGAGATCGCCGAGAAGGCCGTCGCCATGCCGATGCAGGGGCTCTTCCTGAGCAAGAAGGCCGTCAACATCTGCGAAGACCAGATGGGACTGCGCAACTCGATGGATTCGGTGTTCGGCTGGCACCACTTCGCGCACGCGGCCAACTCCGAGGCGGGTGGCGACTCCCTCGGCGGGATGGACGCGAAGTCGATGAAGGCGTCGGCGTCGACCGGCACCGCGGGATCGGTGAGCTGACATGGACCTGCTGTTCGACGACGCCGCCGACGACTTCCGCGCCGAGGTCCGCACCTGGCTGGCCGATCATGTTCCGCGCGAACCGCTTCCGTCGATGGACACCGCCGAGGGATTCGAGGCGCACCGCGAGTGGGAGCGGACGATGGCCGCCGACCGGATGTCGGTCGTCAGCTGGCCGGAGGAATACGGCGGCCGCGATGCCCCGCTGCTGCACTGGGTCATCTTCGAGGAGGAGTACTACCGTTCGGGTGCTCCCGGACGCGTGAGCCAGAACGGCATCTTCCTGCTCGCACCCACCCTGTTCGAGCACGCGAGTCCTGCTCAGCTGGAACGCATCCTGCCGCGGATGGCCAACGCCGACGACATCTGGGGTCAGGCGTGGAGCGAACCCGAGGCCGGCAGCGACCTCGCCTCGCTGCGGTCGACCGCCGTTCGCACCGACGGCGGCTGGCTGCTCAACGGTCAGAAGACCTGGAGTTCGCGGTCGAGTTTCGCCGACCGCGCCTTCGGCCTCTTCCGCACCGACAAACAGGCGCAGCGCCACAAGGGTCTCACCTACTTCATGTTCGACCTGCGCAGCGAGGGCGTGACCGTCCGACCGATCGCACAGCTCGACGGCGAGGCCGGGTTCGCAGAGCTGTTCTTGGAGAACGTCTTCGTCCCCGACGATCCGTCGAATCCGGGCGAGTCGGGTGTCATCGGCGAGGTGGACAACGGGTGGCGGGTCGCGATGAGCACCGCCGCCAACGAACGCGGGCTGTCCCTGCGCGCACCCGGCCGGTTCCTGGCCACCACCGACCGCCTCGTCGAACTGTGGCGGTCGAACCGGGACGACGTCCCGTCGACGGCGAACACCGATGCGCGCGTGGCAGATGCGTGGATCGGGTCACGAGCCTACGAGCTGTCCACGTATCAGACGGTGAGTCGTCTTGCGGCCGGTGGTTCGCTCGGCATGGAGTCGTCCATCAACAAGGTGTTCTGGTCGCAGTGGGACATCGCCGCTCACGAGACCGCCCTCGACCTGCAGGGCCCGGCCGCCGAGCTCGACGACCGGTGGACCGACGGCTACCTCTTCTCGTTGTCCGGGCCGATCTACGCGGGTACCAACGAGATCCAGCGCAATGTCATCGCCGAGCGCCTGCTCGGCCTTCCCCGTGGAGATCGGTGATCATCATGGACTTCCGACTCTCCGACATCCACACCGACCTCGCCTCGACGGTGGACGCCATGCTGGGCAAGGCCGACATGCCGACCGCCACGCGCGCCTGGGCGGCCGGTGACCGCGCGGCCGTCGCCAAGGTCTACTCACAGCTGGCCGACGCGGGCATCAGCGGACTCCTGATCGACGAGTCACACGGCGGCAGCAGCGCCGGGGCCGTCGAGATGGTCGTCGCCGTCGAGCAACTCGGACGCCACTGTGCCCCGGGCCCGATCGTCGAGAGCGTCGCCGTGCTGCCGATCCTGCTGCACGACGCCGACGTGTCGGGCCCGCTCAGCGACCTCGCCGAGGGGCGGCTGGCGACCTGCGCGATCGGACCGCTCCAGCCGTTGGCCGCCGACACCGCCGCCGCCGATGTCTACCTCGTCGAGGACGGAGTGCTCTCGCGGGCCACCGTGCAGAGCACCGAGCCCTCGGTCGACAGCACCCGGACGTTGTCGCGGGTCACCGCCGGCGACGTCCTGGCCACCGGGATCGATGCGTCCGACGCCGCGGACGCGGGTGCACTGGCCACGGCCGCGCAGCTGCTCGGCCTGGGTCAGGCGATGCTGTCCATCGCCTCGGAATACGCGCAGTCGCGCAAGCAGTTCGGCCGACCGATCGGGTCGTTCCAGGCCGTCAAACATCATCTCGCCGACGTGGCGATCGCCATCGAGATGGCCCGCCCCCTCGTTCACGCAGCCGCCCTCGGCGTCGACGGCCAGGTGCCGGAGGGCACCGACGTCTCGCGCGACATCTCGGCGGCGAAGGTCGCGGCCGCCGAGGCCGCCGACCTGTCGGCCCGCCGCTCGCTGCAGGTGATGGGGGCGATCGGGTACACCGCCGAGCACGACATCTCGCTGTACATCACCAAGACCCGGGCGCTGCTCAACGCCTGGGGCTCCCCCGCCGTACACCGCCAACGCATCCTGGAGACGCTGTGACCGTCAGTACCGGCATCGAAAGCCCGGCCATCGGCGCCGAGGAACGGGAGGCACTCGTCGAGGCGGTGCGGGATCTCCTGCGTCGCCGGGGCGATTCGACGACGGTCCGCGCCGCGATGTCCGCCTCGGGGCGGATCGACTCCAGTCTCTGGCAGACACTGTGCACCGAGATCGGCGTCGCCGCGCTGGCTGTCCCCGAGCGATTCGGCGGTGCCGGGGCGTCATGGATGGAGTCGGCCGCGGTGCTCGAAGAACTGGGCGCCGCACTGAGTCCCGTCCCCGCGCTCGGCTCCGCACTCGCCACCGGCACGATCCTGCTCGCGGGTGACGACGACGCGTCGTCGCGACTTCTCCCCGCCCTGGCCGCAGGCGAGCGGACCGCGGCGGTGTGCTGGGCCGGTGAACGCGGCTGGCAGGCACCCGGTGTGCGCGCCGACGCCGGACTCCTCACCGGGACAGCCCACTTCGTCGTCGACGGCGAATCGGCCGACGTGCTCCTCGTGCTCGCAGCCGGACCCGGGACGCACCTGACCCTGCACGAGGTGGCCGCCGATGCGGACGGCGTCTCGGTGTCGCCGATGCCCGTCCTCGACCCGACCCGGGCGCTGTCCTCGGTGCGCTTCGACGAGGTCGCGTCCGCGGCGATCCCGGCGCCGGACGATCTCGCGTCCCGGCTCCGCGCGCTCGCGTGGGCCCTGCTGTCCGCCGAGCAGGTCGGGGGCGCGCAGCGAGCGCTCGACCTCACGGTCGAGTACACCAAGTCCCGCAAGCAGTTCGGGCGCACCATCGGCTCGTTCCAGGCCCTCAAGCATCGGATGGCCGACATGTACGTGCTGGTCGAGACGGCGCGGTCGATCTCCCGCGCCGCCGTGGCCGCCCTCGCCGCCGACGACCCGGACACCGCCGACCTGGCGCTGGCCGCCCACGTGTACTGCTCCGATGCCAATCGTCGTGTCGCGGGCGAGGCCATCCAGCTGCACGGCGGCATCGGCATCACCTGGGAGCACGACATCCAGCTCTATTTCAAACGCGCACAGGCCACGTCGCAGATGTTCGGTGCCCCGCACACCGCGGTTACCGAAGCGGCCCGCGCACTGCGCTGACCGACCTCAGTGCCGCCGCGGCCGCCACCGGGCGAGCAGCCGCTCGACCGGGTCGGTCAGCAGCAGTAGGAACAGCGGCAGATTTCCGCTGCGCGGGAACACGATCGCGACGCCCAGTGCGACCGCGAGGATGATGAACGTGGCGACTCCGCTCGATGATGCAACCCATCGGTCGGTCGCGTCGTCGTCGGCGAGCAGTTCTCGGTGCCGACGACCCCATTCGGCGATCGCGATGAGCGAGCCCACCGAGACGGCCAGCACACCGATGTAGAGGATGTTGGCCTGCTCGATGTGGGCACCGTCGATGAGGGCCGTCGCGAAGGGTAGCGCCACGATCGTGAGCAACCAGATGAAGTGGAGGTTGATCAGCGTGCGGTCGTAGGCGCGGAAGTACTCCATCGTCTGATGGTGCTGGCGCCACAGGATCCAGATGACGCCGAAACTGATGATGAAGCTGACCAGTTCGATCGAGTTGTCGGACACCACGTCCGCGACCGACGACTCCTCGCGCAGGTCGTTCGCGATGTCGACGAGCGGGAGCACCAGCAGGGTCAGCGCGATCGCGACCACCGCGTCGGCGAATGCGATGAGCCGGCTCAGTCCCTCTGCCGACTGTCGGTTCTCCGGTTCTGCCATGCGATGCACTGTAGAACGACCGGCGGGCGGCCGGTGGGTCAGACGGCGAAGGCCGCCTCGACCGTTGCCTCGTCGAGTCCGTAATCGGCGAGCTGGTACCGGTGCTGCGGTTTGCGCGCACCCGACCGGCTTTCCTCGTCGAGCGCGGTCACCGCCGCACGCGCGTCCTCCGACATCGGGGTGTCCAGCGCCGCGTACACCCGCTCGACGGTGCCCATCGGGTCGTTGCGCAGATCGGTGAAGTCGATGTCGAGGAACTGGGCCGGGTCGTACCGCTTCCGTGCGGTGGAGAACTCACGGAGTCCGCGCGACCACAGCTCGAGCTGGTCCTGGCCCACTTGCTCGCCGGTGAACGTCGTCGACCATCCCGGGGTGGCGTGTTCGGCCAAGCTGCACATCGACGCGATGAGAGTGCTGGGCGGCCGGTGCGTCTGGATCACCAGGGCATCCGGGTACGCTGCCATGAGCGCGTCGAGCGCGAACAGATGGCTGGGGTTCTTGAGCACCCACCGCTTGCCGGGATCGTTGAGCCCGATCAGCTGCAGGTTCTTGCGGTGTCGGAGATACGCCGGCGTCCAGTCCTGTTGGGCGAGCCACCTCGAGTAGGTCGGGATGTGCGCGAGGGATTCGTACGAGATCGACATGACGCTCTGGCGGAGCAGCTGCCAGCACTCCTCGACCTCGCCGGCGTCCATGTAGTGCAACCCCATGAACTCGGGATTCTCGACGTGATGTTGCTCGAACCCGGCCTGGATCTGCTGGTAGACGGGATTGTCGGACCAGGTGTCGCGCGGCGGCCGGGGCTGCGGGAACTCGGCGAGCCACATCTCGACGCCCTGGTGCGCCGGATCGGCGGCCAGGAGTCGGTGCAGCGCAGTCGTTCCCGTGCGCGGCAGGCCGGTCACGAAGATCGGCCGCGTCACCTCGACGTCGGCGTACCCCGGGTTCGCCTTCCACGACGCCTCGCTGAGCAACCGGGCGACCAACGCGCCCTTGAGGAAGAAGCGGAACATCTTGCTGCCGATCTCGGTCAGCCCCGCCTCGGAGCGGTAGGAGTCGAGCAGGATGCCCAACGGCTCCAGGTACTCGGTGTCCCCGAAGTCGTCGAGGCCGGTGGCGCGAGTGGCCGAGGAATGCAGGTCTTCGATCGTGCCGACGTCGGTGCGTGCCGCACTAGTCATGGTATTCACCGCAATTCACGTCCAGGGTGTGCCCGGTGATGGCGCGCGCCATCGGCGAGGCGAGGAACACGACGGCGTCGGCGATCTCGTCCGGCTCCGGCAATCGCTTGAGGTCGGACTTCGACGCCGTCTGCTCGTAGACGTCGTCGGGTGAGATCCCGTATTTCTTGGCGACCTCGCCGAAGTACCACTTCAGCTGGTCGTCCCAGATGTAACCCGGTGCGACCGAGTTGATGCGAATCCCCTTGTCGCCGAGTTCGGAGGCCAGCGACTGCGACATCGCCAGCAGCGCCGACTTCGCGATCTTGTAACTGCCGTAACGGGGTTCGGAGTGCCGGATGACCATCGAGTTGATGTTCACGATCGAGCCGTCGGACTCGCCCAGCGCGTCGGTGAACGCGCGAATCACCCGCAGTGTGCCCAGCACGGTGACGTCGATGCTGCTCGCGATCTGATCGAAGTCGGTGCGGGACAACGGTTTCATCGACGGGAGGGCGAAGGCGTTGTTGACCAGTACATCGGCCCGGCCGAACTCGGCGACGGTGGTGGCCACCAGGTTGTCGACGGCGGCGTCGTCGGTGATGTCAGCCGGGACGACGAGGCTGGTCCCGCCGGTGGCGTCGATCTCGGCGGCGACCTCTTTCAGACGCGATTCCGTGCGGGCGGCGAGGACGACCCGCGCCCCCTCCGCGGCGGCGCGCAGACAGATCGACCGCCCGAGTCCCGGACCGACACCCGAGACCACGACGACCTTGTCGGCGAGCAGACCCCCCTGTGCGCTCATCCCAGCATCCTCTCGGCGAACCCGCGCTGACGTGCCGCGATCCGCTCCGCCCAGCCGTCGGCGTCGATCCTGTTGTGCTCGAGGTGCGGCAGATGGTCGGCGACTTCGTCGAAAGCGACGACCTGTGCGGTCGGGCCCAGGTCCGGGCCGATCGGCGAATCACTGCGCTGCCAGCGGAACTGAAGGATGCCCCTCGACCGTCCCGTCGTCTCGATCCAGTTCGCGACGCCCGGATCACGATGCGACACCACCATGCGGATCATCCCGTCCGGATCCACCTGCGCCTGAGCGGAGTTCAGGCTGGTCTGGTGGTTGACGTAGTCCAGCGAGATGTACCACATGCTGCCGAGCTGGAATCCCTGGTACGGGGCGTCGGACCGCGGAATGGTGATCACCATCGCCTCGTCGGGCCCCAACCGGAAGTGTCCGACGGAGGAGAACTGCGTGCTGAGGCCGCCCGGGGTCTGCCGCGGTGCGGTGAACGTGTTGACCGGCTCGTCGAGGTAGAACCACTTCGGGAAGTTGAACCAGGTGTTGATGCGAGCCGTCAGCATCTTGCCGGCCGTCGCGTACCGGCGGGACACCCGGGCCAGGTCCGGCTCCGGCGGCGCGGTCCCGATGGTGTCGACCCGTTCGATGGTGATCGACCCCTTGCGTTCGGACCAGTCGGAGTAGACCTCGCGCACCGCGAGCATCGACGCGCCCTCGCCGAGCGGGAAGTAGTCGTCCGGCGCATCCGGGATGGGTGGGCCGAAGGTCAGCTCGAACGACCCGTCGTCGGCGATCGTCAGCCGCCGGTCGTCGAACGCATCCTCGCCGCCCGGTACCGACGAGGCCGTGTAGTCGCCGCGCAGGACCTGGAAGCTGAGATCGGTTGTGGTACCGCGCCGCCCGCGTACCCGGTATGTCCCGGTGGGTTCGACGTCGGCGTGATAATAGAGCGTGTCCGGATTGTCCAGGCCCATCTTCGTCGACGGCCCGGTGGACGTCACGAAGTTCGGGTGGGAGATGGACCGGGCGCGCACCAGTTGGACGATGGCGGCGATACTCCCCGCGAGGTAGTCGTAGCCTTCGGCGAGATCCTGTTCGGTCTCGGCGAAATCGGCCGATGCGACCAGCTTCTCGGCCTCCGCGATCGCGTCGAGGAGGGGCTGCGTGACCAGCGGTGCGCCACTCGTTGTTTCGGTTGACGATGTCTCGGTCGTCGCTGTCTCGGTACTCGTCGCGTCGTCGACGGTCATAGCCAGGTGTCCCCGCCCGTCCATGTGAGAAAGTTTTCCAACTCTGCCTGTGCGGGCGTGACCCGCGGGTGTTCGGTCGACAGGTAGCCGCCACGGTAGAACAGCAACGGCTTGTCCTGCAGCACTTCTCCGAGAGTCAGTGCGCGGCCGATGACGATGTGATGGTCACCGCCGTCGGTGACCGTCTCGACGTCGCATTCGACCCAGGTCAGGCTGTGCCGGATGACGGGGAGACCGGCCGGTGACGGGTCCCAGATGACGTTCGCGAACTTGTCGTCGCCGGGGGCGCCGAAGGCGGCGCTGACGTCCTGCTGGCGGTTCGACAGGACGTTCACACAGAACTTGCCCGTCTTCTCGATGACCTTCCAGCTCCGGGAGGTCTTCATCGGACAGAAGAGGACCAGCGGCGGATCGAGCGACAACGCGGCGAACGACTGGCAGGCGAACCCGACCGGCTTACCCGCGTCGTCGAGGGTCGTGATGACGGTGACCCCGGTGCAGAACTGGCCCATCGCCGTTCGGAACTGACGGGAGTCGAAATCGGCGGACCCGTAGGGCGAACGCGTGGACTGCTGGGTCGCGGCGCCGGAGGGCATCTCGGACAAAGGCATCTCAGCCCTTGAACCCGACGCTGAAGTCATGCCCCCACAGACTCACTGCCGTGCTCTCCCGGGCGATCCACTCGTCGTCCTTCACCGTGCGCCCCTCACAACCGAATTCGATGTCGAAGCCGCCCGGCGTCTTCATGTAGAAGGACAGCATGAGGTCGTTGACGTGTCGGCCGAGCGTCGCCGACATCGGCACCTTCTTGCGCAGCGCGCGGTCGAGGCACAGGCCGACGTCGTCGGCGTTCTCGACCTCGACCATCAGGTGGACGATGCCGGTGCTGTTCGGGATCGGCAGGAACGCCAGCGAATGATGTCGGGGGTTGCAGCCGAGGAAGCGCAACCACGGCACCTCGTCGCCCTCTTCGCGGCCGACCACCTGCGGCGGGAGGCGCATCGAGTCCCGGAGCTTGAATCCGAGTACGTCCCGGTAGAATTCGAGCGCCGCCTTGTCGTCGGAGCAGGTGAGCACCACGTGGCCCAGACCCTGCTCCTCGGTGACGAAGCGATGCCCGTACGGGCTGACGACGCGCCGGTGCTCCAGCGCGGCGCCGTGAAAGACCTCCAGGGTGTTGTCCGCCGGGTCGTCGAAGACGATCATCTCGGCGACCCGACGGTCGGCGACCTCCTCGTCCTTGCCCTCGCGGAAGACCACACCCGCACGCGACAGCCGATCCCGGACATCCTGCAACTCAGCGGCATTCGCGACCTCCCAGCCCGCGCAGGCGAGCCGGTCGTGCTCGGACGGCACGATGACCAGACGGGCCGGGAAATCGTCCATCCGGAGATACAGGGCACCGTCGGTGAGACCAGAGCCCTCGATCATGCCGAGGACCTTGAGGCCGTAGGTGCGCCACGCCTCGATGTCGGTGGCCTCGATCCTCATGTACCCCAACGAGCGAATCGGACTGTCACTCATCTGCTACTCCTCTTTGTGCTCTTGCCGACGGTGCTGGCCGGACCCTTCGTGACGCCCTCCGCAAGCTCCGGGCTCCTCAGGGGGCGGAGGGGCGTGCCCTCCGCAAGCTCCGGGCTCCTCAGGGAGCGGACGGGCGTGCCCTCCGCAAGCTCCGGGCTCCTCAGGGAGCGGAGGGGCGTGCCCTTCGCAAGCTCCGGGCTTGCGAGCCACTTCCCTGCTCCCCGAGGAGCGAGCTTGCGAGCCACTTCCCTGCTCCCTGAGGAGCGAGCTTGCGAGCGTCACGAAGGGTCACACCATCGTGTCGCCGATGGGAATTCCGAACTCGCCGTTGCCGAATGCGACGTAGGCGCGCTCCGGGTCGTTCGCGGCGTGCACGCGGCCGGCGTGGGCGTCGCGCCAGAAGCGCTGGATCGGTGTCCCGTTCTCGAGCGCGTGGGCGCCCGAGTTCTCGAAGAGCCGGTCGATCGCGGCGATCGCACGTCCGGTCGCACGCACCTGGTCGCGTCGAGCGGACAGCCGCAGTTCCATCGGGACCTCCTCGCCGGCGAGGATGAGGTCGTACTCGGCCTGCAGGTTGCCCGACAGCTGGCGCCACGCGGCGTCGATGTCGCTGGCGGCCTCGGCGATCCGGACCTTGGCGAACGGATCCTCCTTGGCCTTCTCGCCCGCGTAGGCGGCCCGGACCCGCTTGCCCTGGTGCTCGATGTGGGCGCGGTAGGCGCCGTAGGCCATGCCGACGATCGGCGTCGCGATGGTGCTGGGATGAATGGTGCCCCATGGCATCTTGTAGACCGGCGCGGTGTTGCGCTCCAGGCCTGGGCTCTGCCCCATCGACATCGTGCGCATGCTGAGCATGCGGTGCCGGGGCACGAACACGTCCTTGACCTCGATGGTGTTGGACCCGGTGCCGCGCAGACCGACGACGTTCCACACGTCCTTGATCGTGTAGTCCTCACGCGGTATCAGGAAGCTGACGAAGTCGACGGGCTTGCCGTTTTTGATGACCGGACCCCCGACAAAGACCCAGTCAGCAGTCTCGCAACCCGACGACCACGCCCACGAACCGTTGACCTTGTAGCCGCCGTCGACGACCTCACCCATGCCCATCGGCGCGTACGACGACGAGATCCGGACATTGGTGTCCGAACCCCACACGTCTTCCTGCGCCTGCTGGTCGAAGAGGGCGAGGTGCCAGTTGTGGACGCCGATGATGCCCGACACCCAGCCGGTGGACCCGCAGGCCGACGCGATCCGGCGGACCGCTTCGTAGAAGGTGACCGGGTCGACCTGGTAGCCACCCCACTGCTCGGGCTGCAACAGCCGGAAGAAGCCGGCGGTCTCGAGGCTCGAGACGGTCTCGTCGGGGATTCGACGCAGATCCTCGGTCGACTGCGCACGCTGCTCGAGTTCCGGGAGCAGGACGTTGATCTTCTCCAGGACCTGCTCGGCGGCTTCGCTCCGTTGTGCTGGCATCTCGCCTGCTCCTACTCGTCTCTCCTCGGCCGGACGAGCCGGCCGCTGTACCCATCGAGTTCGAGATTAGAACACGTTCTCATTTCTGTCGAGGACTGGGACTTTATGCCCATGTACAGGCCCGATCGACGTTCGGGACGACGATCGGCCTGACAAATCTGAAACGTGTTCTAGTATTGGGTACAGTTCTTCGACGCGACATCAGCCACAGACAGGAGAGGGCACATGTCTTCAGGACCCGAGACGATGACCCCGAGCAGCCCCGGCGCGCCGAGCGCAGCCGCCGCCTCCGACGGGGCCGATGTGGGTATCCGGGAGATCGACACGGGTGCGCCACCCACCCGCTTCGCGCGCGGTTGGCACTGCCTCGGCCTGCACGAGGAGTTCGACGACGGCAAGCCCCACTCCGTCACGATCTTCGGCACCAAGCTGGTGGTCTGGGTCGACACCAAGGGCGAGGTGAACGTGCTCGACGCGTTCTGCCGGCACATGGGCGGCGACCTCTCCCAGGGCAAGCTCTCGGGCGACAACGTCGCGTGCCCGTTCCACGGCTGGCTGTGGAAGGGCAACGGACGCTGCGCCGGCGTGCCCTACGCCAAGCGCAACCCGAAGCTCGCCAAGACGCGCTCGTGGCCGTCGATGGTCCGCAACGGCCAGATCTTCGTCTACAACGATCCCGAGGGCAATCCGCCCCCGGATGAGTGCATCATCCCCGAACTCGAGGAATTCGGGTCCGACGAGTGGACGCCCTGGACCTGGAACCGCATCGTCATCGAGGGCTCCAACTGTCGCGAGATCATCGACAACGTCGTCGACATGGCGCACTTCTACTACGTGCATTTCGCTCTTCCGGATTACTTCAAGAACGTCTTCGAGGGTGAGATCGCCGCGCAGTACATGAATTCGCACGGCCGGCCCGACGTCACCCTCGGCACCAATTACGGCGACAGCCGCCTCGAATCGATCGCGGCGTATTACGGCCCGTCGTACATGCTGAACCCGATGATCCAGTACTACGGCGGCTACGCGGTCGAGACCATCCTCACCAACTGCCACTACCCGATCGACGAGAACTCCTTCGTCCTGATGTACGGCGTGATGGCCAAGGTCCCGGACGGCCTGACCGCCGAACAGGCGTCGAAGATGGCCACCAAGATCAGCGCCGGCGTCGAGGTGGGCTTCCTGCAGGACGTCGAGATCTGGAAGAACAAGACCCGGATCGACAACCCGCTCCTCGTCGAGGAGGACGGCCCGGTCTACCAGCTCCGCCGCTGGTACGACCAGTTCTACGTCGACAAGGCCGACGTCACCGACGAGATGACCGGCCGGTTCGAGTACGAGATCGACACCTCCAAGGCCCTCGAGAGCTGGAACGAGGAGATCCAGGAGAACCTGCGCCGCCAGGAGGCCGAGAAGGCTGCGGAATCCACGGCGTCGGAATCCACGGAGAAGGCCGAGGTCTGACGTGACCCGGGCGGCAGGGGTTCGGATGGCAGGGGCTCCCGGGGGTTCCGACCGTTGGGCGAAGGCGCCCGACTTCCAGAACGATCCGGACCGGCTCGCCCGGGTTCACGAGGCCACCCGCCGCGACCGCGAGCACTACCTGCAGGGTGGGATGCGCGAGATCGAGTGCCGGGCATGCCATGCGTGCGTGCTGGTGAAGAAGACCAGTTCGTTCCACACCAGCGTGCAGTGGAACGCCGACGCCCGGGACCGCTGCCTCGGCCTCGAGCAGATGCGCGCCGGCGGCGACGACGGGAACGGCCCGCTGCTGCCCGGAGCGATGATGCCGACGTGCGCCCGGCTGTCGGCGAGTATCGACCACGGGGTCAGCGAGGGCATCATCCCGGCCGAGTCGCCCGCCACCGATCCGGACGGCTACTGGTGATCGGTTAGCCGGAACTGCAGCACCATTAGATAACACAAGTCCCAGGCATCACACCGGTCACACGTTCGTCACACCTGGAGAACGACCGACGACACGCCGACTCACCTCGGCCAAGCTGTCGTCATGTCCGTTTCGATGACGCGCGCCAGGCGCGTGACCTGCACCATCGCACTCACCGCCGCGTTGTCGGTCGGCGTTCCCCTTGCCGGTTCCCCACTCCTCGACACCGGTCACGCCGCGGCCGCGGGATCGTCGGATTCCTCCGGGTCGGTCCCGATCTATCTGCCGATCCCGACCACCGTCGGCCTCAACGCGCTCGGGGCGGCGATCACCCAGATCGGCAAGCCGTACAAGTGGGCCGGCGTCGGCCCGCATTCGTGGGACTGCTCCGGGCTGGTGCGGTGGGCGTTCTACACGACCGGCGTCCAGCTCCCCCGGACCAGCCAGCAGCAGGCGAAGGTCGGACACGCGATACCGTTTCGCGCCCTGGCACCGGGCGACATCATCATCTTTGGTCGCGACGCCGGGCACGTCGGCATCTACGCGGGCGCCGGTCGGGTGTTCAACGCCTACGGCCCCAACGGCGTCCCCATCGGATTCACGAAGCTGAAGGACATGGGCTACATCAAGACGATTCGTCGGTTCGGTTGACCTCGGCTCGCTCGGCGGCAGCCGCACCGGCAGCCGCACGGGGCCACACGGTGCTCAGCACCCATAAACCGACGACGACCAGGAGCAGGATCGCGACCACGACGGTCCCGATCAGTCCGTAACCCGCCTGCATCTCGGGGAGGTCGGCGTCGAGCGCCTCGGACACGCGGTCGGAGAACAGATGCGCGGCGGGGTCGCTCAGCGTGCGGATGCCGACGACGAGCACGATGACCGACGCCAGCCCCATCAGGCCGATGGCGGACGGGCGCAGGCGTGGGCGCCACCAGCCGAGGGCGGCGACCACCGCGATCACGGCACCGAGCACCACCACGCTCAGGCCCGGGCGGCCGGTGTTGTCCTCGAAGAAGAACGCGACATCGTCGTCGCTGGCGCCCAGGATCGTGACGCGTCCCAACCCGGTGATCGACGGCTCCACGCCCTCATCGGTACTGCCCCACTGCACCTGTGCCAAGAGCACCAGCAGCAGACCACCCGCCAGCATCGTCGGCCACGCGAGGCCGCGGAGTCGTTCGACCGTCCCTGCATGCTTGGTCATCCGATCAGGGTGCCATGAGCCGACGTCGGTGGATATGAGTCGGACTAAACGCAACGCCGTCCGCGACCGATGAGTTTGCGCGACCCTGTCAGTCAGAAGTTCCGACGGGCAGTCGTCCACCAGTTCACGCGGAGCAAGAAAGAGGACCCAGCAATGGCAGAGTATGCAGCCCCCTCCGGGGCACCGATCTGGTTCGACCTGATGAGCAGTGACACCGCGAAGGCCGAGGAGTTCTACGGCGCGATCTTCGGCTGGCAGGCCGAGGCCCCCGACGAGGAGATGGGCGGTTATCGCAACTTCCACAAGAACGGCAAGCGGGTGGCCGGTCTCAGTCCGGTGATGGAAGGCGCCGGGCCGCCCGACATCTGGACGGTGTACCTCCACACCGAGGATGCCGACGCCACGGTGAAGGCCGTCGAGTCGGCCGGGGGCTCGATCATGGTGCCGCCGATGGCCATCGGCGAGGAGGGCACGATGTTGATGGCCTTCGACACCGCGGGGGCGGCGATCGGGTTCTGGCAACCGAAGAATCACAAGGGGTACACCGAGTTCGGCGAGCACGGCACGCCCTACTGGTTCGAGTGTCAGAGCATGGACTACGCCAAGTCCGTCGAGTTCTACCGGACCGTGCTCGGCGCTCGCATCGAGGAGGTCGGCACCGGTGGCGACCCGGACGCCGTCGGGCCCGACAGCTACGGCCAGATCTTCTACGGTGAGGCGTCGTACGCGGGGATCATGGACTCGGTCAAGCTCTTCCCGGCCGGGGTGCCGTCGTTCTGGCAGGTCTACATCACCGTCGACGATGTCGCTGCCACGGTGAAGCAGGCCGAGTCGCTGGGCGCGGAGATCCTCATGGCCGGCGAGGACACCCCATACGGGACGCTGGCCGCGATCAAGGATCCGATGGGAGCCCTGATCTGTCTGGGACATCCGCCCGCCGGCATGTGACGCGCGGCCGCGGTAGGACTCGGTGCGCACCGAGTCCTACCGCGCAGGTCATCGGCGGCGTCGAACGTTCATCCCGCCGCAACGCGATGGCCGACGGCACCCTGTAGCGTCCGACTTCCACAGACACGATTCACCGTCATATCGCGTGGAACTCGTCGGCGTAGAACAGGATTCGCATGTCGGCACACGATGCAACCGTCCCTCCCGCCTCCGTGCAGAGCTACCTCGACGAGGTCCCCACCTGGCGGGACGGCACACCCGCCACCGCTGGTGCGATGACCGCCATGCAGAAGCGGATCTGGCTCCTGGCCTCCGCCGGCAAGTTCCTCGAGGGCATGATCGTCGTGGACCGGATGCATGAGGCACCGGTGCAGACGGGACCCACGCACACTCCGCAACCCGCTACCACGGGGACTCCGTAGCCCCGCCCTTCCGACAAACCCACCCCTTTTCCGTGAACCCACCCGGTCCGAAGGCGGTGGGTTCACGGAAAAGGGGTGGGTGTGCGGGTGGGACTACTCACCGCACCCCGGGTGCCCGGAGGAGTTCGCCGGTGACGACCCCGCGAATCGTGCGAACCGCCACCACGCTCCATGCCACCACGAGGACTGCGAACCCGGCGACGGCCACGACCTCGAAGACCGTCCCGCCTACGGTGAGGGCCAGCGCACTCGAACCCGTGACGTAGGTGCCGAGGGGGAAGGTGAACGCCCACCAGGTCATCGCGAACGGCATCCCCGACCTCAGGGTCCGCGCGGTGAGCCGAGCAGCCACACCGATCCAGAGGGTCGCCGCCACCCAGACGGCGAGGCCATAACCGACCGCGAACGAATGCAGGGTCTCAGCCATGGGTGCGTCGACGACATGGGGTGCGACGTGGCCCAGCAGGCACGCCGCAGTGACCGATTGGCCGAGCGGTCCGAGGACGATCCACCAGGTGGGGACCATGTGCGCGGCGCCGACGTCACCGGTGCGCAGCCGCGCCGCCAACACCCAGATGATGCGGAGCGAGGCGAGTGCGGCCAGGACGAACATCGCGCAGCCGATCCCCATCACCACGTGCGATGCCCAACCCGCGGGCAGTTGCGTGGTCAGCACCGCGGCCGCCGACGCCGAGACCATCGGGGGGACGACCGGCATCAGCCAGCCGCCGAACGCGTCGCCGACCGACGTGCGCCCGACGATGAGATGCCGGTACGGGATGACCACCGCGGTGACGACCCCGCCGATCGTGCCGACGACCCAGCACACGAGGTCGATCCCCAACGCCAGATCCCGGCCGATCACCGTCGCTCCGACGACCATCGTGCTGGTCCCGACCGTCATGATCGCCATCGGCACCGCCCCGTAGAAGTGGGCGACGACGCGGTGGGCGTGATGACCGCGGGCGACCTCCGGGTCGCGGACCCAGTGCCGGACCGTGGCGACCAGCACGACGCCGAACACCGCGCAGGCCACCAGCCAGAAAACGGTTGCCACCTCCGCCAGACCTGTGGGCTGCCAGGGCAGGCTGTGCGCGGCGATCGCGATGATCCCCGTGCCCATCACCGCGGCGAACCAGTTGGGCGGCACGTAGGTGGCGCGACGCCGCCCCACCCCGCGGGCTGTCGCGGTCCCGAGGTCCGGTGCTGCGAGTCCGGCGGAGGCAGGGGTCGTGGTCATGTCCATCACGTTCCC
Organism: Gordonia sp. SGD-V-85; assembly: GCF_001456905.1. NCBI lineage: Bacteria > Bacillati > Actinomycetota > Actinomycetes > Mycobacteriales > Gordoniaceae > Gordonia > Gordonia sp. SGD-V-85. Next base: position 17,308 of record NZ_LNQO01000006.1, read on the forward strand.
GCGAATCCCACGACGCCGGTAGGACCCGAATCGTTGGCAGGATACAACTGCCGTTTGTATCCCGGGTACAACCGGCGCTTGTATTCTCGAGCGATGGTGCTGAGTCCGCGGATGCCCGACCTCGCGTCCCTCGAGACCCTGCAGGCGGTGGTCGCCACGGGCAGCCTCAACGCCGCCGCGGCCCAGCTCGGCGTCACCCAGCAGGCGGTGTCGGCGCGCATCCGCGCGATGGAGACGCAGCTCGGCGTCGCTCTGCTGACGCGCACGCCGCGTGGTTCGGTGCCGACGCAGTCCGGGCGGCTCGTCGCCGAATGGGCCGACCGCCTGCTCACCCTGGCCGGCGAGTTCGACGCCGGACTGGCCGCCCTACGCCTCGAACGACGTGATCAGCTGCGCCTGGCCGCCAGCCTCACCGTCGCCGAGCACCTCCTGCCGCGCTGGCTCGTCTCGTTTGCCGCACAGCATCATCCTGCTCCCAAGGTGTCGTTCACCGCGACCAACTCCGATCACGTGTACGACCTGGTCCGTGCCGGCGACGTCGAACTCGGCTTCGTGGAGGGGTCACGCGTCCAGACCGGTCTGCGCAGCCGGACCGTCGCGCGCGACGAGCTGATCCTCGTCGTACCACCGGGTCATCCGTGGACGAGGCTGCGGCGGCCGGTCACGGCCGCCGATCTCGCCCGCACTCCATTGGTGACGCGCGAGGAGGGCTCGGGCACCCGGGAGTTTCTCGAGCGCGCCCTGACCAGGACCCTCGGCCCCGGACGAGAGGCCGCGCCACCCGTCCTGGAACTGTCCACGACGGCGTCGGTGCGCGCGGCGGTCATCGCGGGAGCCGGTCCGGCGGTACTCAGTGACCTCTCGGTGGCCGACGACCTCGGACACCGGCTGACCCACATCCCGATGGCCGGCCTCGATCTCGCCCGGCCGCTCCGCGCCGTGTGGCTCTCGGGCCCACAACCGACCGCCGGCGCCGCGCGCGACTTCCTCGCGCACATCAGCCGGAGCTGAGCGGCAACCGGCGACGGCCCCCGCCGGATTTCTGCTCAGACCCCGGCGTTCGCGTCCTGCTTCTTCTTGAGCTCGAGCGCGATGTCGATGAGCTGGTCCTCCTGACCGCCGACCAGTTTGCGGCTGCCCGCCTCGAGGAGGATCTCCGCAGCCGAGACGCCATAGCGTTCGGCATGCCCCTCCGCGTGCTTGAGGAACGAGCTGTAGCAACCGGCGTAGCCCATCATCATCGCCGAGCGGTCGACCAGGCACTCCGACGGCATGGCCGGACGGACGACATCCTGTGCGGCGTCGGCGATCTTCATGAAATCGACGCCGGTGGTGATGCCGAGCTTGTCGCACACACCCACGAAGGCCTCGGTGGGCGTGTTGCCCGCGCCCGCCCCGAATCGCCGGATCGACCCGTCGATCTGCTGCGCGCCCGCGCGGATCGCGTTGACCGAGTTGGCAACCGCGATGTCGAGGTTCTCGTGCCCGTGGAACCCGACCTGTGCGTCGTTGCCGAGTTCGGCCACCAGGGCCTGGACCCGAACGGTCACGTCCTCGAGGACCAGCGCACCGGCGGAGTCGACGACGTACACACACTGACACCCGGCATCGGCCATGATGCGGGCCTGCTTGGCGATGACCTCCGGCGGCTGGCTGTGGCTCATCATCAGGAACCCGACGGTCTCCAGACCGAGATCGCGCGCGAGTCCGAAATGCTGGATCGAGACATCGGCCTCGGTGCAGTGCGTCGCGATGCGGCAGATCTGACCGCCGTTGTCCTGCGACGCCCGGATGTCGTCCTTGGTGCCCAGCCCCGGCAGCATCAGAAAGGCGATCTTCGCGCGCTTTGCTGTTTCTGCGGCAGCCTTGATCAGCTGCTGCTCAGGGGTTTTCGAGAAACCGTAGTTGAACGACGAACCGCCCAGACCGTCACCGTGGGTCACCTCGATGACCGGCACCCCGGCCTCGTCGAGGGCGCCGACGATGGCGCGCACCTCGTCCTCGGTGAACTGGTGGCGTTTGTGGTGACTGCCGTCACGCAGCGACGAGTCCGTGATGCGGATGTCGAGGGTGTCGGAGTACTTGCGCGCGTTCGCCATCAACTTCGGGTCGCGCGGTGTCAGAACCACATTGGTGCTCATGCGGGAACTCCCAACTTCGTCTTCGCGATCTCTTCGCCGACCTTCGTGGCGGCAGCGGTCATGATGTCCAGATTCCCGGCGTACGGCGGGAGGAAGTCCCCTGCACCCTCGACCTCGACGAAGATGGACACTCGGGCGTGTCCGCCGTTGAGGACGCTCGGCGGGTCGAACTGGGGATCCTGCAGCAACCGGTATCCCGGCACGTAGGCCTGGATCTCCTTCTCCCGCCGGTGGATCGACTCGGCGATCGCATCGGTGTCCGCATCCTCGGGGATGGCACAGAAGATGGTGTCGCGCATGATCATCGGCGGGTCCGCCGGATTCAGGATAATGATCGCCTTGCCGCGCTGCGCGCCGCCGATCGTCTCGACACCCGCCGAGGTCGTCGCGGTGAACTCGTCGATGTTCGCGCGGGTGCCCGGCCCGGCCGACACCGAGGCCACCGACGCGACGATCTCGGCATACGGCACCGGCACAATCGAACTCACCGCATGCACCATCGGGATTGTCGCCTGCCCGCCGCACGTGATCATGTTGGTGTTCGGCGCGTCGAGATGCTCGCGAAGATTGGCCGGCGGCACCACCGCGGGGCCAACCGCGGCCGGGGTGAGGTCGACGGCGATGATGCCCGCCTCCTCGTACTTCGGTGCGTACTCGCGGTGCACATAGGCCGAGGTCGCCTCGAAGATCAGATCCGGACGTTCCGACGACGCCAGCAGTTCGTCGGCACCACCACTCATCGTGATGAGGCCATGATCGGCCGCGCGCTTCATGCCCTCGGAGGCGGCATCGATGCCGACCATCCAGCGCGGCTCGATCACCTCGGAGCGCTCCAGCTTGTACATCAGGTCGGTGCCGATGTTGCCCGACCCGATGATCGCTGCGGTCAGCTTGGCTGCCACGGGTTCCTCCTCTTACTCGGTGAAAGCTGTTGTTGACTCGGTGAATCGAGGGACACTTCGTGTCAGGTGAAGTCGAGGGTGACGCTGCCCAGACCGGCGAAGTCGGCCACGAAGTGATCGCCCGACGAGATGTCGATGGCCCGCGTCGCGGTGCCCGGCAGGATCACGTCACCTTTGCGCAGGCGCACCCCGAAGCCCTCGACCTTGCGCGCGAGCCAACTCACCGCATTCAGCGGATGCCCCAGCACCGCAGACGAGTTGCCCTTCGCCACGATCTCGCCGTTGCGCGTCAGCGTGGCTTCGATGTCGCCGGTGTCGATCTCGGAGATCGGGACGCGCTGCTGTCCGAGAATCCAGCCACACGACGACGCGTTGTCGGCGATCGTGTCGCACAGGGTGATCTTCCAGTCCTTGATCCGCGAGTCGATCAGCTCGATAGAGGGCACCACCCACGCGACCGCGTCGATCACGTCCTCATTGGTGCAGCCCTCGCCCGGCAGGTCCTCGCCCAAGATGAAACCGACCTCGACCTCGACGCGCGGGAAGCAGAGCTTCTTGGCATCGATCGGGGTGTGCTCGAAGTACTGCATGTCGTCGAGCAGATGGCCGTAGTCGGGTTCGTCGACGCCCATCATCTTCTGCATGGCCTCGGAGGCCAGGCCGACCTTGTGCCCCGCGACCTTCGCGCCGGCGTCGAGCCGCTTGCGGATGTTGATCAGCTGGATCTCGTACGCGTCGACCACATCGAGGTCGGGATGGGCGTCGGTGGGGCGGTCGATGGCGGCCGCCGTCGCCTCCGCCCGCGCCAGATCGGCTGCGATCTGCTCGCGAATCCCCTGCTCAACCGTCATCGTGCCCTCGCCTTCCACATGTGAACGCGTTCTAGTTTAGAACACGTTGCAGTCTGCGGGCAGTCCTCGGTCCGATCGTCGCGCATTCCGAGGCGTGACCGAGATCGGCCATCACGCGCGCACCGGACGACTACGGTTCTCGTCATGAGTTCCGAGTCCCCGAATCCCGTCTCGCCGGACACCGACGACACTGGCGAAGCCGTCCTCACGACCTTCCACGACGGCGTGGGACGGCTGACGCTCAACAACCCACGCCGCAAGAACGCCATCACCCTCGAGATGGCCGCGGCGATCGAGGAGTTCTGCGACCGGGTCACCGCGGACGGCAACATCGGCGCGGTCGTCGTCGACGCAGCCGGTTCGTACTTCTGCAGCGGGGCCGACACGCGGATCCTGGCCGGCGCGTCGGCCGATCCGGCGGCACCGGAATCCGTGGCGCAACTGTCCGCGGTCTACCGCGCGTTCGTCCGGGTCGGGTCCCTGCCGGTCCCCACGGTCGGGGTCGTCGTCGGTGGGGCCGTAGGGGCGGGCCTCAACCTCGCGCTCGCCGTCGACCTGCTCGTCACCACACCCGACGCCGTCCTCGACAGCGGATTCCTCGCCCGCGGCATCCATCCCGGGGGCGGGCACCTCACCCTGCTGAACCGCGCGGTGGGGCGGGCCGACACGATCGCGCTCGCCGCCTGCGGTCAGTCGCTGTCCGGTGCGCAGGCGGTCGAACGTGGCCTGGCGTACGCGGCCGCACCGGTTCCGGACATCCCGGCGATCGTCGCCGATCTGACCGGACCCGCCGCGCGCGACCCCGAACTGACGCGCCGGGTGATGGCCAGTGTCCGACTCGAACTTGGCCCGCCGGCGGTGACCTGGGATTCGGCGATCGAGATCGAGCGTGGCGTGCAGATGTGGTCGATGGCCCGCAAGGGGCAGAACTGGTCGTCGCGCGGTCCCGGCCGGTGATGAGCCGGGACGACGTCCTGCGCGCCCTGCGGTCCGAGGTGCGCGACTTCCTGCGAACCGAACTCGCCGAGGGCGCTTTCCGTCCCGACGTAGACAGCTGGATGACGGGTTTCGATCCCGACTTCAGTCGACGACTCGGCGATCGGGGCTGGCTGGGTATGACCATGCCCGCCGAGTACGGCGGACAGGCGCGCTCGGCGGTCGAGCGTTTCGTGGTCACCGAGGAACTCCTCGCGCACGGCGCACCGGTTGCGGCGCACTGGATCGCAGATCGGCAGATGGCTCCGGGAATCCTCGCCAACGGGACGCAGGCGCAGAAGCAGCACTACATCCCGCAGATCTCCGCGGGCACGATGTTCTTCGCGATCGGGATGAGCGAACCCGACGCCGGCTCCGATCTGGCCGCGGTCCGCACCCGGGCCACCGACAACGGGGACTCGTGGTCGATCAGCGGCACCAAGGTCTGGACCACGGGTGCTCACATCGCACACGCGATGGTGCTGCTCGCCCGCACCGAGGGCACACCCGACGATCGGCAGCAGGGCTTGTCGCAGTTCGTCGTCGACCTCCCCCACCCGGACATCGAGATACGTCCGCTGGCGAGCATCGACGGTCAAGCGCACTTCAACGAGGTGATCTTCCACGATGCCGTCGTCGACTCCTCGGCACTGCTCGGCGTGCGCGGAGAGGGATGGCGACAGGTGATGAGCGAGTTGGCCTTCGAACGGTCGGGGCCGGAACGCTACCTCTCCACGCTGCCGTTGCTCCGCACCTGGACCGACCTGCTTCGACAGCACGGCGCGACGCCGCAGCAGCGAAAAACACTGGGCGAGCTGACCGCACAGGCCTGGGCGCTGCGCCAGATGTCGATGCAGGTGGCGCGTGAACTTCAATCCGGCGGCAAACCCGACGTACTGGCGGCGATGGTCAAGGACCTCGGTTCGACCTTCGAAGGAGACCTCGTCACCGCGATCCGGGACGCGTCCGGCGCGACCCCGCGGCGCACCGGCGGGTCGGACTTCGACCGCCTGCTGGCTCAATCAGTCCTGCACACACCGGCTTTCACCCTGCGTGGGGGAACCAACGAGATCTTGCGCGGCATCGTCGCGCGCGGACTGGGGATGCGATGACCGAACTGGCAGCAGAACTCGCTGCGGCGACGGCCGCGATGGTGACACGGTTTCCCGTCGACCTGCGGACCCCGGCCACCGAAGCCGACCTCACGTTGTGGATGGCCCTCGTCGACGCCGGGTTCACCGCTCTCGACGTCCCGGAGCCGGCAGGAGGTCAGGGCGCCGAGCTCGGCGACGCTCTTGCCGTCCTCGACACTCTCACCGAGGCCGGCGCGATCACCCCGTATGTCGAACACGCATTGCTGGCTGCGTGGCTCGCGGGACGCGTCGATCACGTACTCGACGGGCTGAGCGCGACCGTCGCGGTCGTCGACGAGGCAACCGTCCGAGGAGATGACGAGCGAATCCGACTCAGCGGCACCGCGATCGGAGTCCCGTACGCCGCGTCGGCCGACGTCATCGTGATCCTGGCCTCGACCACCGACGGCGCGGTGATCGCGGTCGTCGATCGTCGCGAAGCTGGGCTTCGGGTCGAGCCTGGCACTGACTTGATGGGGTTGGACTACAGCGACATCGTCTTCGACGACGCCGAGGTCACGTTCTCCGCCTCGTCGCCGGTCACGGTCGACGATCTACGCACGCGTGGGGCGCTCGTCTACGCCGTCACCCTGGCCGCAGCCGCGCGAGCGGTACGCGAACGCACGATCCGGTATGCCGCCGAGCGGGTCCAGTTCGGCCGGCCGTTGACGAAGTTCCAGGCCATCCAACAGAGGCTCGCGCACATGGCCGCGCAGAGCACGATGATGGAGACCGCCGCACGAGCAGCGACCGACGCGGCGTCGGAAGACATCGTTACGGCCCGCGACGCGATCGCCGCCGCGAAGATCGTCACGTCGCGGTCCGCGCACGACGTCGCGGCCGCGGCCCATCAGATCCACGGGGCTATCGGGTTCACCGCCGAACATTCCCTCGGCCGGTTCACCACGGCGTTGTGGACCTGGCGCGACCGGTACGGGACCGAGCACGAATGGTCGGAGCAGTTGGCGGCGCGCATCCTCGACGACGGCCTCGACCCCTGGCACGTCATCACCGGCGCGTCCGATCCCGTCGCACAGTCGACGAGAACAGCCGCACAGTGAACGAGTTCAGACGCACAGTCGACAGATTCGGGCGCACAGCCGACGGGAACGGGAGCACCCCTGGCGTGGCATTTCTGAAACGTGTTCTAATTCAGGTAGAACACGTTCCAGCTGCGCGCACGAAGGGGACCCCATGGCCGGCTCGACCGAACCAGAACAGACCAGTACCCAACCCGAGACCCCTGGACCCGAGACCTTCGACGTCGTCGTCGTCGGGGCCGGCGGTGCGGGCCTGAGCGCGGCGATCACCGCATCTCAGAAGGGCTTGTCGACGGTCCTGATCGAGAAATCGCCGTACTGGGGCGGCTCGACATCGCGGTCGGGGGGCGGCGTCTGGATCCCGAACAACTCGGTGCTGCGCCGCGACGGCGTGGTCGACACCCCCGAGAAGGCGCGCGAGTACGTGCACGCGATCATCGGCGAACACGCGCCCGCCGACCGCATCGACGCCTACATCGACCGCGGACCCGAGGCGCTGGACTTCCTGATGGCGCACGCCCCCCTCGACCTCGAGTGGGTCAAGAACTACTCGGACTACTACCCGGAGGCACCCGGCGGACGGCTCGCCGGACGGTCGATCGAGCCGCGGCCGTTCGACGCACGCCGCCTCGGGGATGACCTGAAGACCCTGCACCCGCAGTACACCAAGGCGCCGCTGAACATGGTCGTCCTGCAGTCGGACTACCGCTGGCTCAACACCGGCCTGCGGCACTGGCGCGGTCCGCTGCGGATGGCGAAGGTCGGCAGCCGGTTCTTCTGGGCGCGCAGCCGCGGCAAGAAGCTGATCGCCATGGGCGCCGCCCTCGCGGCCGAGCTCCTTCTCGGCGTCCGCGAGGCGGGTGTCCCGGTACGGCTGAACACCGGCCTGGCCGACCTCATCACCGAAGACGGCCGCGTGGTCGGCGTGATCGCCGAATCCGACGGCAAGCGCGTCGAGATCCGGGCCCGCCACGGCGTGATCCTCGCCTGCGGCGGGTTCGAGCACAACGACGAGATGCGCAAGAAGTACCAGCGCGACCCCATCGGTTCCGAGTGGACCACCGGTGCCCCCAGCAACACCGGCGACGGCATCAACGCCGGCCTCAAGATCGGCGCCGCGGTGTCGCTCATGGACGACGCCTGGTGGGGGCCGACCATCCCGCTGCCGCGCGGTCCGTGGTTCGCGCTGTCGGAGCGAGCGGTACCGGGCACCTTCATGGTGAACACGCGCGGGCAGCGCTACATGAACGAGTCGCTGCCGTATGTCGAAGCGGTGCACCAGATGTACGGCGGGGAGTTCGGCCAGGGCGAGGGGCCCGGCGAGAACGTGCCGTCGTGGCTCGTCTTCGATCAGCGTTGCCGCAACCGCTATCTCTTCGCGGGCATCAACGCGCGACAGCCGTTGCCCAAGAAGTGGTTCGAGTCGGGCGTCGTCGTGAAGGCCGACAGCATCGCGGAACTCGCCGAGAAGATCGGCGTCCCGGCCGACGCGCTGACCGCGACCACCGAGCGGTTCAACGGCTTCGCCCGCAAGGGTGTCGACGAGGACTTCGGCCGTGGCACAAGCGGTTACGACCACTACTACGGCGACATCACCAACAAGCCCAACCCGAGCCTCGGCGAGGTCAGCAAGGGCCCGTTCTACGCGGTCAAGATGGTCCCGGGCGATCTCGGCACCAAGGGCGGGATCAACGCCGACGCCTCGGGCCGCGCACTGCGGGCCGACGGCTCGGTCATCGAGGGTCTCTACGCGGCGGGCAACACCAGCGCGCCGGTCATGGGGCACACCTACGCCGGCCCGGGCGCGACGATCGGTCCGGCCATGGTCTTCGGATACCTGGCCGCCGCCGACATCGCCGCCAACGCCGCCACCCCGACATCGACAGGAGCCTGACCCGATGCCCATCGACCTCTCCGTCGCCCTCGGTGCCGACCTGCCCGAGGTGAGTTTCGAATGGTCGGCCTCCGACGCCGCCCTCTACAACCTCGCGGTGGGTGCCGCAGCAGACCCGATGGACACCACCGGGCTCGAGTACATCCACGACGCGACGCCGAAGGTGCTGCCCACCTTCGCCACCGTGGCCGCCGGGTTCCACACCACCGAGCCCCCGAAGGTCTCGTTCCCCGGCATCGACATCGACCTCGCGAAGGTCGTGCACGGCAGCCAGCAGGTGACCGCGTACCGGCCGCTGCCGGCCGCCGGCAAGGCGACCACCCGCACCCGGATCGCCGAGATCCAGGACAAGGGGTCGGCCGCGGTGATCGTGCAGGAGTCGGTGACCACCGGCGACGACGGCCAGACCCTCTGGACGTCCCGCTCGTCGATCTTCGCCAAGGGCGAGGGCGGATTCGGCGGCGAACGCGGGTCGTCGGCCAAGGTCGACTACCCCGACCGTGCGCCGGATCATCGGCTGACCGTTGCGACGCTCCCCCAGCAGGCACTGCTCTACCGCTTGTGCGGAGACCGCAACCCGCTGCACTCCGACCCCGAGTTCGCTTCCCGCGCGGGCTTTCCCCGGCCCATCCTGCACGGCCTGTGCACGTACGGCACGGTCTGCCGCGTGATCGTCGACGAAGTCCTCGGCGGCGACGTGACCGCGGTCGCCGACTACTCGGCGTCGTTCGCGGGCGTGGTGTTCCCGGGCGAGACCCTCGCGGTCGAGGTCTGGGAGGACGGCTCCCGGTTGCTGGCCACCGCGACCGTCGTCGAGCGCGACGGCGCGAAGGCCCTCGGCAATGTGGTCTGCGAACGTCGCCAGTAGTACCGACGCCGCGGCGGCTCGGGCGCAGCAGCCCCGAGCCGCTGTCTGGTGGGGCCAGTACGCTACACACGCGGCCCGCGAGGCGGCCCGCAGGTTCCACGTCGCATATCCCCGAGGAGACGCCCATGAGCGATTCGCTGACGCCCCTACTCGCCGACAACCGCAGTGCACTGGTGACCGACCTCGTCGGTGTCATCGACGCCGAGGTGGCCGACCAGTCGGGTCTGAGCGGCGCTGCTGTGAAGACCGCCTACTCCGCGGTGCAGAAGGTGAAGCCCGGTGTCGTGCGCAGCGCCACCGATCAGATGGCCGAGGACTTCCTGAAGGCGCTGGCGCCGTTCTGGGACTCCAAGCCTGCCGGTGTCGCCTTCGGCGATCACCTCTCGGCCAACGGAGATGCCGCGGCCGAGGCCCTGCTGTCGGTGACCGACCAGCAGGCCGAGACCGCCAAGCCCGCACTCGCGAAGGCGTACAACTCGCTGCGCGGCAAGGGGAAGAAGTACGTGATCGCGGCACTGCCGCGTCTGGGTGCCGCCATCGAGCGGCACGCCGCCTAGCAGTCGGCGCGCGCGTCGTCGGCGGTCGCACCGCCCTCCCCAGAGGGTCGGGTCAGACCGCTGACGACGCGATGGCCACGAGTGCCACGACGACGCCGATGAGTGCGGCGAGCATCGACAGCACACGCCACACATGGACGCGGGCGGGCGAGATCTCGGTCCCGTTCGGGGCGACGTCGGGCGATGCGGCAGCGGGAGTAGCAGCGGCGGGGGTTCGTGCGATTCGGGGTGAGGCCATGACCTGTCACCACTTTCGGTTGTCCGGGGCCAACGGGGACCGGCGCGGTCTCGCGTTCGCCCGGTATCGATACTGCAGTGATAAATGTGTCACAAGTTACTCGAGTAGCGTCGGCGCCCACATAGCGTGTCGCGATAACGAAACCGCAACACCGCGGTGGCGGCGAACGTGCCGACCGAACCGGTTCCGTATGCCGACCCCGAAAGCGCAGGACGCCGAATGAGATTACCGTCCGCCATCCGCCTCGACGCCCGGTCCGCCTGGCTCGTCCTCGTCGCCTGCCTGTCGGTCAGCATGGTCGTGGCCGCCATGGCCGCCCTCAACACGGCCCTGCCCGACATCGCGATCGACACCGGCGCCGACGCCGGTCAGATGACCTGGATCGTCGACGGTTACACCCTGGCGCTCGCGGCGCTCCTGCTCCCGGCGGGCGCGATCGGCGATCGGCTGGGACGCCGCGAGGTACTGATCGCCGGCCTGCTCCTCTTCGGCATCGCCTCACTGGTGGCGATCTGGGTGGACGGCCCGACCCAGCTGATCCTGGCCCGGTGCTTCGCCGGTGCCGCCGCGGCGCTGATCATGCCCACCACCCTGTCGCTCATCACGTCCGGGATGCCGGAAGGTCAACGCGCGGTCGGGATCAGCATCTGGTCGGCGATCGCCGGCGGCGGCGCCATCGCCGGCTTCCTGGTCACCGGGCTTCTCCTGGAGTTCTTCTCCTGGCACTCGATCTTCATCACCTTCGCCGCGGCGTCAGCCGTCGCGGCCGCGCTGTGCCTGACGATCGGCACCTCCAAGGACAGCGACCCCGGTCGCTTCGACATCCCGGGGACCGTCTGTTCGGTCCTGGCCATCACCGGCGTCGTCCTCGGTCTGCTCGAGGCACCTCATCGGGGCTGGGCGGATCCCGTTGTCCTGATCTGCATCGTGGGCGGCGTCCTGCTCGCGGGCGGGTTCGTCGCCGTGGAACTGCGTTCGACGTCGCCGCTGTTCGACGTCCGGTTGCTCGGCAACCGCGCCTTCGGGTCCGGGGCGCTGTCGGTCGCGGTCCAGTTCCTCGCCTCGTTCGGCATGTTCTACCTGCTGCTGCAGTTGCTGCAGCTGGTCTTCGATTACACCCCGCTGCAGTCGGCGGTCGCGCTGATGCCGTTCGTGGCCGGCGTCGGCCTCACCACGCTCATCGCGAACTGGCTTGCCGTACGACTGGATTCGCTCAAGTTCGTCATCGCCGCCGGCGCCCTGCTGTCCGGCGTCGGGCTGATCCTCCTCGGATCGTTCCGGTACGAGACGTATTGGACGCTCGCCGGCGTGGTCGCATTGATAGCGGTCGGGATCGGTCTGGCGTCGGCGCCCGCCACGACGGCCATCATGTCCAACACCCCGCTCGACAACCAGGGCGTCGGCTCGGCCGTGAACGACACCGCCCGGGAGATCGGCGCGGCGATCGGTATCGCGATCGCGGGCAGCATCGTCGCCGCGGGATACCAGTCGCGCATCGGCGAGACCGCACAACTGGCCCGCGATCAACTGACCGCCGCCGGTGAGCAGCGCATCGCCACCGGCGACACCGCCGGCGGCCAGGCCATGGTCGCCCAGGCCGACCAGGCCGGGACGCTGATCGAGCGATCCCTCGCCGAGGCGACGGTCGTCGTGGACCGGTTGTCCGGTCAGGCCGCATCGCTCGCGGAGAAGATCGCCGACGGCAGTCAAGAGGCGTTCTACGTGCCGTTCGAGTACGCCTGCCTCGTCCTGGGCGGGATCATGCTCGTCAGTTCGGTCGCGCTGCTGTGGCTCACGCCGCGACGCATCGTCGAGGTGCCGCCGACCATCGAGTCCGACCCCGACCAGGACCGCGACGACACCTACGCCCGCGACTGAGTAGCCTGTCCCGGTGGTACTCACCGCGGACAGCATCGCCGGCACCCTGGTCGGAGTCGCCGCCCTGCTCGTGGTGATCGTCGCGACCGTTGTCGCCCAGCGTGTTCCGGCCGTTGTGGTGGCCGCACCGGTCGCCGCGCTGCTCCTCGCGCTCGGCCTGGCCGACGTCGAGCAGGCCGCCGACGATATCGCCACGATGGCGCCGACCATCGGCTTCCTGGCCGCGATGCTGGTGATCGCCGACGCCTGTGCCCGCGCCGGGGTCTTCACCTGGATCGGCGCCCTCCTGGCCCGGTGGAGTCGGGCCTCGCCACATCGGTTGTTGCGCATCGTCTTCCTGGCCGCGGCGACGACGACCGCGGTCCTCAGTATCGACACCACGATCGTCCTGCTGACGCCGGTCGCCGTCGCCACCGCGCGGCGGATCGGGGCGCCGGTGACCCCGGTCGCGTTCGCGAACGCCCACCTGGCCAACACCGCGTCGACCCTCATGCCGGTGTCGAACCTGACCAACCTCCTGGCGTTCTCCGCGACCGGGCTGACCTTCCTCGGCTTCACCGGCGTCATGCTGGCACCCTGGATCGCCGCGATCGTCGTCGAATACCTCATCTTCCGGATGTACTTCGCCGACTCGCTCGCGCGCGCTGCCCCGGCAGCCGATTCGACCGCCGGCGATCCGGCTCCGGTGGATGCGCCGCCCCGCCCCACCCTCATGCTGGTGATGCTCGGCTTGCTGCTGCTCGCCTTCGTCGTGACCGAACCGCTGGGCGTCCCGTTGGCCGCGGTGGCCGGCGTGGGCGCGGTCGCCTTCACGGTGCCGCGGTTGCTCGACGCACCGCTGCCCACTGTGTGGGAGACGGTGCAGGCCCTGAACATCCCGTTCCTCGGATTCGTCGCCGTGCTCGGTGTCGTCATCCTCCCGGTGCGAACCGGCCCGATCGGCGACTGGATCGGCAACCTCATCCCGGATGACTCATCACTCCTCGCGCTGCTCGCGGTCGCCGCGCTGGCCGCGGTCCTCGCCAACCTGGTGAACAACCTGCCCGCCACCCTGCTGCTCATCCCGCTCGTCGCCCACGAGCCCGGCCTGGTCCTGGCGATGCTCCTCGGCGTCAACCTCGGACCCAACCTCGCCTACTTCGGGTCGCTGGCCAACCTGCTGTGGCGCGACATCATGCACCGCGACGGCTCCGGCGGGGGCACGGGCGCCCCGACCTCCCGCGAGTACCTACGCCTCGGCGCACTCACCGTTCCCGCCACGCTCGTCGTCGCGGTGGTCGCACTGTGGGCGGTGGTGCGGCTGACGTCCGTGGCTTGACCCAGGTGACCTCGACGGACGCGGCGGCCTCGCTGCGCTCGGTCGACGCTGCTCGGCCAGCAGAACGGGACGCCGCGGCCTCGCTGCGCTCGGTCGACGCTGCTCGGCCAGCAGAACGGGACGCGGCCTCGCTGCAGCTCAGTCGACGGTGCTCGACCAGCAGTGGGGGCCACCGGCCCCGGCGCGCTCGCCCGCGCCCCGGTTCCTACCATGACCTTCATGCTCGCCGCGCTCCTGTCCTTCATCGTCACCGCGACGCTGATCGTGCTGCTGCCGGGTCCGGACACCCTGGTGGTCCTGCGCGGAGTGGTCCGTGGTGGACGCGGCGAAGCCTTCCGGACCGCCGCCGGCATCGTGTGCGGACTGATGGTCTGGGTCACCGCCGCGGTCCTGGGCCTGTCGGCATTGCTGCAGGCCAGCGAGACCGGTTACGAGATCCTCAAGATCGTCGGGGCATGCTACCTCGTGTGGATGGGTATCAGCTCGGTCCGCGCGCTGCTGCGCGCCGCACCTGATCTCGCGGCATCGCAGGACGTGGTCGAGCCGCCCGCGGGCCGGAAGGCGGGACTGCTGTTCTCCGGTTTCACCGCCGGCCTGCTCACCAACATCCTCAACCCGAAGATCGGCATCCTGTTCATCAGTCTCTTGCCAGGCTTCGTGCCGGACGGCTACTCGACGGGATGGACGACCCTAGGGTTGGGGGCCATCTACATCGCGCTGACCGCCGCGTACTTCACCGTGCTGGTGGGCGCCGCGGGCCGTATCGCCGGATGGCTGCAGAGCGCACGAATCCGCCGTCGCGTCGAAGCGATCGGCGGAGTCGCGTTGATCGGGCTCGGAGTGCGCCTGGCACTCGAGGGCTGATCAGACCGGGGCGGCCTCGTTCGCTGCGGCCGCGGCCTTGGCCCAGCGGTAGTCGGCCTTGCCGGCCGGGGTCCGCTTGACCTCGTCGACGAAGACGACCGTGCGGGGCACCTTGTAGCGGGCGAGGGTCTCCCGGCAGTGGTCCTGGATCTCCTCCAACGAGGGCTCGTCGACCCCGTCGGCGACGTTGACCACCGCCGCGACCCGCTGGCCGTACTTCTCGTCGGGAACCGGGACGACGAGTGCGTCGGCGATCGCCGGATGCGCGTGCAGCACCGCCTCGACCTCCTCGGCGTAGACCTTCTCGCCGCCGGTGTTGATGCACTGCGAACCACGTCCGAGGAACACGATCGAACCGTCGGCCTCCACGGTGCCCATGTCGCCCAGGATCGAGATCCGGGTGCCGTCGGCCAGCGTCGGAAAGGTCTTCGCCGTCTTCTCCTCGTCCTTGTAGTAGCCGAGCGGGACGTTGCCGATGCGCGCGATGTAACCGACCTCGCCCGAGCCGGGCTCGATCTTGTTGTGCCGTTCGTCGACGACCATCATCCGGTCCGTCGGCGGGACCTTCAGATTCCCGTTCTCGTCCATCATGATCTCGCCGTCGTTACCCGACTCCGAGGCGCCGAAGTTGTCGCGCAGCACCAGATCCGGTTTCACCGCGAGCATCCGGTCCCGCACGTGCTGAGACCAGATCGCGCCGCCGGAGGTGATCGAGAACATCGACGACAGATCGACGGAGTCCTTGCGCCTCTCGAGCTCCTCGACGAGCGGCATGCCCATGGCGTCGCCGACGATGAGGACGATGTTGACCTTCTCCTTCTCGATCTCGGTCACGATCGCCTCGGGGTCGAAGTCGCGCTGGATGACCAGCCGGCCACCGAGGGTGAAGAACGTGAACAACGAGTACGACGCCGCGCCGTGCATGAGCGGAGCCGCGAGCAGGAACGCGATCGGCGGGAAATCCTTGACCGCCGTGCCGATCTCCGCGAGATCCTTGCGGGCCTCGCCGTACGGGTTGCCCCCCGACAGCGGCTTGCGGAAGAAGTCGTCGTGCTGCCACATGACACCCTTCGGGTACCCGGTGGTACCGCCGGTGTAGAGCAGGTAGAGCTCTTCGCCGGTGCGCGGCTCGAAGTCCCGGCCGTCCGGCTTGGACTCCGCGTCGGCGAACGACACGATCTCCACGACGCGCCCGTCGGGCAGGTCGGCGACCGCCGCACGGAGTTCCTCGACGATGTCGCCGATGACGAACACCGTTCGCACGGTGGGGGTCTCGCCGAGCAGCGCGGCGACGCTGCGCTGGTGCTCCGGCAGTTCGACGATGATCGCGCGGGAGTCGGAGTTGTCGAAGATGTACTGCAGTTCGGCGTTGGTGTAGCGGTAGTTCACGTTGACCGGGACCGCGCGCACCTTCAGCAGTCCCAGCAGGCTAGTCACGTGTTCGATGCTGTTCTTCAGGAACAGCGCGACGTTGTCGAACGCACCGATCCCCGCGCCGGCGAACAGATGCGCCACCTGATTGGAGAGGGTGTCGAGTTCGGCATAGCTGATCTGGCGACCCTGGTAGCTGAGCGCGATCCGCTCGGGCACCGAGTCGGCGACGGTCTCGAAGACATTCGCGAGGTTGAACTTCATCGTGCGCGCTCCTTGGTCATACGGAGTGAATTCGAGTGCAAGTGCGTCGGATCGGCAGCTGTCATGCGGTCAGCACCAATCCACTTGTGGGAACGCCGGTTCCGGCGGTCACGACGACCTTCTCGGCCGCCTCGACCTGGTTGCCCGAGGTCCCGCGGATCTGCCGGACCCCTTCGGCGATCCCGTTCATGCCGTGGATGTAGGCCTCGCCCAGCTGGCCGCCGTGCGTGTTCAGCGGCAACCGGCCACCCACCTCGAGGGCACCCGGTTCCCGGACGAAGTCCTTGGCCTCGCCCCGACCGCAGAATCCCAGCTCCTCGAGCTGCAGGAGTGTGTACGGGGTGAAGTGGTCGTAGAGGATCGCCATGTCCATGTCGTCGGGGTTCAGACCCGACTGCGACCACAGCTGCCGGCCGACGAGCCCCATCTCCGGCAGACCGGCGAGCTCGTCCCGGTAATAGCTGGTCATGATGTACTGGTCGGCAGCACTGCCGGCCGCGGCGGCCGCGATCACGGCGGGCTTGTGCGGCAGGTCTTTCGCGCGTTCCGGGGACACGATCACCAGCGCGACACCGCCGTCGGATTCCTGGCAGCAGTCGAGGAGGTGCAGCGGCTCGGCGATGTACCGCGAGTTCTGGTGGTCTTCCAGGGTGATCGGCTTGTCGTAGAAGAACGCGTCCGGGTTCACCGCCGCGTGTTTGCGGTCGACGACGGCGATCCGCCCGAAATCCTCACTGGTGGCACCGAAGTCGTGCATGTAGCGCTGCGCGATCATCGCGACGAACGCGGCCGGTGTCGACAACCCGTGCGGATAGGTGAAGGCGTTCTCAGTACCCGAGGAGTTCTCCTGGTTCGCCACCGCCGAATTGACCTGCCCGAAGCGCAGTCCCGACCGTTCGTTGAATGCGCGGTAGGCCACCACGACGTCGGCGACACCCGTGGCCACCGCCATCGCGGCCTGCTGCACCGTGGCACACGCCGCACCACCGCCGTAGTGGATCCGCGAGAAGTAGGTCAGATCCCCGATCCCCACTGCCCGGGCGACGGAGATCTCGCTGTTGGTGTCCATCGTGAACGTGACGAGACCGTCGACGTCGGCGGGTGTGAGACCGGCGTCGGCGATCGCCGCCGACACCGCCTCCGCGGCGAGCCGGAGTTCGCTGCGCCCGGAATCCTTGGAGAACTCCGTGGCACCGATGCCGGCGATGACCGCCTGACCGGACAGTGATCCCATCAGAGTCCCTCCCCTCGACCCGCGGGCGAACCGACCGTGTCGGGTTCGGTCGCACCGATCGTGAGCGTGACGGTCGAGATGACGTGCTTGCCCAGCGAATTCGTCCCGGTCACGGCGACGGTGATGACCCCGGCGTCGACCGCGGTGACCTCGCCGGTGAAGGTGACCGTGTCGTAGGCGTACCAGGGCACACCGAGTTTCAGCGCGATGGAGCGGATTCGGGCGGTCGGGCCAGCCCAATCGGTCACGAACCGCTCGACCAGCCCGGTGTCGGTGAGGATGTTGACGAAGATGTCCTTGGACCCCTTCGCCTGCGCGAGATCGCGATCATGGTGCACGTCCTGGAAGTCGCGTGTGGCGAGCGCGGTCGCCACGACGAACGTCGGGGTCGCCTCGATCGTCAACGCCGGCAGCGTCGTTCCGACGGCAGCGGGGTCGGTGGCAACGCTCGTCATGCGGGCTCCCCTTCGGTAGGCACGGCCGGCTCCCACGCGTGCAGGGTCCAGGCCGGGGTCCCGGCCTCGTCATCGGCCGGAAAATCCAGATAGGTGGCGCGCACCGGCATGCCGATGGCCACCTCCTCCGGTTCGACGCCCCGGAGCTCACCGAGCATACGGATTCCCTCGTCGAGTTCGACGAGGGCCACGACGAACGGCAACCGCCGCCCGGGCACCTTCGGCGCTCGATGCACGACATAGCTGTAGACGGTGCCGGTACCGGCCGCGACCACGTAATCCGTTGGCGGGACGGTTCCGTCGGCCTCGCGCGGCTTCCAGGTCGCCGGGACCGGCGGATGCCGCAGTGCACCGTCGCCGTCGCGCTGGATGCGCAACTCGTGGGCGGCGACGCCCTCCCAGAAGAAGGCGGTGTCTCTCGACGCGCTCGGCTTGAGCAAGCGAGCCGGGTCGAGATCGTCGGGCACCCCGGCGTCGGAAACCGGCTCGGCGGCAGCGCGTGCGGCGGGGCGGAACTTCAGGATGCGGAACCGCATCTCGGCGACGACCTCACGCGCCCCGTCGTCTCCGCCGACCGACCAGACGTTGCGGGTGGTGAAGAACCAGCCCTCGCCGAGCGCGGTGTTCTTCGGCCCGACGACCTCGACGAGTTCGGCCGACAGCGCGACCTCCTCGCCCGGGCGGGTGTAGCGGTGATAGACGGTGTCGCAGTTGGTGGCCACCACCGAGGTGAAGCCGGCCTCGTCGAAGAGTTCGCTCGCGCGACCCAGCGGATCGTCCGCGGTCCGCACCCCGTGAAGGCCGCGCATCGTCCACACCTGCGCCATCGCGGGCGGCGCGACGATGCCGGGATGGCCGGCATCCCGGGCCGCCGCGTCGTCGGTGTAGACGGGGTTCGTGTCGCCCATCGCCTCGACCCAGTTGTTGATCATGGGCTGATTGATCGGGTCCCGCCCGGCGACCGGTGCGCTCGGTCCGGCGTCGATGATCTCCTGCGCGGCGGCTCGGATCGCCTCGTCTCCGGCGACGCCGTCGCGGGCGAGCTCGGGCGCGCTCACCGCTTGGCCCGCGGGAGTCCGAGGCCGGCGGTCGCGATCATGTCGCGCATGACCTCGTTGACGCCACCGCCGAACGTGATGACGACGTGACGCTTCTCCTGGACGTCGAGCCAGTTCACCAGCGCCGCGGTCTCCGGATCGGCGAAATCGCCGTAGCGCCCGATGATCTCGTCGACCATCCGGCAGACGGTCTGGATGCGTTCGGTCGAGAACACCTTGGTGGCCGCCGCGTCGGCCATCGAGATGGCCTCACCTGTCGCGGCCACCTGCCAGTTGAGCAACTCGTTGATGCGGCCGTAGGCGTCGATGGTCGCGAGCGCGCGACGGACGTCGGGATGCTTGGCGATGACCGTCCCGTCGGGGCCCGGCCGCTGCGCCCAGGCACGCACCCGGGCCGCGAGTCCGTCGATACGACCGGCGGGGCCGAGCATGACGCGCTCGTGATTGAGCTGGGTGGTGATCAGCTTCCACCCGCCCCCCTCCTCGCCGACCCGCATCGACACCGGAACCCGAACATCCTGGTAGTAGGTGGCATTCACGTGGTGCGCGCCGTCGGCGGTGATGATCGGCGTCCACGTGAAACCGGGGTCGGAGGTGTCGACGATGAGGATCGAGATGCCCTTGTGCTTGGGAGCATCCCGATCGGTGCGGACGGCGAGCCAGATGTAGTCGGCGTCGTGACCGCCGGTCGTGAAGATCTTCTGGCCGTTGACCACATAGTGGTCGCCGTCGCGGACGGCGGTGGTGGTCAACGACGCCAGGTCGGTGCCGGCCTCGGGTTCGGTGTACCCGATGGCGAAGTGCACATCACCGGCCAGGATCGCGGGCAGGAACTTCTGCTTCTGCTCCTCGGTGCCGTGGACCTGCAGCGTCGGCCCGACGGTCTGCAGCGTCACCGCCGGCAGCGGGACGTCGGCGCGCACGGCCTCGTTGGTGAAGATCTGCTGTTCGATCTCACCGAAACCCTTGCCGCCGAACTCCGTCGGCCAGCCGACGCCCAACCAGCCGTCGTCACCCATCCGCTTGATGACCTTGCGGTAGGTCGGGCCGTGGCGTTCGGTCAGCATCACCGCTGCCTCGTCGGGAGTGACGAGGTCGGCGAAGTACTCGCGCAGTTCCGCGCGCAGCGCGCGCTGTTCGGGGGTGAGATCAATGAACATCGGGCACCTCTGCGATACGGGTGTCGTCGGCGGGGACGTCGGTGATGTCGGCGAGCTCGTCGAGCCGCACGTGCGCTCCGCCCACCAGACGCGCGAGGTCTTTGGTGAGCGAGAAGTAGCGGTGAAGCGGATAGGTGATGTCGACGCCGATGCCGCCGTGCAGGTGGGTCATCGTCCGCGTGGTCGGCGGGACCTCCTCGGCCAGCCAGTAGGCGGCGATCGCGAGATCGGTTGCGGCGTCCAGACCTTCGGACAACCGCCAGGCCGCCGAGGTGGTCGCGAGTTCCATCGACCGGCCGACGACGTAGATGTCGGCGAGCTGCTGGCCCACCGCCTGGAACAAGGCGATCGGCTTGCCGAACTGCTCGCGCGTGGAGACGTGGTCGGCGGTCAGTCGGGTGGCGCCGGCGACCAGGCCGTCGGCGTAGGCGCACAGCGCCAGGCGGTAGCGATCACGGAGGATCGCGAGGTCGCGGACCACGATGTCGGCGTCGTCGACGGGTACGTCGTCGAAGGCCACCGTGTACTCACCCCAGCCGCTCGAGGTCGGCGTGCGCGTGATGGTGACCCCGTCGGCGGCGGGCGAGACGGCGACGACACCGGCATCGGCGGCCACCAGGAACAGCGAGGCACCGTCGGCGTGCAGGACGCCGACCTTCGTGCCGGTGAGCCGCCCGTCACGGACCGAGGTCCGCGGATGCGCCGTCAGGGCGTCGCCGTGTTCGCCGATCGCCACCGACACCCAACTGCCGCCGGTGAGCGAACCCCCGAACCGCGACCACACCGATCCCTCGCCGTCCTGGGCGTCGGCCCTGGCGAACACTAGCGCCGCGGTCAGCGATCCGAGCGCCGGCGTCACCGCCGCGGCCCGGCCCATCCGGCGGAACAACGGGAGCAGACCCGACTCGTCGACCTCGTCACCGTCGAGCGAGGCCGGCAGGGGCAGGGCGAGCAGTCCGGCGTCGACGAGCGCCTGCCAGCCATCGGCCTCGAACCCGCCGCGGGTCGCCTCCTGCTCGGCCGCTGCCGTCCCACCGGAATGACGCCCACCGAACGTCGACTCCCAGTCGGGCTGTCGTCGCGCGAACACGTCCTCGGCGACATCGCGAACCGCGATCGCCGTGCCGTCCAGGGCAAAGTCCACCCTGTGCCTCCCTCACCATGAACCCGTCAAGAACTAGAACCTGTTCTAGTTGTATCAGAGTCCGCGCGCAAGGGTGTCGGAATCGGCGCTTATCTGCGGTTTCGGCACTTTCGCCGCAGCCGGTTACCGCGGCAAACCGAGAATGCGTTCCGCCGCGGCCGTGCGCAGGATCTGAGTGGTGCCGCCCGCGATCGAGAGGCAGCGGTTCTGCAGGACCGCATCGGACGCCTCGGTCGCCGCCAGACCCGCGACCCCCAGGAGCCGCAGCGCGAGATCGGGTACCGATTGGCGATGTTCGACGCCGATCAGCTTGCGCACGCTCGACAACGCACCGGGGTCGAGCCCGGCCAGTTGCCTGGTCGCCGCCCTCGCGTCGAGGACCCGGCCGACGTGGGCGTCGGCGAGCTGGGTGCCGAGCGACGCTAGCTCCTCGGCGGTCAGCTCCCGATCCATCGACCGCACCTGCGAGAGCAGCGACTCCATCTCCTTGCCGAGGCCGGTACCGCCCATCGCCACCCGCTCGTTCGCGAGGGTGGTGCGGGCCAGCCGCCAGCCGCCGTTGATCTCGCCGACGACACAGTCATCCGGCACGACCACACCGTCGAGGAAGACCTCGTTGAAGTTGGCCCGCCCGGAGAGCTCGCGCAGCGGCCGGATGTCGATGCCCGGCGAACCCATGTCGACGAGGAAGTAGGTGATGCCCTTGTTCTTCGGCGCTTCGGGATCGGTGCGCGCGAGGCAGATCGCCCACCGGGCGTTGTGCGCCTGCGAGGTCCAGATCTTCTGGCCGTCCAGGCGCCAGCCACCGTCGACCCGTTCCGCCCGTGTGCGCAACGCGGCCAGGTCCGAGCCGGCCTCGGGTTCGGAGAACAGCTGGCACCACACGATGTCGCCGGCCAGCGTCGGGGCGACGAACCGCTCGCGCTGCGCGTCGGTGCCGTGTTCCAGGATCGTCGGGATCGCCCATGCGCCGATCACCAGGTCGGGCCGGTCGATCCCGGCCGCCTCGAGCTCGGTGTCGATCAGCAGCTGCATCGCAGCATCCGCCCCCAGACCGTGCGGTGCAGGCCAATGCGGGGTCAGGTAGCCGGTCTCGGCGAGGAGACGGCGACGATCGTCGGGTTCGGCGTCGGCGATCCTCGCGACGGTGGTGCGGACCTCGTCGCGCCGGTCCTCGACCTGCGAGAGGTCCAGACGGAAGCGCCGTCGCGCCCCCGCGAGCCCGCGCCGGGCGAGGGTGGCGGCGTGCGACGACGCGTTCGCGAGCGACGCCTGCGCGGCGAGTGCGGCGCGCAGATACAGGTGAGCGTCGTGCTCGAAGGTGAACCCGATGCCGCCGAGGACCTGAACGCAGTCCTTGGTGTTGGCGACCGGGTCGCGGCCCACCACGACGTCGGCCGCCAGCCTGCTGATCTCGAGTTGCTCGAGCGCCGGAGCGAGCTCGTCCCCCGTCCCGGCCGCGAGCACGTCGTCGACCGCGCCGGCGACATCCCACGCGACCGCGGTGACGCGTTCGCTGCGGCACAGCATCTCGGCGCAGATGTGCTTGATCGCCTGGAACGATCCGATCGGCACGCCGAACTGGGTGCGGACCTTCGCGTAGTCGACGGCGGCGTCGAGGGCCCACCGGGTGACGCCGCTCTGATAGGCGGCCAGCGTCGCCGACAAGAGGCCCGCGACGAACGTCCCGTCGCCCAGTTCGACGAGGTCCTCGACGGCGACCCCGGACAGGGTCACGTGGCTGACCGACGCGGTTCCGTCGAGCGGGGTCTGCGGCGTGACGTCGGCGACTCCCGCACCCGGCGGGATGATCCACCAGGACCGTTCCCGATCGTCGGTCCCGAATTCGACCAGCACGGCACAGCCCTCGACGTAGCCGGCGACGAGCCCGAGGTCGAGTTCGCCGTCGGCCAGGACGAGACCCGTCCCGGCGTGGCTCGTCGCGGGCGTCACCACCGGCACCGATCCGGCCAGCACCTCCGCCAACAGCGCGGCACCCGGGTCGTCGTCACCCTTCGCCGAATCTGAACGGCGAACCGCCAGCGCGATCGCCGCGGTCACCGTCGGACCGAGCGGGCCGGGGACGAGATCGACCCCGCACTGCTCGAGCATGGCGGCCACGTCGAGGAAACTCGCACCGAGACCGTCGGACGCCTCGGGGACCGCTGCGGCGAACACGCCCAGATCGGCGATCTGCGAAAATAGACCGGTCCACTGGTCGCTCGGCTTGTCGAGGTCGGACCGCACGATGTCGGTCACACTGGTGGAGCGCGCCCAGGACGCGATGCTGTCACGGACCGCGATCTGCTCGGAAGACGTGGCGATTGTCACTGGCAATCCCTGTATGTCGAGTTGTGACGAATAATTAGAACCTGTTCTAATATGCCATGGGTGTACTTGGATCGGGTAGCCACCCACGATCCACCCATTGAGACGTTTGATCACGTGAGGATGTTCGAGAGCACATGGCCCGTTCTGCACCCGGCAACGCCGCGGTCGACGCCCCCAACGGGGCTGCGGCGTCGGCCGCCTCGCCCGAAGCCGGCTCCACCGCGCAGCGCGAACGCCGCCGCCGCATCCTCGACGCCACCCTCGCGCTGGCGTCCAAGGGCGGATACGACGCCGTGCAGATGCGCACCGTCGCCGACAAGGCCGACGTCGCCGTCGGGACGCTGTACCGCTACTTCCCGTCGAAGGTCCACCTTCTCGTCACCGCGCTCGCCCGCGAGTTCGAGCGAGTCGAGTCGAAGGTCGATCGTTCGCAGTTGCGCGGCGACACCGCGATCGACCGCCTCCGTCACGTCCTGGACATGATCACCTTCGCCATGCAGCGCGATCCGCTCCTCACCGAGGCGATGACGCGTGCGTTCATGTTCGCCGACGCGTCGGCGACCGCCGAGGTCGACCAGGTCGCCGGGATCATCGACCGGCTCCTCGCCGGAGCGATCGTCGACGACGGCGAACCCACCGAGGAAGATCTCGCGATCGCGCGCGTCCTCTCCGATGTGTGGATGTCGAACCTGGTGCAGTGGCTGACCCGTCGCGCGTCGGCGACCGACGTCACGAACCGGCTCGAACTCACCGTCCGGCTCCTGCTCAAGGATCGCGTCAAGTAATCGGGTTCTCCCCTCGAACGTGACGTCACAACTGGGTGACGAGCACCTTCTCGACTTGGGAGCGCCACTCGAACTCGGCTACCTTTGTTACGTCTGAGAATTCTGTTAACAGAAGGGGCTAGTGGTGCGATCCTCCTGGTTGCGACGACTGTGCGTCGTCGGATGTGCCGTTGCGGTCGCGACCGCCGGATGGGCTCCGGCCGCGCTGGCCGAGCCCACCCCCGATCCCGATCGCGCTCGCATCGACACCGTGGTCCACGACTCCGCCCAGCAGTCGACACTCATCGTCTACTCGGCGGCGATGCGCAAACTCATCCCCGTCAACGTGTTGCGCCCCAAGGACACCACCAAGCCGCGCCCCACGCTCTACCTGCTCAACGGCGCCGGCGGCGGCGAGGACTCGGCTACCTGGGCGGCCAAGACCCAGTATGCGAAGTTCTTCTCCGACAAAGAGGTCAACGTCGTCACACCGATCGGCGGCGCGTTCTCCTACTACACCGACTGGCAGCACGACGATCCGGTACTCGGCCGCAACAAGTGGACGACGTTCCTCACCAAGGAGCTCCCGCCGCTGGTGGACAAGGAATTCGACACCACCAAGGTCAACGCGATCGCCGGGATCTCGATGGCCGGGACGTCGGTGCTCAACCTCGCGATCGCCGCACCGAAGCTCTACCGGTCAGCCGCCGCCTACAGCGGGTGCGCGCGTACCAGCGACCCGGTGGGACAGGCCTACATCCGGATGGTCGTCGCCGACCGCGGGCAGGGCAACCTGAACAACATGTGGGGACCGGTCAATTCGGCCGGGTGGCGGGACAACGACCCGTACATCCACGCGGACAAGCTGCGCGGCACCAAGGTCTACATGACCAGCGGCACCGGCATGCCCGGACAGTTCGACCGGCTCGAGGCACCGCTGGTCGCCGGCGATCCGCTGACATTGGCCAACCAGATGGTCATCGGCGGCATCATCGAGGCCGCGGTCAACGAGTGCACCAAGCAGATGGTGTCGCGCATGCGGGCGCTCAAGGTGCCGCACGAGGTCACCTTCCGGCCGAGCGGCACCCACTCCTGGGGTTACTGGGAACGCGACCTCGAGACCACCTGGCCGAAGATCGCGGCAGACCTGAGGTGAGCGACGCATCGGACCGCTTGTGGGCCGATGACCTGTCCGTGGGCCAGATCTTCGAGTTCGGCACGCATCACGTCAGCGAAGACGAACTGCTCGACTTCGCCCGCGCATGGGATCCGCAGGACTTTCACGTGGACAAGGCCGTTGCCGAACGCGGCCCCTACGGCGGGCTGATCGCCAGTGGGTTGCACACGATGTCGATCTACCAGAGGCTCAATGTCACCGGCGTGCTGAACAATTGGCGGGTGATCGCGGGCAAGCGACTGGGCGACGTCGAATTCCTGCGTCCCGTCCGCCCCGGCGACACCCTCACCGGGTCGACCGTCATCGACGCGATCGAGTTCGATGACCGTGCCCGCGCTCTGGTCACCTCGTCGGCGGAGCTGCGCAACGGTGACGGAAAACCGGTGATGCGCACCGTCGTCGAAGCCTATGTGCACGCGCGACCCAATCGCGATTGACATCTTCGGTTGCGCTGCCGCGGTTCTCACCGTACGTCTCCGGCTTCCATCACGTTCGAGTCCTCGCGTCACTCGAGAGAGTTGCGCCTGACCAGCCATTGCCACCGGCTCAGCCGCCACACAGCTGCTCCGACGACCGGGACAAGCCACACGACCCCCACCCACGACAGACTGCCTCGTAGGCCGAGATGATGACCGACGACGTCGACGGTCGCGAACATCGACAGGGTGAACCACACCGAGAACAAGACCAGCAATGCGAACGCGATGTAGAACGGCCGGTTGAAGTCAGCGCTGCACGCAGCGTCTCTGGCGCATTCCGACAGTCCGGCCTCGGCGAGCAGCACATGCTCAATGTACGTGTTGAAGGCAGCAGTACGGCTGTTTTCGTTGCTGTGGACCGGCCACATCCGCGTGGGCCGACGGTCGGAACGAACCCCTGGCCGTGGGGGGACGAGACACGACGGACGGAGAACCGAATGGAATCCGTACCGCAGATACCGTGACTGGATGAAGACACTGCGATTCGCCTCGATCATCTCGGTGCTGTGCACGGTGGTCATCTTGTCGTTCGTCGTGCCATCACTCGTTCTGTCAGGTGTTGTCGAGGTCTCAGGCGGCTTCGAGTACATGGTGGTGTTCCCGACGCTGATCGGCTTGCTGTGCGCCTTCGTTGCACTGATCGTCGGCGGCGCGTGTGTCTTTCGGGGACGCTCGCGCACGGTGGCGTCGATCCTCACGACCCTCGGCCAGTTGACCACCGTAGCGCTCGGCGCAGCGATCGTCGTGTGGGCGACGAACTTCGGCACGACCGGTTGGGAACTGCTTGCCCTCCCCGCCGCGCTGATCTGCGGGCAGATCCTCGTCGCGGTGGGTCTCTTCGTCTGGCGCCGCGCACCATCGGATGTCGTCTGAGAGTGCTGTGGCGGAACGTGATGAAGGTGTTCCGCCCGCTACGCTCTGCGACGATGGACCGATGATGCGTTGGACCCTCGACCACGGAAACCCGCTACCGCCAGGATGGAGCTACCTGCCCCGAGACGAAGAGGACGTGGCGTGGGAGTTGTTCCGTGATCGGTTTCGATCGTTCCGGCCCAGCATCTACCCGAAAGGCTGGCCCGCAGTTGTCGATCCGGCTCCGTCGGTAACCTTCGACCTATCTGTCCCGGAGAACTCTCCCGGCGTGTGGAGCGCCCAATTCGATGCGATCAACGCCGAGGCGCAGCGTTGCTTCGTCAAAGCGCAGGACGATCCCTACTGGATCGTGCTCGACTGGCAGCATCCCGGTTATCGGCTCAATGCAGCGGCACATGCCGAGACGTTCGACGCCGAGTGGCCGGTGCCGGTGTTCCCGAACGGCGACTACTACATCTTCGCTCGGCCCGACTTCAGCACTGGCACATTCGGACATCCGTGGGAGAAGACGCTGTGCGTGTTCGGTTCCGAGCTGGTTCAGACGTTGGGCCGGACCCTCGCAACATGGCTCCCGCGCAAGCGCGAGAACGGTGACCCGCTGCCGGGGTAATCGACAGATGCGATCCCGCATGCGACTTCCATCCGGCATAGTTGAATCGACTGCGGTGCGACCGCTTACACCATCGCTCAACGCAGATTATTGCGCACCAGCGGTTCTCCGGCTCAGCCGACGCCCGGCACGGGGACCTGCGCGCCGGTGATCGCACTCGAGGCGTCGGAGACCAGGAACGAGATCGTCTGCGCGATCGATTCCGGCGACACCCAGCCCGCCCGCGACGAATCCGGCTGACTAGCGCGGTTGCCCGGGGTGTCGATCACCGACGGCAGGATCGCATTGGCCCGGATGCCGTCGGACTTGTACTCGGCGGCGAGCGCACTGATGAACGCCCACACCGCAGCTTTCGACGTGATGTACCCGGCCGCACCGGAGAAGGGTGCGAACGCCGCCTTCGCCGACACCCCGACGATCGACCCGCCGCCGGCCTCGATGATCCTCGGAATGGCCGCCGCGGACAGCAGATACAGCGGCCGCAGGTTGAGCCGGAGCAGTCGCTCGAACTCGTCGACCGGCGTCGCGTCGACCCGCTCCCCCATCGCGAACCCGCCCACCAGGTTCACCACCGCGGTCACCGGCGCCGACGCGTCGCTCGTGGCGATCGCCACGACCTCGGCGACCGACGCCTCGTCGAAGAGGTCGGCGTGCACACCGACCAACCGGTCCGATTCCGGGAGGCGTGACAACCCGGCTTCGGTGCGCCCGGGCACCACCACGCGCCATCCGTCGTCGAGCAACGTGCGGGTGACCGCCGACCCCAGGCCGCCCGTCCCGCCCGACACGATCACCGTCTGCGTCATCCCGCCGACGTTACTGGAGGCGGGCCCCTGGGTGGAGGCGCACGCGCCTACGATGGTCGGCGATGACCGACGACCGTGTTCCCGAGATCGGAGACGAACCGCGGGAGCGCGAACCGGACGGTCGGCGCCCCGGAGACGCCGGGCGGAACAGCATGTTCGCCTCGCTGCGCATTCCCAACTACCGCCTGTTCTACGCCGGTATGGCCGTCTCGATGACGGGTTCGTGGATGCAGGCGACGGCGCAGGCGTGGCTCGTGCTGACGCTGAGCGGGTCGGCGTCCGTCCTGGGACTCATCGTCGCCCTGCAGGCGCTTCCGGTCCTGCTCATCGGGCCCTACGCGGGCGTGATCGCCGACCGCGTCGACCGCCGACGCCTGCTCATCGTCCTGCAGTCGATGATGGGGCTGCTGGCCGCGGCGCTCGCCGCCATCACCCTCACCGGGGTGGTGCAGGTCTGGCACGTCGGCGTGCTGGCGGTGATGCTCGGGCTCGGGCACGCCTTCGAACAGCCGGCGCGGCAGGCGTTCATCCATCAGATCGTCGGCAAAGACCTCATCCGCAACGCGGTCACACTCAACTCGGTCATGGTGAACGCCGCTCGCGCGGTGGGTCCGGCGGTGGCCGGGGTGATCCTGGCCCTCGTCGGTTCGGGTCTATGCTTCGCGATCAACGCGGTCAGCTTCATCGCCGTGGTCGCGTCGCTGCTCGCGCTCGACTCGTCGAAGATCACCGCGGAATCACCGGTTCCGCGCGCGAAAGGTCAGCTGCGCGAGGGTCTTCGATACGTCCGGAGTCGCCCCGCGCTGTGGATCCCGCTGGCCACGATGGCACTCGTCGGGACCCTGACGTACAACTTCCCGGTCACGCTGCCCGCCGCCGCGGACTTCGTGTTCGACGGCGGGCCACAAGCCCTCGGTTTCATGACGTCGGCGATGGGAGTCGGTGCGGTCGTCGGCGGACTCGTGGTCGCGGCCCGCGGGAACACCGGATTGCGGCCACTCACGCTGGCGGCCTTCGGCTTCGGGGTCGCCGTCGCGGCGACCGCACTCGCCCCGAACCTCCCGACGGCGATCTGCGCACTCTTCGGGGTCGGCTGGTTGAGTGTCACCTTCATGTCGACGGGAAACGCGACCCTGCAGCTCAACTCCGAACCGCGGATGCGGGGCCGGGTGATGGCGCTGTGGTCGGTGGCGTTCATGGGCTCGACGCCGATCGGTGGCCCGATCGTCGGCGCGATCATCGAGACATTCGGCGCGCGCATCGGTCTCGCGGTCGGCGCCGTTGCGTGCCTGGGCGCCGGAACACTCGCCTTCCTGGCCGCGCGCCGGAGCGGTGCCGGCGCCTCCTAGACGAGCGGCCGCCCCATCTTGACCCGAAGCCGGACGTCGGCCAGCAGGAGCCGGAAACCCAACTGCGACACCCACAGCGGAGTGCGACGCTCTTTCTCCACCAACCGGCCGACGTAGCCGTCGAACCACGCCTGATCCTCGTCGGTCCACTCGACCCGGAGTGCGTCGCGGAACGGCTGCGGCAGATAGCCGATGGTCCGGCGCAATTTCACCGGACCGTACTTCTCCTGGATGCGTTCCGGCGCGTAACCGAAATTGGCGATGTCGAGGAGGAAGTCCCGGATCTCGTCGCTGATCTCGATGCGCGAGACCTGGTCGTCCCAGTAGGTGGTGAACTCGTCGCGCGTGGCGGGCCACGCCTCGGCCGGCATCTGCAGCGTCGTCCCGCAGACCTTGCCCTGCTGGTAGAACTTCTCGCGATCCGCGCCCTGCAGCGGTCCGTGGACGCGCTCGTAGATGTCCTCCCACCCGAAGTAGAGGCACGCCGCGACCCAGAGCTGCAGGTCGGTGTTCATCGCGTTGTACTCCACGGGACTGTTCTCGTCCGAGCGCACCTGCGCGTGCTGGCGGTTGACGGCATGCCGGTACCGGCGCCGGTCGTCGGCGTTGCCGAGGATCGCGACCGCCAGATACGACGCGGTGGTCCGTGCGCGTTTGACCGGATGTTTGTCGAGCCGCCCGTTCTCGACCTTGCTGTGTGCGACACCGTAGCCGACCGCCGGATTGGCGAGCTGCATGATGACGTTCGTCGTGCTCATCGTCTGTCCCATCGAGAGCAGCGAGCGCGCGAAGAAGCTGCTGTCGATGTTGTCCATCTCCACCCGCGACATCCGCTCGTCGGATTGCGTCATGACCCCACCCATTCTGATAACACTTGTTGTCTGATTGCTGCCAGCTTAGCGGGGCACACGACGGCCGACAATCCCCGCGTGGAGGACCCCTCATACGACGAACCCCGGCTCACCCGAAGGTGAGCCGGGGTTCGGCGTCGGCGATCAGCTGTCAGTAGGTGTAGAAACCGCGACCGGTCTTCCGTCCGAGGCGTCCCGCGTCGACCATGCGACGCAGCAGCGCCGGCGGCGCGTAATGGGGTTCGGCGAATTCCGCGTACAGCGACTCCGCGGCGGAGAGCGTCACGTCGAGGCCGATGGTGTCGAGCAGGGTGAGCGGCCCCATCGGGTAG
This sequence comes from Gordonia sp. SGD-V-85, assembly GCF_001456905.1. Lineage (NCBI taxonomy): Bacteria > Bacillati > Actinomycetota > Actinomycetes > Mycobacteriales > Gordoniaceae > Gordonia > Gordonia sp. SGD-V-85. The sequence continues at coordinate 48,225 of NZ_LNQO01000006.1, forward strand.
CCGCAGCCACCCTTCATCGCGAGGTCGATGTCCTCGGCCGAGGCGTAGCCCGAATCGAACATCCGGATGGCCTGGCACAGGTACGGGATGAGCAGCGCGTTGACGATGAAGCCGGAACGGTCACCCGCGCGGACCGCGGTTTTGCCGAGGGTGTCGGTGACGTATGCGCTCACGGCGTCGGCCGTCTCCGGCGCGGTGGTCAGCGTGGAGATGATCTCGACCAGCGGCATCACCGGCACCGGGTTGAAGAAGTGCACGCCGACAACGCGTTCGGGGGTCTTGGTCGCGGTCGCGACCTTGATGATCGGGATCGACGACGTGTTGGTCGCGAGGATGGTGTCGGCACCGGTCGCCTCGTCGAGGTTCGCGAAGATCTGCCGCTTGAGCTCCTCGATCTCGGGCGCCGCCTCGATCACCAGGTCGCGATCGGCGAGGTCGGCGTAGTCGGTCGTCACCCGCAGACGTCCGAGGGCGGCGTCGGCGTCGTCCTGCGCCAGCTTGTTCTTGCTGACCGCCTTGGCCAGCGACTTCTCCACCCGCGCCCGCGCGGCGTCGGCGAACTCCTGCTTGACCTCCACGATCACGACATCGCTGCCGGCCTTCGCACACACCTCCGCGATGCCCGCTCCCATGGTGCCTCCGCCGATGACGCCGATCTGTTGCACAGTGAACCTCCGAAGTCGAGTGATACGAGACCAAACGGTAGCCGGTCGCCGGATCGGTCATCCGAACGACTCCCGGCACCCCGGGAACATTCGTCCTCGACGTCGCCTCCAAGTACATGAACCGCCCAGAAGCACTCACCCCACTTGGAAGGACATACCAATGAGCACCGAGATCCCCGCCGACGCCGTTCTCGTCGACACCGACGGCGACGGAGCCGTCGACGCCGCACTCACCGACGTCGACGGTGACGGAACCACCGACGCCATCCTCGACACCGACGGCGACGGCCAGGCCGACTCCATCGCCTACGACACCAACGCCGACGGCGAGATCGACATCATCGAAGCCGACACCGACGCCGACGGCCTCACCGACATCGCCGTCGCCGACACCGACGGCGACGGCACCTTCGACACCGCCGTCGACGACGAGGGCAACGTCGAGGTCGGCGACTTCGGCAGTATCGACGGCGGCGACGCCGTCTGACGTCTGACGCACCCGACACGAGCCGGCCCGGAGACCCGGGCCGGCTCTGTTCGTGAGACCGGATTCGACGATTCCGCGATGTCGTCTCGCCTCGCCCACTAGCCTGACTCAGATCACGATCGGGGGATGCGATGATGCCTACTCGTTTCGACGCGCGACACAGGGTCCGTTCGGGGGTCCGCCGGCGCCGTCGTCGCCACGCCGTCACCTGCCTCCTGGCCGGTGCGACGCTTCTCTCGACGATGCTGGTCGCGGCCCCCGCCGGCGCGGCCAACCACTATTTCCCCGACATCTCCGAGGTCGCGGTTCCCCAAGCGGACTGCGGGCCGGGCTCACTCCCCGAACCCGGCCTGCAGGGTGATGTCAGCGCCGAAGATCGTCTGTCCGGGCGGAGCATGCGCGGCTACCGCTGCAACATCACGCGGATCGGCGGTGTCCGCGGCGCCGGCGGCGGGATCGTGTCGGCGAGCTTCGAGCACTGCAGCTACACCGGCAGCCTGTTCCCCGGAAACAACTGGGTGAACCCGCCGGGCGTACAGGTCATCGACGCATCCGACCCGAGCGCGCCGCGAGTCGTCGGGTCCCTGACGGATCCGGCGATGCGCGGCGGCACGTGGGAGACGTTGAAGGTCAACAAGGCGCGCAAGCTCCTGGCCGCTACGTCGGTGCCGTTGCTCTGGGGCGGCGGCTTCTTCGCCGTGTACGACATCTCCGACTGCACCCGACCCAAGCTCCTGAACACGGGCCCGGGCACGTCGACGCCCCTGCCGTTCACCTCGCACGAGGGCGGCTTCTCCCCCGACGGCCGCACCTACTGGGCGTCCGGGGTGTTCCCCGGGCACCTCAGCGCCATCGACATCGCCGATCCCCGGTCGCCCCGCGTGATCTGGCAGGGTCTGCACTCGTTCCTCGGGCACGGGTTCGGCATGTCCCCGGACGGCAACCGGATGTACCTGTCCAACATGGCGGGTGTGACGGTGCTCGACGTCAGCGACGTCCAGGAGCGACGGCCGCACCCGCAGGTCCCGCACACCGCGGCCTATCTCTGGCCCGACGGCCAGCTGAACCAGCACTCGATCCCGATCACCTACCGGGGCCGGCCCCACATCGTCACCGCCGACGAAGCAGGTTCGGGCGGCGTCAAGATCTTCGACGTGACGCGGGTGAACAAGCCCCGGTACACCGCGCAGATCAAACTCGAGATCAATCTCCCCGAGCACCTCGACACCAATCTGCGGTCGTCGACCGGCGGGTCGCTGTTCAGCAGCAATCCGCACTACTGCACGGTGGACCGAGCGACCGATCCCACCGCGCTCGCGTGCGGCTGGGAATCGTCGGGTATCCGGGTCTTCGACATCCGCGACTTCGACCGGATTCGCGAGATCGCCTACTACAACCCGCCGGCCCGCAAGGGCACCACGATCGCGGAGTCACCCAACTCGCCGCACGTCGTCGGCTCGCTGATGGGCTTGCCCGCCGTCGAATTCCTCAGCCTCGGTATGTCGATCGCGAACGGCAAGGTCCGGTTGAACGAGATGGTCGGTCCACGTAGCGGGATGATCGTCGGCGGTGACATGTCGACGGACTGGTGCATGTCCCCACCCGAGTTCCGCGGAAACGAGCTGCGGGTCACCTGTTCCGACGGCGGCTTCCAGGTGTTGCGGTTGAGTCCCGCGGTGTACACGCCACCGCCGGACCAGAACTCCTCGATCGGATGAGCGCTTCTCGCCTCGGCGTCCCGCTGGTGCGCGCGATGGTCCTCGGCGTGACCGCGGCCCTGCTCGTCACCATGGGTGTCGTCGTCGGGGCGGTGTGGCAGGGACGCGATCACGACTCATCCGCGATGAGCGTGTCCGACATCGGCTTCGCGCAGGACATGTCGGCGCACCACGACCAGGCGATCCTCATGTCGCGAACGATCGGTGCGGTGCCCGGAGTCGCGCCGCAGATCCGCGGCGTCGCCGACCGGATCGTTCACACGCAGACCGCCGAAACCGCTACGATGCGTGGCTGGTTGCTGTGGTTCGACGAACCGGTGACCGCGCCGGAGCCGATGTCCTGGATGTCCGGCGGAGACCCTCACCACGAGGGCACCCATCACGACGAATCCCCTCCGCCGATGCCCGGCATGGCGAGTATCGACGAGATCGGCCGCCTTTCCACCCTGCCACCCGGCGAGGCGGAGATCTTGTTCCTGCAGTTGATGATCCGGCATCACCGTGGCGGGATGTCGATGGCCCAGGCGGCATACAACGACGAGCGGACCGGTTCCGCGACGAAGGACCTCGCGCTCATGATGATCGGCGACCAGGGCGACGAGATCGGTTTGATGACGATGCTGCTCGCGGAACGCGGCGCCGATCCGTTGCCGACCTGATCGCAAGGGGGCAACGGATCGAACGTCTAGTCCGTCTTCGGATGCAGGATGAACATCTCCCACACCTCTTTCTGGTCCGCGGCCCAGGGGTCGTAGACGAACGGCGCGTGCCGTAGCGCCATCCCCGCCTTGCGCGGCGTCCGGTTGGCCTTGAAACCGTTGCAGGACTTGCACGCCGCGACCTGGTTTCCGAATGTGCTCGGCCCACCCTGCGAGACCGGGACGATGTGGTCGACGGTGTCGGCGGGACCGTCGCAGTAGGCGCAGATCCATTGATCGCGCCGCAGGATGGTCGCGTTCGACGCGTAGGAGTCCATCGTCTTACCGGCGAACGGGCGGTAGGCATCTCGCTTGATCGCCACCACCTTGTGGATCGGCAGGGACAGCGTCGGCGAATGGACGACGCGGACCAGCGGCGTGCCCTCGACGTTCCGCGCGACCTCGGTGGTCAACAGAACCGCGGCGCGACGCCAGGTGACGCGCGCCAGGATCTGCAGTCCGGCGTTGGTGACGAAGATGGTCATGACAGCTCCTCGATGCGTGGGCGAGTGAGTGCGCCGACCACCGAGGTTCATGACCTCAGGAACTGGTGACGCGTGATGTGATCGGTCCCGGCCTTCCGTCGGACTTCAGTCCGCACGGACGGTCGGAGGGGGCCGTCCGCCACTCGCCGGCGAAAGCCTTGTCACCCATCGACATCTGCGTCACCTCCTCTCGTTGGTCGGGCCTGCTCTGTCGCCACGATAACCGCGGTCGATGGACGCTGCCACCGTTTATGTCCGGCGTGTTCGGATGTTCACCCAGTTCACACGGGCTGTTTGCAGGAGTTTTTCACCGCGCGCCGGTCCCGCGGGACAATGTCCGACGCTATCGTCGGCGGATGCCCACCGAGGAGACCGCCGAGAATCCACCTCCGCAGCCACCCGTGTCGACCCTTGACGCGTTCGCGTCGGTGGTGCTGGGGTTGGTGCACGCCGTCTTGGCGCTGATCACGATCGCCGTCGCGGGTCTGACGGTCTTCGTCACCGACGCGTGCGCCTACGAGGAGTGCGGGAGTCCGGTCTGGACCGAGGTCGCCATCGGGGTGGGCATCGGGTCGGCCGTGGTGCTGGTGGCGGTGTCGGTGACCCTCGTCGTCCGCCGCGTGCGCCGAGGACTCCCGGCCTGGCCGGCCGCTGCGTGGTGCTGCGCCATCCAGCTGGCGATGATCTTCGTGGTACTCGAGATCGGCATCCAGGCCGGGACCCTCGACTGAGTGATCAAAAGATCTCGGGTAGATCTTCCGACACGGTGTTGGGGTAGGTCGCCGGACGCTTCTCCAGGAACGACATGACGCCTTCGTACACGTCACCGGACTGCCCGCGGTAGAAGATCGCCTTCGAGTCGGCGTGGTGGGCATCGAGCGGACTGGGCGCACCGGCCATCCGCCAAAACAGCTGTCGGGTCAGCGCCGCCGAGACGGGGGCGCTGTTCGCGGTCATCTCGCGGGCGACGGCGATCGCGGTCTCGAGCACCTGGTCTTTGGGGACCACCTGCTGAATCAGCCCGCGTTCATGGGCTTCGGCGACGGGCACCATCTTCGCGCCGATCGTCCACTGCAGTGCGGTCGGCAACCCGACGAGCCGCGGCAGGAACCAGCTCGACGCGGCTTCGGGCACCAGGCCGCGGGCGGCGAAGACGAACCCGAACTTCGCGTCCTCCGAGGCGATCCGGACGTCGGCGGGCAGCGTCATCGTGACGCCGACGCCGGCCGACGGACCGTTCACCGCCACCACGATCGGCTTGAGCGAGGCGAACATCCGCAGCGTCAACTTCCCGCCCTCGTCCGCTGGAACCTCGTCTGAGTCCACCACCGACGAGGCGTCGAACGTGGACCCGCCCGCCTCGAGATCGGCGCCGGCGCAGAACGCGCGGCCGTTGCCGGTCAGCACGACGGCACGAACGGAGTCGTCAGCGTCGGTGTCGTCGAACGCGGCCCGCAGTTCCTCCCCCATCTGCATGGTGAAGGCGTTGAGCCGGTCGGGTCGATTGAGCCGGAAGATCGCGATCTCCCCATCTCGCTCGACGGTGATGGTGGGCTGGTCCTGTCGGGACTTGCGCCCGACCTCTGATGTATCGCTCGTCACAGATCGATGCTATCGGGCGCTGGGACACTCCGCGTCGGCTGTGTCAATCCGCGGAATCGCGCACCAGCCGGGCACAACACAACGGCGGCGCCACCCTGTCGGGTGACGCCGCCGCTGGTGTCAGATCAGCTCAGACGGGCTGCGCTCAGCTCGCGTCGGCCTCGCCGGCCTTGGTGAGCTCGACCGGTGCGTCGGGAACCATGCGCGGCTTCTCCGAGCCGGTGAAGACGAACCGGGCGTCGTCGCCGTCGCCCTCGCCGTCCCAGTTCTCGACGTCGACCAGGACGATCTGTCCGGGAGCGATGTCGCCGAACAGGATCTTCTCCGAGAGCTGGTCCTCGATCTCGCGCTGGATGGTGCGACGCAGCGGACGCGCACCCAGCACCGGATCGAAGCCGCGCTTGGCCAGCAGGGCCTTCGCGCGGTCGGTGACCTCGAGAGCCATGTCCTTGTTCTTCAGCGCACCCTCCACGCGGGTCAGCATGAGATCGACCATCTGGATGATCTCTTCCCGCGTGAGCTGGTGGAACACGACAATGTCGTCGATGCGGTTGAGGAACTCGGGGCGGAAGTGCTTCTTGAGCTCGTCGTTGACCTTCTGCTTCATCCGTTCGTAGTTCGACTGGGTCCCGTCGCTCGACGAGAAGCCCATGCCCACGGCCTTGGAGATGTCCGAGGTACCGAGGTTCGAGGTGAAGATCAGCACGGTGTTCTTGAAGTCGACCGTGCGACCCTGACCGTCGGTCAGACGACCATCTTCGAGGACCTGCAGCAGGGTGTTGTAGATCTCCGAGTGGGCCTTCTCGATCTCGTCGAACAGCACCACCGAGAACGGCTTGCGGCGCACCTTCTCGGTGAGCTGCCCGCCCTCTTCGTAGCCGACGTACCCGGGAGGGGCACCGAACAGACGCGACGCGGTGAAGCGGTCGTGGAACTCGCCCATGTCGATCTGGATGAGGGCGTCGTCCTCGCCGAACAGGAAGTTCGCCAGCGCCTTGGAGAGCTCGGTCTTACCGACGCCGGACGGACCGGCGAAGATGAACGAGCCCGACGGCCGCTTCGGATCCTTCAGGCCGGCACGGGTACGACGGATCGCCTTCGAGACCGCCTTGACGGCGTCCTCCTGCCCGATGATCCGCTTGTGCAGCTCCTCCTCCATGCGGAGCAGACGCGTGGTCTCCTCCTCGGTGAGCTTGAACACCGGGATGCCGGTCCAGTTGCCGAGGACCTCGGCGATCTGCTCGTCGTCGACCTCGGCCACGACGTCCATGTCACCGCTGCGCCACTGCTTCTCGCGCTCGGCGCGCTCGGCGACCAGCTGCTTCTCCTTGTCGCGGAGGCTGGCGGCCTTCTCGAAGTCCTGCGCGTCGATCGCGCTTTCCTTCTCCTTGCGCGCATCGGCGATGCGGTCGTCGAACTCACGCAGGTCTGGCGGCGCGGTCATCCGGCGGATGCGCATGCGCGCGCCGGCCTCGTCGATGAGGTCGATCGCCTTGTCCGGCAGGAACCGGTCGTTGATGTAGCGGTCGGCCAGCGTGGCGGCGGCGACCAGCGCGCCGTCGGTGATCGAGACGCGGTGGTGCGACTCGTACCGGTCGCGCAGGCCCTTGAGGATCTCGATGGTGTGCTCGACAGACGGCTCGCCCACCTGCACGGGCTGGAAGCGGCGCTCGAGTGCGGCGTCCTTCTCGATGTACTTGCGGTATTCGTCGAGGGTCGTCGCGCCGATGGTCTGCAGCTCGCCGCGGGCCAGCTTCGGCTTGAGGATGCTGGCGGCGTCGATGGCACCCTCGGCGGCACCTGCGCCGACGAGCGTGTGCAGCTCGTCGATGAACAGGATGATGTCGCCGCGGGTGTTGATCTCCTTGAGCACCTTCTTGAGGCGTTCCTCGAAGTCACCGCGGTAGCGGCTGCCCGCAACCAGCGAACCGAGGTCGAGGGTGTAGAGCTGCTTGTCCTTGAGGGTCTCGGGGACCTTGCCGTTCACGATGGCCTGCGCCAGGCCTTCGACGACGGCGGTCTTGCCGACGCCGGGCTCACCGATCAGCACCGGGTTGTTCTTGGTGCGGCGGCTGAGCACCTGCATGACACGCTCGATTTCCTTCTCCCGGCCGATGACCGGGTCGAGCTTGCCCTCGGAGGCCGCGGCGGTCAGGTTACGACCGAACTGGTCCAGGACCAGCGAGGTCGACGGGGTGCCGGACTCGCTGCTGCGGCCGCCGGTGCCCGCCTCCTGCGGCTCCTTGCCCTGGTATCCGCTGAGGAGCTGGATGACCTGCTGGCGGACCCGGTTGAGGTCGGCGCCGAGCTTCACCAGCACCTGGGCGGCGACGCCCTCGCCCTCACGGATCAGGCCGAGCAGGATGTGCTCGGTACCGATGTAGTTGTGGCCGAGCTGCAGGGCCTCGCGCAGCGAGAGCTCCAGCACCTTCTTGGCGCGCGGGGTGAACGGGATGTGTCCCGACGGTGCCTGCTGGCCCTGGCCGATGATCTCCTCGACCTGGCTGCGGACCCCTTCCAGGGAGATCCCGAGCGACTCGAGCGCCTTGGCGGCCACGCCCTCGCCCTCGTGGATGAGGCCGAGGAGGATGTGCTCGGTACCGATGTAGTTGTGGTTGAGCATGCGCGCTTCTTCTTGGGCCAGAACCACAACCCGACGCGCGCGGTCGGTGAACCGTTCGAACATTGTTCTCCCTCACATTGCTAGCGCCCCGGCCGCCGCGGAGACCACCTCGGAGGTCCCGGAGGACAACCGGTGCGGATAGACGACGACCAGCCTGCTTCCACTCTAGAGGTCGTCTCGGGTGCACCTGCAGTTAACGCCTGCGCAGAGTGCATGGATCCCCCGTTGCGGCGGGGATGTGCCCAGTACAACTGCGCTGGCCGGGGCTGTGTTCCCGGGTCGCTACGCCGAGAGCGAACGCGGCGTCGACGCCCCCGATGTGCGTCCCTACACTGCGGTGCGTGCCCCCGGGAGAGTCGACCGACGTCCACGCAGCCGACAGCCCGGCCCGGTCCGCCGGGATGCGGGTCCGGCGGGCCAGGCAGGCCGCGGGGGTGAGTCTGCGGTCGTTGTCGGCCTCGATCGGCGTGAGTCCGGCGACCCTGAGCCAGATCGAGAACGGCAAGACGGGTCTGCGCGTCGATCGGCTCGAGGCGATCGCGTCCGCCCTCGGGGTCGGCGTCCCCCAGATCATCTCGGGAACCGTGCCGCGCCGCGAACCGGGCGACGCACCGGCCGCTCCGGTCGCGCACGGAGACTGGCGGCGCTACGACCCGCTCGACTTCTCCCCGATCCTCCGGGCAGCGGTCGAGGAGTTCCTCGCTGTCGGATACCACGGGACGACCATGCGACGGATCTCCACGCGATGCGGGATGTCGGTGCCCGGGATCTACAACCACTACCCGAGCAAGCAGCACATCCTGATGGACATCCTGGACCGCACGATGAACGATCTCGAGTGGCGAGCGGAAGCCGCGCGGACGAGCGAGCACGACGCCGTCGGCCGGTTCTGCGCACTCGTCGAGAATCTGGCGCTCTACCACACCCACCGCCGTCAGCTCGGCTTCCTGGGCTCCAGCGAGGTCCGGGCGCTCGAGCCGTCGAATCAACGAGATGTCAGTCGACGACGAAACCGTCAACAGGCGCTGGTCGACGAGGAGGTCCACTCCGCCACCGCGCTGGGCCTCTTCCGCCCCGCGCATCCGTCCGACGCCGCGCGCGCGGTCGTCACCATGTGCACCGCCCTGCCGACCTGGTGGCAGCCCGACGGCCGGTTGACTCCCGAGCAGCTGGCGACCGAATACGTCGACTACGCGCTGGGCATCATGCGGTACCCGCTGCCGAATGCGCGAACAAGTCAAACCTGACTCGTATAGTGGCACCGTGAGTTCACCCGAGGCGCCCTCCGACACGGCAGCTCCCGCCGGGCCGGCGCCGACACGTCGCGAACAGCGCACCATCACCAGCCGACGTCGCATCCTGGAGGCGGCGGTCGACTGCCTGATCGAGCACGGCTTCGCCGGTGCGACCACCTCGGCGATCCAGGCGCGCGCCGGGGTCTCCCGCGGCCGTCTGCTCCATCACTTCCCGTCGAGGGAGGACCTGCTCGTCGCGGCGGCCGAGCACTTGGCCGCCGAGCGGGTGGCGGCGACGACCGCCCGCGTCGTGGCCGCGATCGACGACGAGGCGACCGGGTCCGCGCGGGTCACGGCCATCGTCGACATGATGTGGATGTCGTTCCACGAGCCGCACTTCTGGGCCGCCGTCGAACTGTGGACCGCGTCGCGGACGAACGACTGGATCGCCGGCGCGCTGCTGCCGGTGGAGCGCCACCTCGGCGGCGTGATCCGTACGAGCATCGACCGCATGTGGGGTCCGGAGCTCGTAGGCCATCCCCGGTACGCACAGTTGCGCGAGATCCTCTTCACCAGCATGCGCGGCGTCGCACTGGCCTACACCTTCGACCGTCGCGATCCACGACGCGACCCCCACCTGCCCCAGTGGACGGACACCGCCCTCGTCCTGCTCGAGGTCTGACGCCGCACCCCACGTAAGAGTACGTCTTGACTGTTTCGCTCCGGGTTGGCTAGTCTCCTGCTACCCGGGGCTGCGACGTGACCGACACTCGGCACCGACTGTGTCCGGGGACACCCCCATCCGGCCCGACGGCCTTCCATTCGACGACCCCACGGCACCCCCGCCAGACGGCCGTGGGCCCGAATCTCGTCGGCCCGGCACCCCCTTGAGCCAGGAGCATCCCCGTGCCCACTGATCCCGTGCCCACTGATCCTGCCGGCGTACGGCCGGCGCCCCGTTCGGCTCGAGCGTCGATCGCCGCCGCGATCTCGACGTCACTCGAGTGGTACGACTTCTTCATCTACTCCACCGCCGCCGCGCTGGTGTTCAACGTGACGTTCTTCGCCACCGACAGCACCGTCGTGTCCGCGCTCAACTCGTTCGCCACGGTGGCCGTGGGCTTCATCGCCCGTCCGATCGGCGGCATCCTGGCCGGTCAGTTGGGCGATCGCTACGGCCGCAAGCCCGTCCTGGTCGGCGCCGTCTGCCTGATGGCCGTCGCCACCTTCCTGATCGGCTGTGTCCCCAACACCCAGACGGTCTGGCTCGCACCGACCCTCCTCGTGATCCTGCGCATCTGCCAAGGCCTGGCCGTCGGCGGACAGTGGGGCGGCGCCGTCCTGATCGCCACCGAGAACGCACCGGCGCACCTGCGCGGCTTCTACGGCAGTTTCGCGCAGCTCGGCGTGCCGATCGGTCTCGTGCTGGGCAATGTCGCGTTCCTGCTCGCCACGGGCCTGTCGAGTTCGGACGCCTTCCTGTCCTGGGTCTGGCGGATCCCGTTCTGGATCAGCCTGGTGATGCTCCCGGTCGCGTTCGCCATCCACCGGTTCCTCGAGGAGACACCGGAATTCAAGGCCGTGGCGGCCAAGATCGCGCAGACACCCGAGGTGCAGCGTTCCCCGATGCTCGACGTCATCCGACGCAACCCGGGGACCATCCTGATGGCCGCCGGCGCGAACACGATCGGAATCGTCTTCTTCTACATCATGATCACCGGTTCGGTGCAGTTCGTGACGACCTACCTCGACGTCGCCCGGTCCACCGTGCTCACCTGGATTCTGATCTCCTGCGTCGTGATGGTCCCGCTCGTCCCGGCCTTCGGCTGGCTGTCGGATCGCATCGGACGCAAGCTGGTCTTCGCCATCGGATCGGCGGCCATGACGATCTGGGCGATCCCGATGTGGCTGCTGATCGGATCATCGTCACCGACGTCCATCTGGCCATTCGCGGTTGCCGTTCTCGTCGGAGTGGTCGCGATGGCGCTCCAGACCGGTACGCAGGGAACACTTTTCGCCGAGCTGTTCCCGCCGGAGATCCGATTCTCGGGCGCCTCCCTGGGTTATCAGATCTCGGCGATCATCGGCGGGTTCGCGCCGTTCGTGATGGTCGCGATCATCAACGGCAACCCGGACAACGCCTGGCGCGTCGGGCTTTTCCTCGCCCTCCTGGCCGCCGCATCGCTGCTCTGCCTGTACGTGATCGTCAAGAAGCGCTATCACGGCGACTTCGACGCATCGATCTCGGCCGGCGTCGACGACGCGGCTCCCCAGTTCGCACCGGTTCGGTAATCCAGGACTTCCCCGGAAACCCGGGACAACGCGGCGGCGCCGGGTCATCGTTGTCGATGGCCCGGCGCCGTCGTGGTGACTCAGTTCCAGGTCATCCAGAAGTCGAGCTCGAGTTCCTGATCCCCGGGCACGACGCGGTACTGCGCGAAGTCGCGGACACCGTCGCGCGCGAGGACGTCGTCGTCGATGAAGCACTGCCCGGTCGCCAGCCAGGCCGGCTTGGTGATGATGCTCATCGCGGCGTCGGCCATGATGCTCGGCTTGCGACTCCGCGCGACGAGCTCCTCGCTGAGGATGTTGCGCACCGCCGCCGTGTTGATCGTGGTCCGCGGCCAGAGCGAATTGACCGCGATGCCATCGGCTTTCAGCTCAGCAGCCAGGCCGACGGTGACCATGGACATCGAGAACTTCGAGATGGTGTACGCGGTGCCGATCTGGGCAAACCACTTGGGATCGAGATCGATCGGCGGCGAGAGCGTCAGCACGTGCGCGTTCTCCGACGCACGCAGATGCGGGATCGCCGCCTTCGTCAGCGCGAAGGCGCCGCGCGCGTTGATGTCCTGCATGAGGTCGTACTTCTTCATGTCGATCTTCTCGGCGGGCGTCAGATCCAGCGCGCTGGCGTTGTTGACCACGACGTCGATGCCGCCGAAGTGCTCGACGGTACGAGCCACGGCGTCGGCCACCGAGGCGTCGTCGCGGACGTCGCCCACGATCGGCAGTGCCCGACCACCGGCCTCGGTGATCGCGGCCGCCGCCGTGTGGATGGTCCCGGGCAGTTTCGGGTGCGGCTCCGCGGTTTTCGCCAGCAGCGCGATGTTCGCGCCCCGCGCGGCGGCGGCCACCGCGATGGCCTCGCCGATGCCTCGGCTGCCGCCGGAGATCAACAGGGTCCGTCCCCGCAGCGAATCGTCGGGGGTGTGGGTCGGTGTCACGGTGAGTCCTCTCGGTGCGCACACCCGTGGAGAGTGTGAGCGGTCGGGACAGCGCCGCGAGGGCCGATTCATGCGACCACCACCACGCGCTGCCTGTTTGGGTTATCTAAACAGTCCGAAGACGGGCGGATGACGTCCCGCATGCCCGGAGCCCGGGCGGCACGACCGTTCCCGGCCCCGGGCACACCCGTTCGGCTCCGCCGAGCGTAGCTTTCGAATGCGCTCCGAGGCAATCAATACCGATGTCACAGCTCACATCGTCGAGCCGGGCACGCGCACGTCCGACGCCGTGCGCACCCGTCACGCCGAAGTGTCCACCGGATGGGACTTGACCACGACGCAACCGGGCAGGCATGCTGGCCGAGCGATCGCTCGCTCACGGCAGTGATCAATCGAGAGGGGACAGTTGTGGCCATCCGCGACCCGCAGGCCTATCGAGAAGGCCTGCGCGACAACCGGCGCGTCGTCTACCGCGGCGAGAAGATCGACGACGTCACCGCGTTCGACGAGTTCGCCGATGCCATCGCCCATTCGTCGCTCGCCTACGAGATCTCGCACACCGAGCCGGATCTCGCGGTCGCCGACGACGGCGACGGGCCCTACACCGCGTTCTACCGGGTGCCGCGCACCGCGGCGGACATCGCCGACCGCGGCCGTCTCATCGAGACCCTGTCCCGGATGGGTGCGGGGACGATCGTGCTCAAAGAGGTCGGCAGCGACGCGCTGTTCGCCCTGCTGCGCGCGCTGTCGGGCGACAGTCTGGCGAAAGCCGAGGCGTACTACCGGTATTGCTGCGAGAACGACGTCGCCCTGGCGGTGGCCCAGACCGACGTGAAGGGCGACCGGTCACTCCCGCCGCACCGGCAGCCCGATCCCGACCACTATCTGCGGATCGTCGACGAGGACGCCGATTCGATCACCGTGTCCGGCGCAAAGGTCCACACCTCGTTCAGCGCCAACGCCGATGAGATCATCGTGTTGCCCACCCGCGCGATGTCGGAGGCCGACCGCGACTGGGCGGTGAGCTTCGCGATCCCGGTCGACACCGAGGGCCTGACCCTCTATGTGTCCCCGTACCTGCACGGCGACCAGCACCCCTTCGAACACCCAATCTCGTCCCGGCACAAGCTGCTCGAGAGCCTGACGGTGTTCGACCGGGTCCGTGTCCCGAAGGAGCGCGTATTCCTCAACCGCGAGCCCGAACTCGCGGGCCCGCTGGCACTCGCGTTCGTCGACTACCACCGTTTCACGGCGGTGAACTACAAACTCCCCGTTCTCGACCTGCTGGTCGGCGCCGCCATCGGCATCGCGGAGGCCAACGGCATCGCCGGTGCCGGTCACGTGAAGACCAAACTGACCGAACTGATCACCTACGCCGAGACGGTACGCGGTTTCGCCGAGCTGGCCGCGGTTCGAGCGCGCAACGGCGGCAACGGCATCCACCTACCGGATCCGCTGGCGGTCAACATGGCGAAGTACCACTTCGCGCACGGTTTCCACCAGGCCGCAGCGACGCTGCTCGACCTCGCCGGCGGCCTCGTGGCCACCGGACCCGGCGGACACGACTGGGATGACCCCGAAGTTCGCACGGTGCTGGAGAAGTATTTCGCCGCGGCGCGTCCGGCTCAGGAGCGCCTGCGACTCATCCATCTGATCGGCGACCTGACCACGGGTCAGTGGGGCGGCTACCAGTCGGTCCTGGCCACCCATGCCGAGGGTTCGTTGGAGGCGGAGAAGATGCAGATCGCACGGGCCTACGACAGCACCAGGGCGCGGGCCGCCGTCGACGAGGTGCTGCGAGTAGCTGCCGAGACACCCGGTGCCGGAGCCGAACTCGCGACCACCGCGGGAGCAGCTCGATGACCACGGGCCTCGACTTCACCATCGACGACCGCGGGGTCGCCGCCATCCGACTCAACCGGCCGGAGGCCGCGAACGCCCTGGACATGGATCTCGCCGACGGATTGGCAGCGGCGGTGCAGACCATCGAAAGCGACGGCAGCGTCCGGGTCATCCGACTGTCCGCGGCCGGTCGGCTCTTCTCCGGCGGCGGCGATGTCCACGGCATGGCCACCGCGACCGACCGGGGACAGTTCCTCGCCGAACTCGCCGGATCGGTCCACCGGTCGCTCATCGCGCTCGACCGCCTGCCCGTTCCCGTCGTGGCCGCGGTCCAGGGCACCGCCGCGGGCGGCGGTCTGGGTCTCGTCCTCGCCGCCGACGTCGTGATCGCGACGCCGAAGACCTCCTTCGTGGCCGCCTACTCCACGATCGGCCTCTCCCCCGACTGCGGTGTGTCGGTCAACCTGCCCCGGACCATCGGATTGGGGCGCGCGCTCCGCATGCTGGTGCGCAACGAGAAGATCGATGCCGCAACCGCGTTGGAGTGGGGACTCGTCCACGAGATCGTCGAGGCGGGAGAACTCGACGAGGCCACCGACGCCGTCGTCGCGCTCCTGCTCGAACGGCCCGCGGCCGCGATCGGGCACGCACGACGCCTCGCCCGCGCGTCCTACAGCCGTACCTATGCCGATCATCTCGACGACGAGGCGGACACCATCGCGCAGCTCGGTGCCGGCGAGGAGACCGCCGAACTCCTGGCCCGGTTCACGAGGTGACCCACCCCGTTCCGCATCCGATGATTCGCTTAAACCGCCCGTTCCACCCGTGATCGGACTAGCGTCGTAGCCCATGAGCAGCGACGCCCGGCCCCGGTCGCACCGGGTCAACGTGACGGTCTTCCTCGCCTCGGCCGTCATCGTGGTCGCCTTCGCCGCCTGGGCGCTGGCGGCCCCGGCGGCGGCCGAGTCGACGATCAACGACGTACGCGACTTCATCACCCGCTGGTTCGGCTGGTGGTACTTCATCCTCGCCACCGCCATCGTCGGTCTCGTGGTGTTCCTCGGCCTCAGCAAGTACGGGCGCTACCGGCTCGGACCGGAGGAATCGCGCCCCGAGTACAGCCTGTTCACCTGGACGGCGATGCTGTTCGCCGCGGGATCGGCATAGATCTGATGTTCTTCTCGGTCGCCGAACCGGTGACCCATTTCCTCAACCCGCCGACCGGGCCCGCGGAGACCAACGAGGCTGCGCGCGAGGCGGTCACGTGGACGGTCTTCCACTACGGGGTCACCGGGTGGGCGATGTACGCGCTCATGGGCGGCGCGCTCGCGTATTTCGCCTTCCGGCACAATCTGCCGCTGACGATCCGGGCAGCGCTGTACCCGATCTTCGGCAAGCGTGTCGAAGGTCGCTGGGGCGACGCGATAGACGTCGCGGCTGTCCTCGGCACCATCTTCGGGATCGCGACCTCGTTGGGGATCGGCGTCGTTCAGCTCAACTTCGGGCTGAACGAGATCTTCGGGATCGAACAGGGCAAGGCGGCTCAGATCGGCCTGATCGTCCTGGCTGTGGTGATCGCGACCGCGTCTGCGACCTCTGGTGTCGACAAGGGCATCCGACGCCTCTCCGAGATCAACGTCATCCTGGCCATCTGCCTGCTCATATACATCACGGTCGCCAAAGACGCGGACTTCCTGCTCAACGGGCTCGTCCAGAACGCGGGCGACTATGTGTCCACATTTGCCGACCGAACACTCGACACCTTCGCCTGGGACCAGGTGAACCCGCCGCCCGGCAACGACGCCCGCGCCTTCGTCGACGGCTGGACCCTGTTCTTCTGGGCGTGGTGGGTGGCCTGGGCGCCGTTCGTCGGACTCTTCCTCGCCCGCATCTCGCGCGGACGCACGTTGCGGCAGTTCATCTTCGGCGTGCTGGTGGTCCCGTTCAGCTTCATCCTGGTGTGGATCTCGATCTTCGGGAACAGTGCCCTGCAGGTGGCCCGCGGCGATGCGGATTTCGCCGAGACGACGGCCTCCACACCCGAGGCCGGGTTCTATTCGCTGCTCGATCAGTACCCGGGTTCGACGCTGCTCATCGGGATCGCAACCATCACCGGCCTGCTGTTCTACGTGACCAGCGCCGACTCCGGCTCGCTCGTGATGGGCAATTTCACCAGCCGCCTCGACGACCCGATGGCCGATTGCACACGGTCGCTTCGTATCTTCTGGTCGGTGGCGATCGGTCTGCTGACCCTGTCGATGCTGTTCGCCGGCGGCGGCGACGGGTCGATCCTGACCCTGCAGGCCGCGACGGTGATCATGGGCCTGCCGTTCTCCTTCGTCCTCGGGCTCATCGGCATCTCACTGCTCCGTGCCGTCCGCAACGAGTCGGTGAAACTCGACAGCTTCCGGACGACGCTGCCCAAGGTGATCGCCGTCGGGCGCGGCCCGACGGAACACGGCAGCTGGCGACAGCGACTCATCGGCACCCTGCGCTTCCCCGGCCGGGTTGCGACCCGGAAGTTCATCGAAGCCAACGTCGTACCGGCCATGACCGAGGTCGCCGAACAATTCGGCCGGGAGGGGATCACCGCGACGGTCGACGAGTCGGCCGAGAACGAAGGGCTGCCGTCACCGCGCCTGATCGTCGAACTCGCCGAAGTTCCCCGTTTCGAGTACTGCGTGTGGCCGGTCTCGGCACCGACACCGACGTACGCGGTCCGGACCCAGCGGTCCGACGATCGCTACTTCCGGTGCGAGGTGTATCTCACCGAGGGGTCCCAGGGCTACTCACTCACCGGATACACCCGAGACCAGATCATCGGTGACATCCTCGACCAGTACGAACGCCATCTCGGTTATCTGCATCTGCGGGATGCGGCCGGAGATCACCACGACCCCGAACCCGATCCGGCCGGCGGCGACGGTACCGTGCCCGACAGCGACACGGACATCCCCGACAGCAGTTCCGAAGGAGCACCGGCTCGATGAGCGAGACCCTCTACATCGGCGGCCGCTGGCGGCCCGCCGCCTCCGGCGAGACCCGTGAGATCCGTTGTCCCGCAGATAACTCGCTCGTCGGTGTAGTGGCCGAGAGCGGTGTGGCCGACACCGAGCAGGCCATCGCGGCGGCCCGCCGGGCGTTCGACGCCGGCGAGTGGAGCGCCACACCCGCCGCCGACCGCGGGGACCTCCTTCTCCGCGTCGCCGCCCAGATCGACGAGCGCCGAGACGAATTCGTCCGCGCCGAGACCCTCGACACCGGCAAGCGGCCCTACGAGTCGGATATCGACATGACCGACATCGCGAACTGCTTCCGGTACTTCGGCAAGCTCGCGGCGGCCGACGCCGGGCGCGTGGTCGACACCGGGTCACCCGACGCCGATTCGCGCATCGTGTACGAACCGGTCGGCGTCTGCGGATTGATCACACCGTGGAACTACCCGCTGCTGCAGGCGGCGTGGAAGGTCGCGCCGGCACTGGCGGCGGGCAACACCTTCGTGCTCAAGCCCGCCGAACTCACCCCGCACACGTCGATCCTGCTCATGCAGGTCCTGGAGCAGGTCGGTCTCCCGGCGGGCGTGGGCAACCTCGTCCTGGGCGCGGGCGCCGAGGCCGGCGCTCCGCTGTCGTCTCATCCTGACGTCGACCTGGTCTCGTTCACCGGTGGGCTCGTGACCGGCCGGGTCATCGCCCGCGAGGCGGCGGCGACGGTGAAGAAGGTCGCGCTCGAACTCGGGGGCAAGAACCCGAACGTGGTCTTCGCCGACGCCTGCGCCACCGACGAACTCCTCGCGGCAGCGGTCGACAACGCACTCAACGCGGCGTTCCTGCATTCGGGGCAGGTCTGTTCGGCCGGAGCGCGGCTCATCATCGAGGAGTCCGCACACGATCGCTTCGTCGATGAGCTGGTCCGCCGCGCGGAGCAGATCCGGCTGGGCCTGCCCTACTCCGAGGGCACCGAGACCGGACCGCTCATCTCTGCGGCACACCGCGACAAGGTGCACGCCTACGTCGAACAGGCTCGTGCGGATGGCGCGATCATTCGCACCGGTGGCGCGTTCGCCACGGGCGATGCGGGTTCGGGGCGCCTCGACGACGGATGGTTCTATCTGCCCACCGTGATCGATCGCGCCGACCGTTCGATGGCCTGCGTGCACGACGAGGCGTTCGGACCGACCGTCACCGTGGAGACCTTCGCCACCGAGGAGGAGGCCGTGACCCTGGCCAACGACACCGTCTACGGTCTCGCGGGGGCCGTCTGGTCGGCCGACGCGGCACGCGCCCGCCGCATCGCCGGACGGATCCGGGCCGGAACGGTGTGGGTCAACGACTTCGGGCCGTACCTGCCGGAAGCCGAGTGGGGCGGTTACGGCCAGTCGGGTTTCGGGCGGGAGCTCGGACCGTCCGGTCTGGCGGAGTACCGCGAGGCCAAACATGTCTACGAGAATCTCCGACCGGGCGTGACCGGCTGGTTCGCGGACCGGTCCGGAGACGGCGAGGAGCGACGATGAGCGAGACCTACGACTACGTGGTCGTCGGCGGCGGCTCCGGGGGTGCCGTGGTGGCGTCGCGGCTGTCCGACGACCCCTCGGTCTCGGTGTGCCTACTGGAGGCGGGTCCGTCCGATGTCGGCGACGACGCGATCCTGCGGCTCGACCGGTGGATGGAACTCCTCGAATCCGGTTACGACTGGGACTATCCCATCGAACCGCAGGAGAACGGCAACGACTTCATGCGCCACGCCCGGGCGAAGGTCCTCGGCGGGTGCAGTTCGCACAACAGCTGCATCGCCTTCTGGGCTCCGCGCGAGGACCTCGACTCGTGGGAGCGTGACTTCGGGTGCGCCGGATGGGGTTCGGCGGAGTTGTACCGCCTCTACCCGCAGATCGAGACCAACGACGCGCCGGGCGCGCACCACGGTCGCAGCGGTCCGGTCCACCTCATGACGGTGCCGCCGAACGACCCGTGCGGCGTCGCCCTGCTCGACGCCTGCGAGTCGGTCGGCATCCCGCGCGTCGAGTTCAACAGCGGCAGCACGGTTGTCAACGGCGCCAACTTCTTCCAGATCAACCGACGACCCGACGGTGTGCGCGCCTCGTCGTCGGTCAGTTATCTGCACCCGCACCTCGACCGGCCGAACCTCACCATCCGCACCGGGTCGTGGGCAAAACGGGTGGTGATCGAGCGGGTCGACGGCGAGCTACGCGCCGTGGGCGTCGACATCACCGACAACGCGTTCGGTCGCACGACACGGATCGAGGCCCGGGGCGAGGTGATCGTGTCGGCGGGGGCGATCGACTCCCCGAAGTTGCTGATGCTCTCGGGAATCGGGCCGGCCGACGATCTGCGCGAGCACGAGATCGAGGCCCTCGTCGACGCGCCGGGGGTCGGTGAACACCTGCAGGACCACCCCGAAGGGGTGATCGGGTTCGAGACCGCGAAGCCGATGGTCCGCGAGTCGACCCAGTGGTGGGAGGCGGGCATCTTCACCACCGTCGATGCGGGTCTGACCCGGCCGGACCTGATGATGCACTACGGCAGCGTGCCGTTCGACATGCACACCCTTCGTCAGGGCTATCCGACCAGTGACAACACCTTCTGCCTGACACCGAACGTGACGCACGCGCGGTCACGGGGCACGGTGCGGTTGCGCTCCCGTGACTTCCGCGACAAGCCCCGCGTGGACCCGCGGTACTTCACCGATCTCGAGGGCTACGACATGCGGATCATGATCGCCGGCCTACGGAAGGCCCGCGAGATCGCCGCCGCCGAACCGCTGTCGACGTGGATTGCGCGAGAACTGTATCCGGGCCCCGATACCACGAGCGACGCCGAACTGGCGGACTACATCGCCCGCACCCACAACACCGTCTACCACCCGGTGGGCACCGTGCGGATGGGTGCGCCCGACGACGAGCTGTCGCCGCTCGATCCCGAACTCCGCGTCAAAGGTGTTGCAGGACTTCGGGTGGCCGACGCGTCGGTGTTCCCGGAACACACGACGGTGAACCCCAACCTCACCGTGATGCTCGTCGGCGAACGCTGCGCCGAGCTGGTGCGCGCCGGCGGCAACTGACCGCCAGGAGCGACTAGGTCGCGAACGAGTCGACGATCCGTTCCAGGACCGCAGCTACCTGTTCGGTGGCGGCCTCGCGATCGTCGGCGGCGGCGACGTAGAGCGCCGCCTCGTCGAGCGCGCCGATCGCGACGTGGGCCAGCGGGCGGGTGGGCTGCTCGACCGCCTGGCCCGTGGCGATCGCGGCCGCGATCAGGCCTTCGACGAGTGCGAATCCGAATTCTTCTCCGCGAGCACGCCATTCACTCCATCCGAGCACTGACGGCGCCTCGACGAGCGTGATCCGATGCACCTCCGGTTCGGTGCACAACCGCAGGAACAGACGCATACCCGCCTTCAGCGCGGCGAGCGGGTCCTCGGCGGCGCGCTCCCCCACGGCCGCCGCGATCTGCGCGACGATCGACTGTTCCACGTCGTCGTAGACGGCGACGAACAGCCCTTTCTTGTCGTCGAACTGGTGGTAGAGCGCACCGCGCGTCACGCCGGCCTCGGCGACGATCTCCTGGGTGCCGACGTCGGCGAAGCCGCGTTCGCCGAACAGCTTCCGGCCGGCGTCGATCAATGACGCGCGGGTCGCCGCGGTCCGCTCGGCCTGGGTACGACGGTTGACTTTCATACAGGTTGCACGTAACTTTCGTACTGAGTGTTCGTAAGTTACCGAGTCTACGAGAAGCGGGTCTCGCCATGACGACTGCACTGCCGACCGTCGAACTTCCGTCCGGCGTCATCGAGTACGCGACCTACGGTCCGGACGACTCGGCGCATCCGCCGGTCGTCTTCGTCCACGGCGCCGTCGTCGACCACCGGCTGTGGGAACCGACGGCACGGTTGCTCGCCGAGCGCGGATTCCGGTGCCATGTGCCCCTCATGCCGCTGGGCTCGCACCGCATCCCGCTCGGCCCCGGAGCCGACCGCTCGCCGCGCGGGATGAGCAAGCTCCTACGTGAGTTCGTCGACCGGTTCGGCCTGTCGGACGCGACCCTCGTGGCCAACGACTCCGGTGGCGCCATCACCCAATTCGCTCTCGACGACGATCCCGCGTTCGTCAGCCGGCTGGTGTTCACCAACTGCGATGCCTTCGATCTCTTTCCGCCGCAGCCGTTCCGGTTGTACTTCGCGCTGATGAAGCACCGACTTCTGCTGAAACCGCTGGCCGATGCGATGCGCCTGCGTACACTGCGCCATTCCGCGCTGGGCGTCGGTCTGCTGTTGAACGATCCCGATCCCGACCTCACCGGCTCGGTCTTCGAACCGCTGCAGCGCGACGTACGCATCCGCAACGACTTCATCGAGTTCCTCCGCGGCATCCGCCCCGCCGAACTGGCGCAGATCACCCCGCGGATGTCGCGCGTCGACCTCCCGGTCCGAATGGTGTGGGGTCGCGACGACCGGTGTTTCACCCCGGCCCACGGACGCCGCCTGGCCGCCGTCTTCCCGGGCGGGGCGCCGTTCGTCGAGGTTCCCGACGCCCGGACCTTCGTCTCACTCGACCAGCCACAGATTCTGGCCGACGAGATCATCGAGCTCACCGTCGGAGAACGCACCGCTCCGTGACCGCCCGGAGAACGGCGCAAGTTTTTTTCGCCACGGGCGTCGGATCATCGGGTCCGGCCGCGACGATAGAGGTGTGAGCAGCGACCAACCGGTTTCTTCGGCCCGGGGACCAGAGGGATTGCTGGCGGTCTACGACCAGGCACTGCCGGAGGTGTACGGCTTCGTCGTGCGGCGCTGCACGGATCGTCGTACCGCCGAGGACGTCACCTCGGAGACCTTCCTGGCCGCCATGGACTCCGTCCGACGACGCCGCGACACCGAACCGACCACTCCGTGGCTCATCGGGATCGCGCGGCACAAACTCGCCGACCACTGGCGACGTGCACAGCGCACGCCGGAACCGGTCGACGACCTGCCCGACCACGGGGACGACCCGTGGGACACCGAACTCGACCGGATGGTCGCACATCACACGCTCGGCCAGTTGTCGCCGATCCACCGTTCGGTGCTGACGCTGCGCTATGTCGACGATCTCCCCGTCGGCGAGTGCGCGGAGATTTTGGGCCGCACGGTCGGCGCCACCGAGGCGCTTCTCACCAGGGCCAAGCGGGCGTTCCGCGCCGCCTACCCCGAAACACAACCCCAGCCCAGCGGGAGAGGAGGTCACGCATGAGCACCCGGAACAGCTCGCGCTTCGACGCAGCACGAGATCCGCTACACGTCCTGAACGCAGCGCGCACGCCGGGCTTCGACGATCCGGTCCGTCCCGACCTGGATTTCGCCGCCGCGCTGCGGGACCGCCTCGAGCGCGGGGCGACCCTACCCGAAGGAGTCGTCATGGCCACCGCAACACAACTCGACGCAACCGAGACCGTCCGGACCGAGGCGCCCGCCCGACCGGAACCGACGGTCGAACGCCCCGGCGCCCTCCCATATCTCGCCGTCGCCGAACCGCAGGCCGCGATCGACTGGTACGTCGAGGCACTCGGCGCCCGGCTGCGCGGCGAACCGATCGTGATGCCCGACGGCGTCATCGGTCACGCCGAGCTCGAACTGGGCGGCGGCGCAATCTATCTCGCGGCGGAGTTCCCGGACCTCGGACTCCGCGCACCCGCACCCGGGCAGGTGTCTGTCAGTCTGATGGTCGCCGTCGAGGACACCGACGACGCGGTCTCGACGGCCGCTCGTGCCGGCGCCGCGGTCACCCGCGAGCCGTACGAGGCCCACGGCACCCGCACAGCTGTCATCGTCGACCCGTTCGGACACCGCTGGATGTTGAGCGGTCCGTCGAAGATCACCAGCACCGAGATGGTCCACCAGGGCGACATCGGTTACATGTCCCTGAACACCCCCGACGCCGCCCGCGCCCGACGCTTCTACGCCGACGTCCTCGGCTGGGAGTTCGACGCCGAGGGCCGGCGCGTCACCAACGTCGGCCATCGCCTCGGCATCTTCGAGACCGACGGCACACCGACGGTCTTCTGCGCGTACGCCGTCGACGACCTCGAGGCCGCGCACGGGCGCATCGTCGCAGCGGGCGGGCGGGGCGAGTTCGGCGCAAGCCCCGACGGTCATCGCCTGGTCGACGCCGTCGACGATCAGGGCGTCCGGTTCGCGGTCTACGCCGCGAACCCCGACGACGAACGCCCGCAGGCCCACCCGCGCGACCCCGGGGCCATGACCTACCTGACGGTGTTGACGCCCGACAGCGGCCGCTTCCGCGCGTTCTACGGCTCGGTCCTCGGCTGGACGTTCCATGGCGGACGCATCGACGACGGCTGGGAGGTCGACGACTCGCGACCGCAGGTCGGGCTCGCGGGCGGCGCCGAGAGCTCGGTGGCAGTGCCGATGTGGACGACCGACGACGTCGTGGCCACGGTCGAACGTGTCCGGGCCGCGGGCGGCACGGTGCTCGAGGAACCGAGCACCGCGCCCTACGGCATCTCGGCGCGGTGCACCGACGACCAGGGCGCTCAGTTCTACCTCGGTCAGTTGTTCTGAGTCACCCCACGGCCAACCCGACGACGAGCACCGCCACCGCCGCGGTGGTCAGCACGGACCGCACGATGTTCCACGGCACCCAGACGGCGGTGAACCGCGTCCAGACCCCCACCGCCTCGTCGCCGCGGACGACGCCCGCGGCGTCGAGGCGGTCATTGGCCGGGACGTTGACGACCATCGTGATGACGACACCGAGCGCGGTCAGGACCGTCGCGGTCAGGACCCACCATCGGAGCCCGGAACCCCACGAGGCCCAGACGGTCAGCGCGCCGAACACCACGCCGCCGCCGAAGATCACCGCGAAGAGCGGGTTGAGGATGGCGCTGTTCATCCGCTGCATCGCCGCGACCGCGACGTCGGCGCCGGCCCGGGTCAGGCCGGGGATCACGGCATAGCCGAATCCCGCCAGCACACCGGCACTGAGGCCGGTGGTCACGACCGTCAGGGTCACCAACACATCACGCAACAGGTCCATGGGAACAGTCCAGTGCCCTGCGGGCGCGAAAACCATGACCGGACCGGCGAATTTCCTGCTCCGCCGTCCGGCTCCCGGCTCCGGAGCGGCCACCACCGTCATGGTTGACTCTTACCCATGTCCTCTCGCTCCCGCGTCCGGGCCCTGTCCGCGCGTCTGCCCTTCGGCATCGGGACCGTCGTCTTCGCCCTGTGCGCCGCGCTGGTCGTGACCGGCGGCGTGGTGCTGGCGAGCGGCACCGCCCAGACCGACGACGGCGACTACGCCTACGGCGAGCTGCGCGGCTACGAACGCGAACCGGGAACCGCCTGGACGATAGTCGGGCAGGAGGATCTACCGGACTACTCCGGCGAGGTCACCATCGAGATCGCCGACACCTCCGACGAGGGATGGCTCATCACCTACCCCTCCGGGCTGGGGCGCTCGTTCGTGATGGTGGACCGACGATCGGGAAACCTGCTGTGGGACAGCCCCATCAACGCGGGGCAGGGCGACTGCGCGGTCAACGAGGCCGGCCAGGTCGGTTGCGCGGTACAGCTCGGCACCCCACTCGAGGACGGCTTCTACCTCGTCGACGACGCCGGCATCCCGACCCGCACCGCCGAATACCTGGACACCAAATCGGTGGAGGGCCTCGGCAACAACTTCCTGCGCGTCAACCGGGTCGGGCACCAGGTCACCCTGAACACGCCGGCCGGCAACGGCATCTGGGCTCGGACCTTCGCGGCGCCGGTCGTCGGTATCGAGGTCACCGGCGACACGGTGGTCATCAGGACCGCCGACGCCAGCGAGTACCTGGTCAACCCCGCCACCGGTGAGGACCGCATCGGTTGCGATCAGTGCAGCATCAAGCTCTACCCGACCGGGGTGACCGTCGATCACCAGACGCACGGCGAGGAGAAGGTGGTCACCTACGCCACCGTCAACGGCCGGGTGGACGCCGATCCGGTCGCCGAGGCCGGCGGTCTGAGCGTGCTGCCCGGGCCGTCGACCCTCCCGGTCCTGAACGCGGCGAACCTGGTCTTCGCCGCCGAGGGGCAGTACGAGGTCCGCGACCCGGCACGTCCGGGGGCGCTGTGGCAGATCCGCGACGGCGAACTGTCCAAGGCCAATGCCATCGCGTGCGGGTCCCTCGTGAACTTCGGCCGCCTGGACGGTTCGCGGACGACCTACGCGCTCGCCGACGGCACGCACATCGGCAGCGGACCGCCGCCGGGACCGCAGCAGCCGATCCTCGCCAACCCGCGGTGCGTCGGGTCCAGCGGCACCACCATGGTCGTCGTCAACCAGGGCCTGCTGACCGGGCTCACCCCGGCGAACACCGCGGCCTGGGAGCGCGGCCTGTCCTCCCCCGGACTCGTGCGGGTCGTCGACGGATACATCGTCGTCAGCGAGGGCAGCACGCTGACGATGCTCCGCCCAAATTGACCCCGCCATTCCCCTGAACCCGAGGGTCCCAATCCCCCTTGTGGGCCGTTTCACATGGCGCGCCGAGCTCCCGGCCTCACCTGCAAGGACACGAATCGGTGGTGGTGTCCAGACCTGAATTGATCACGACAAGGTAACGCTTTGCTCACGACCGCGTGTACGGTCGGCTCGGTTCCGCAAGCACGAACCACGAGATGTACACGCGAGGTCGATCAGTTTTGGGTAAGCACTCCAAGCCACGGAAGAAGTCACGCACACCGTTGTGGGCCACCGCCCTGCTGCCGGTGGGCGTTCTGGCCGGCGCGGCGACCGCCGGGGCCGAACTCTCCGGCAACACGCTGGCCCCCACGCCGGTGTCCGCGCCGCAGGTGACGTCCGAGACCCCGACCACGCCACCGTCCGTGACGCCGGCTGTGAAGGCCCACCCGCTGGCACCCACTCCGCCGCCGCCGGTTCGGCCGGCGAGCGTGACGACGGGCACGGTCCCGGTGACCAACTACGACGCGTATGAGGCGGCCGCGAAGTCCGTCACGAGCACCCACCCGCGCTGCGGCATCGACTGGAAGGTGATCGCCGGGATCGGCCGGGTCGAGTCCCACCACGCCGATCAGGGCAACGTGAACCCCGACGGCGTCCTGCGCAGCGCGATCTTCGGTCCGCGCCTCGACGGCTCCCTCGCCGGCAACCAGGTCATCGGTGACACCGACGGCGGCGAACTCGACGGCGACCCGGTCTACGACCGCGCGGTCGGCCCGATGCAGTTCCTGCCGTCGACGTGGAAGATGTACGCCGCCGACGGCAACGGTGACGGCAAGTCCGACCCGCAGAACATCTTCGACGCCGCGCTGACCACCGCGAACTACCTGTGCGACGACAACCTCGACCTGCGCGACTCGTCTTCGTTGGTGACCGCCGTCCTGCGGTACAACAACTCGATGGAGTACGTGAACAAGGTCCTCGGTTTCGCCCGCGAATACTGATCCCGCTGCCTCACCAGGACCCTTCGTGACGCGCCCTCCGCAAGCTCCGGGCGCTCCTCAGGGAGTGGTCGTTGGCCTGAGAAAGCGGTGGTCGGCCGCGCCCTCCGCAAGCTCGCGTGTCGTTCCTAGCCCTGCGTCAGAAACGCTTGCAGCGCAGCCGAATACATCGGCACGTCGTCGGCGCCCATGAGCTCACGCGCGGAGTGCATCGCGAGCTGCGGCGCGCCGACGTCGATCGTCGTGAGCCCGGTGCGTGATGCCGTGATCGGCCCGATCGTCGACCCGCACGGCAGATCCGCGCGATGGACATATCGCTGCATGGGGACGCCCGCGGCGTCGCACGCGAGCGCGAAGACGGCCTCTCCCACCGCATCCGACGCATAGCGCAGGTTCTGGTTGACCTTCAGCACCGGTCCGCCGCCGATCGAGATGCGGTGCCCGGGTTCGTGGCGCTCGGGATAGTTCGGGTGGGTCGCGTGCGCCATGTCGCCGGACAGGCAGACGCTCGCGGCCATCGTCTGGAGGAAGTCCGCGCGTGATCCGCCGCGCGCGAGCACGATTCGTTCGCAGATCGACCCCAGGAAGTCCGAGGCGGCCCCACGCTCGGATCCGCTGCCCACTTCCTCGTGGTCGAACAGCACCAACATCTTCGTGTGGTTCGACGACCCGGCGTCGAGCAATGCTCGCAGACCGGCGTAGCAGGTGCCCTGGTTGTCCAATCGCGGTGCGCTGAGCAGGTTTCCGTCGGCTCCGATGATCGCCGACGGCGCGACGTCGTGGGTCATGAGTTCCCAGCCGAGGAGCGCGTCCGGGTCGATGCCCGCGTACTCCGACACCCAGCCGAGGACGTCGGGGACGTCGTCGCCGATTCCCCACACCGCGTTGACATGCCGCTGCGGATCGAGCGACACGCCCTTCCGGTCCTCGGACAGGTGGATGGCGAGTTGGGGTACCCGCACCACCGGTTCGGTCACATGAACCAGCGTGTGCGCCACCGAGTTCCCCGATCGGTACGCGAGGCGGCCGGAGAGGCCGAGATCGCGGTCGAGCCAGGAATTGAGCCAGGCGCCGCCGTAGGGTTCGAGGGCGACCATCGCGACTCCGGCCGACGAGCGGTCGGGATGCTGCTTGAGCCGCAGGTTGGGGCTGTCGGTATGTCCGCCGACGATGCGGAAGGTGCCGGTCTGCCCGGTCTCCCAGGCGATGATCGAGCCGCCACGGATGACGTAGTGCCGCGCCGACGGGGCGTCGAGGCCGGCATCCGCCCACGGCTGATCCTCGAACAGCCTTGTGTACCCGGCACTTTCGAGTTCGCGGGCCACCGTCGCGCAGACGTGGAACGGCGACGGCGAGGCGTCGACGAACTCGCCGAGGCCGCGTGCGGTCGCGCTGGTCGGAATCCTGGCGGACGCACTCATCGACGAACGCGCATTCACGCCGAGGCGAGGACCGAGTCGATCGCCGAGTAGAACAGGCCGAGGCCGTCGTCGCTGGGTCCGGTGAGCGGCTCCGTGGCGTGCTCGGGATGCGGCATCAGGCCGACGATCCGCCCGTTAGGGCTCGAGATACCGGCGATGTCGAGGGACGAACCGTTCGGGTTCCGCTCGGGGAACCGGAACACGACGAGCCCCTCACCCTCCAGCTCCTCGAGCTTGCGCTGCGAGGCCACGTAACGTCCTTCGCCGGACTTGAGCGGGATGAGGATCTCCGCACCCTGCTCGAAGCGGGTCGTCCAGGCCGTGGTGTTCGACTCGACGCGCAGCCACTCGTCGCGACAGATGAAGTGCAGGCCCTCGTTACGGGTCAGGGCACCCGGCAGCAGCCCGGCCTCACAGAGCACCTGGAAACCGTTGCAGATACCCAGGATCGGCATCCCCTTGCCGGCTGCCTCGACGACGGATCCCATCACCGGAGCGAAGCGGGCGATGGCCCCCGCGCGCAGGTAATCGCCGTAGGAGAATCCGCCGGGGACGATGATCGCGTCGACGCCCTTCAGGTCGGCGTCGCCGTGCCACAGCGCGACCGGCTCGGCGCCGGCCAGCCGGACCGCGCGGGCGGCGTCGACGTCGTCGAGGGTGCCGGGGAAGGTGATGACCCCGATGCGTGCTGTCATGTGCTGCTCTCTACTCCGCGACGCGCGAGACGTTGAAGTTCTCGATGACGGTGTTGGTCAGCAACTCCTCGGCGATGCGCTCCAGCGTCGTGTCGTCGACCGTGTCGTCGACCTCGAGCTCGAAGCGCTTGCCCTGACGGACGTCGCCGATCCCACTGAACCCGAGCCGGCCCAGGGCGCCGACGATGGCCTGCCCCTGCGGGTCGAGAATCTCGGCTTTGGGCATCACGTCGACCACCACTCGCGCCATGGACCGCTCCTCAATGTCTGCTGGTCGGTTGTCGCCTGACCGGTGTTCTCCCGATCAGTTCACGCCGGTCAGCTTACCGGGTGCACCAAATCGGCTCAGAGCACGGATTCGATGGCGGCGACGACCGTCGGATCGGTCGGCTCGGTGCGCGGACGGAAGCGGTTGACCACCTCACCGTCGGCGTTGACGAGGAACTTCTCGAAGTTCCACTGGATGTCGCCGGCCTCCCCGTCGGCGTCGGCGTGCCGGGTGAGTTCGGCGTAGAGCGGGTGACGCGCCTCGCCGTTGACGTCGGTCTTCTCCAGCAGCGGGAAGGTCACCCCGTAGGTCGCCGAGCAGAAGGTCGCGATCTCCTCGGCGGTACCCGGCTCCTGCCCCATGAACTGGTTGCAGGGCACTCCGACGACGGTGAGTCCCTTGTCTCCGTACGTCTTGGCGAGTTCCTCCAGGCCGGCATACTGCGGCGTGAGGCCGCACTTGCTGGCGACGTTCACCACGAGCAGCGGTCCGCCGAAGTCCTTCAGCGAGACGTCGGAGCCGTCCAGAGCGGTAACGGGGATGTCCTTGATGTTGGCCATGGCTGCCAGATTAGACGGCGCCCGCGCCGCCTTCGGGAGACCCGGGTCACAGGTGCCGCCACGGTATGCGCAAGGTCACCGTTAATTGCGTTTCGGCAATAGTTGCATTCGGGTTAGCATCTTTCGGTGTCCGGAGAATGCAGGTCGAACAGCGGCGCCGACGAGTCGGTGAACGCTGCGTCGTCGGCGCTCAACGCCTTCCTCGAGCGGCTCATCGATCTGAGCCGGCCCGAGGCGCTGGAGAGTCTGGCGGCAAGCGAGGTCACGTTCTCGCAGCTCCGGATCCTCTCCACGCTTGCATGCCAACCCGGGCCGATGCCGGTCAACGCGATCGCCGATCACGTTCAGCTGTCCCTCGCGGCCGCCGGCCGGACGGTGGACAAGCTGGTGACCGGAGGTCTCGTCGACCGTCGAGAGGACCCGTCCGACCGTCGGGTCAAGCGCATCTCCCTCACCGACGCGGGCCGGCGCTACCTCGAGACCCATCTGGCCGTGAAGCGCGGGACCATCCGACACTTCGTCGCCAACCTGCCCGCAGACATGCGCGACAACCTCTGCGCGGCACTGCGTCCCATCGTCGACGACGGCGTCGACCATTTCTGTCTGCCCACCGACGGACGGCAGGCCTCGTGACTCCCCTCTCCTACCTCGTCGCTCCCTGATCTCTGACCACCGACCCTCACGGGGTCGAACGAGCCCACAGACTTCTCTGCCGCGGACGGCCGCGGCACGCCCATTTCTCGCCCGACCGATAGGAACACGCGAATGACCTCATCCACAGGTGGCCACCTGCACGACGGCCCACCCGACACCAAGCTGGACCGTCACGTCCTGCTGGTCGCCGGCGTGGTCGTGCTCGGCGCGATCATGTCGATCCTCGACGTCACCGTGGTGGCGGTCGCCCAGAACACCTTCCAGCAGGAGTTCGGCACCGACGCCGCGGGCGCCGCCTGGACCGCGACCGGTTACACCCTGGCACTGGCGGCGGTGATCCCGTTGTCGAGTTGGGCGGCATCGCGTTTCGGCACCAAGCGCGTCTACCTCGTCTCGCTGGTCCTGTTCACCGTGGGTTCGGTGTTGTGCGCGCTGGCGCCGAACATCGGCATGCTCGTGGCCTTCCGCGTGATCCAGGGACTCGGCGGCGGCATGCTGATGCCGATCGGCATGATGATGCTGACCAAGGCGGCCGGTCCCGAGCGGGTCGGTTCGGTCATGGCCGTGCTCGGTATCCCGATGCTCCTGGGTCCGATCTCGGGCCCGATCCTCGGCGGCGTCCTCATCGAGCAGCTGAGCTGGCACTGGATCTTCCTGATCAACGTCCCGATCGGCATCATCGCGCTGGTCTACTCGTGGATCGTCCTGCGCGATGACGCGGAGACCAGCCGCCCCTCGATCGACGTCGTCGGTCTGTTGCTCCTGTCGCCGGGGCTCGCGTTGTTCCTGTTCGGTATCTCCTCGAGCGCCGAGCACCGCACGTTCGTCACGGCATCGGTTCTGGTGCCGACCATCATCGGTGCACTGCTGATCGTGGCCTTCATCGTGCACGCCCTGCGCAAGAAGAACCCGCTGCTCGACCTGCGGCTCTTCGCGAACCGCACACTGAGCATCTCCGTCATCACGATGGTGCTGTTCATGGTCGCGTTCTTCGGTGCGGCGCTGCTGTTCCCGCAGTACTTCATCGGCGTGCGCGGCGAGTCCACGTTGACCGCCGGTCTGCTGCTGGCCCCGCAGGGCATCGGCGCCATGCTCACCATGCCGATCGCCGGCCGTCTCACCGACAAGATGGGTCCGGGCAAGTTCGTGCTCGCCGGCATCGTCCTGATCGTGCTGGGTCTGAGTACGTTCATGTTCCTCGGCGCCGAGACCTCGTACTGGCTGATCTGCGGTTCGCTGTTCGTGCAGGGTCTCGGCATGGGCATGACGATGATGCCGATCATGTCCGCGGCTCTCGCGACACTCAGCAACCCGCAGGTCCCGGACGGTTCGACGCTGCTGAACGTCATCCAGCAGTCGGCCACGTCGATCGGTACGGCCGTCATCTCGGTGATCCTGGCCAGCAGTCTGGCGAGCCGACCCGAGGCGGGACTGGCGATCATGGCGAACACCTCCGACGATCCGCTGCCGCCGGGCGTGCCGAACCCGTTGCCGGAGTCGTTCTTCGAGACGGCCGCGGACGTGTTCTCGAGTACGTTCACCATCTCGGTGGTCCTGATCGTCCTCACCCTGATCCCCGCGTTCTTCCTGCCCCGCAAAAAGATCGCGTCGCCTCTCACCGAAGAGGACATGGACCGCGGTCCGATCATGATGCACTGATCATCTCTTGCTGATCGCAAACCAAAGCCCCACCGACTCCCGGGTCGGTGGGGCTTTGTGGTTTCGACAAGCTCAACCAGCGGAAGGTGAGCTCAACCAGCGGAAGGGTGAGCTCAACCAGCGGGAGTATCGAGCGCGCCCGACTGCTGCAGGATCCACGCGATCTCGAACGCGACCTCTTCCCACTGCTTGTAGCGTCCGCTGACGCCGCCGTGGCCGGCGGACATCTCGGTCTTGAGCAGTACCGGGTTGTCCGAGGTGGTCTTCTCCTGCAGTCGCGCAACCCATTTGGCCGCCTCGGTGAACAGCACCCGGGTGTCGTTGAGCGAGGTCAAGGCGAGGATCGGCGGATACGGCTTCGCGTCGACGTTCTCGTACGGCGTGTAGGTCTTCATGTACTCGTAGACCTTCGGGTCGTGCAGCGGGTCACCCCACTCGTCCCACTCGATCACCGTGAGGGGCAACGACGGATCGAGGATCGAGTTCAGCGCGTCGACGAACGGCACCGACGCCAGGATCCCGTTGAACAACTCGGGCGCGAGGTTCGCGACCGCACCCATCAGCAAACCGCCCGCGGACCCGCCCTCCGCGACCATCTGCTGCGGTGTCGTCCACCCGGTGTCGACGAGATGCCGTCCCGCGGCCACGAAGTCGGTGAAGGTGTTCCGCTTGCTGAGTTCCTTGCCGTTCTCGTACCAGTAGCGCCCCATCTCCCCGCCACCGCGGATGTGCGCCAGGACGAAGACCATGCCGCGATCGAGCATCGACAGTCGCGCCACCGAGAAGTACGGGTCGATACTCGCCTCGTAGGAGCCGTAGCCGTAGAGGAGCAGGGGCGCCGGCTTGGCGGCGTCGGTTTCCTTGCGCCGCACCACCGACAGCGGGATCCGGGTGCCGTCCTCGGCGACGGCCCACTCCCGCGACTGCACGTAGTCGGCCGGGTCGTAACCGCCGAGCACCGGCTGCCGCTTGAGCAGGGTCCGCTCGCCGGAGGCGACGTCGAGCTCGAACAGTTCCGCCGGTTCGATGAAACTGCCATATCCGATGCGGAGCCTCGGGGCACGCCATTCCGGGTTGGCGCCGAGGCCCGCGGAGCCGAGTTCCTGGTCGAAGGTCACCTCGCGGAAATCCGATTCGACCGGGATGCCGTCGATCTGCCGCAGATCGGCGATCGCGAGACGCGGCAACGCATCTCGGCGGTAGGACAGGACCAGGTAGTCGGCGAAGGCGTCGAGGTCCTCGATCCGTCGCTGCGGGTCGTGCGCGATCAGCGGACGACGGTCCGACGGGTCGGCGACCGGCGCGAGGTCGATGGCGAAGTTCTCCGCCTTCTGCCCGTCGCGGACTTCGTTGTGCACGATGACCAGATAGTCCTCGCCGCCGATGACGGCGTGCTCGACGCTGTACTCGACCCCGTCGACCCGCGGTGTGACGCTGCGGAATTCACCCGTCGGATCGTCGGCGGCGAGCAGGTAGCTCTCCGAGGTGATCTTGGACCCGACGCCGATGACGAGGTACTTGTCGCTCCGGGTGGTGCCCATCCCGACCCAGAACCGCTCGTCGGGCTCGTGAAAGACCTTGACGTCGGCCGTCCCGGCACCGATGTCGTGACGCCACACCGTGTCCGGGCGCCAGGCGGCGTCGACCGTCGAGTAGAACACGTGCCGGGCGTCCGCCGACCACACCGCACCCCCCGAGGTGTCGCGAACCTCGTCGGGGAGGAGCTCCCCGGTGCGAAGGTCCTTGACGCGCAGGGTGTATCGCTCGTCCCCGACGATGTCGATGCTGTAGGCGAGCCAGTTGCCGTCGTCGCTGACGGTCAGCGCCCCGAGACTGAAGAAATCGTGACCCTCCGCCTCGACGTTGGCGTCGAGCAGGATCTCCTCGCCGGGCAGCGGGTCGTCGCCCACCTCTGGCGGGGTCCAGTCGTCCTCGGACCGGATCGGGCACCGGCACGACGTCGAGTACTGCTTGCCCTCATGGGTTCGCCCGTAGTACCAATGCCGCCCGCGCCGGTTGGGCACCGACATGTCGGTTTCCTTGGTGCGGCTCTTGATCTCACCGAAGATCTGCGTGCGCAGGTCCGCCAGCTGCGCGGTGTGTGATTCGGTGAAGGCGTTCTGCGCCTCCAGGTAGGCGATGACCTCCGGATCGTCCTTGTCGCGCAACCATTCGTAGTCGTCGACGAAGGTGTCGCCGTGGTGGGTGCGTTCGGTGGGCACCTTCTTGGCCACCGGCGCGGTGACCGGCGCTGCGTTCATGATGGTCTTCTCGTCGGTCATCAGATCACCTCTGCGTCGGGCCAGTCCGCGAAGGACTTTCGCGAGATCCATTCGTAGGCATCGATATAGCGCTGCCGCGTGCGGTCGACGACGTCGTCGGGCAACGGCGGCGGCGCGACATCGGAGGCCCGGTCCCACCCGGATTCGGCACCGGTGAGCCAGTTTCGCACGATCTGCTTGTCGAAGCTGGGCTGCACCTTGCCGGCCTCGTAGGTGGCGGCCTCCCAGTACCGCGACGAGTCGGGGGTGAGCACCTCATCGGCCAGGACGAGTTCAACGTCGGCCCCGCGGCCGAACTCGAATTTGGTGTCGGCCAGGATGATTCCGCGCTCGGCGGCGACGGCGGCGCCGCGGGCGTAGATGTCGAGGGTGGCCGATCGTAGCGCCTGCGCCAACTCCTCCCCCTCCTGCTCGACGACCCGCTCGAAACTGATGTTCTCGTCGTGCTCACCCTGCTCGGCCTTGGTGGCCGGCGTGAAGATCGGTTCGGGGAGCTTGCTCGCCTCCGCCAGTCCCGCCGGCAGTTCGACGCCGCACACCGACCCGGTCGCCTGGTAGTCGAGCAGGCCCGAGCCGGTCAGGTAGCCGCGGGCAACGCATTCGACCTGCACCATCGGCAGTCGACGGACCACCATCGACCGGCCCACGACCGACGCCGGGATCCGTTCGTCGGTGGGGCCGCCGGCCAGGTGGTTGGGCACCCCGAGTTCGTCGAACCAGTAGAAGCTCATCGCCGTCAGGATGCGCCCCTTGTCGGGGATCGCGGGACTGAGGATGTGGTCGTAGGCCGAGATCCGGTCGGACGCCACCAGCAACAGGGTGTCGGCGTCGATCTCGTAGATCTCGCGGACCTTCCCCGACGCCAGATGACGGTAGGACTGCAGTTCAGGACGCATGGACTCGACCCTAGAGGGTGAGGTGACCCCGCGGGGCGGCAGGGACCACCCGTCCGGCCGTGGGCCCCGGGGTCTGCGATCCTGGACCGATGAGCGAGCCGCACATCACCATCACCTACTGCACGCAGTGCAACTGGCTGCTGCGGGCGTCGTGGATGGCCTCGGAACTGCTGAACACCTTCGGCACCGAGATCGGCTCGGTGACCCTCGTCCCCGGCACCGGCGGGGTGTTCGTCATCGACGTCGACGGCACCCAGATCTGGGAACGCAAGCGCGACGGCGGCTTCCCCGGTGCTCCCGAACTCAAGCGTCGCGTGCGCGACACCGCGCTCCCGGACTGGAACCTCGGCCACTCCGACGTCTCGACCCCCGAGTGACAGAGCCGACCTTCTGCTCCCTGATCCGAAAGAACGACCCCATTGCTCCCTGAGGTGTGAGGAGCGATAGCGACGAGCCACGAAGGGCCTGGTGAGACACGTTGCGGAGCCCTTCGTGGCTCGCTTCGCTCGCACCTCAGGGAGCAGACGGGGTCGCGCTCCTCAGGGAGCAGGGGGTAGCAGGCACTCCGACGTCAGCGCGCCGGAGTGAGATGGCGGAGAGCTACAGGATCGGCGCCGGCGAGTAGCCCGCGGCGTCGGGGTACTGCCCGATGATCTTCTCCGCGGCCGCGATGACGTCGGCGACCTGCTGTTCGGCGGCACCGACGAAGGCCGTCTTGTCGGCCAGCAACGCGTCGAGCTGCGCGCGGTCGAGCGGGATGCGGTCGTCGGCGGCGAGCCGGTCGAGGAGGTCGGGTTCGCGTCCCTCCTCCCGCATGGCGAGCGCGACCGCGACCGCGTTCTCCTTGATCGCCTCGTGCGCGGTCTCCCGCCCGACGCCGGCGCGCACCGCGGCCATCAGGACCTTGGTGGTCGCGAGGAACGGCAGATAACGGTCGAGTTCGTTGGCGATCACGGCCGGGTAGGCGCCGAACTCGTCGAGCACCGTCAGGAAGGTCTCCATCAGTCCGTCGATCGCGAAGAACGCGTCGGGCAGGGCCACGCGACGGACGACCGAGCAGAAGACGTCGCCCTCGTTCCACTGCGCGCCCGCCAGTTCGGCGGCCATCGAGCCGTATCCGCGGAGTACGACCGCGAGCCCGTTGACGCGTTCGCAGCTGCGGGTGTTCATCTTGTGCGGCATCGCCGAGCTGCCGACCTGACCGGGCTGGAAGCCCTCGGTGACCAGCTCGTGGCCCGCCATCAGCCGGATGGTGTGGGCCAGCGACGACGGCGCGGCCGCCAGCTGCACGAGTGCCGACACCACATCGTGGTCGAGCGACCGCGGATAGATCTGGCCGACCGAGGTGAACGAGCGGGCGAACCCGAGGTGATCGGCGACCCGGCCCTCGAGGTCGGCGAGCTTCACCGCGTCGCCGCCGAGCAGGTCGAGCATGTCCTGCGAGGTGCCCATCGGCCCCTTGATCCCGCGCAGCGGGTAGCGGTCGATGAGTTCGCGCAACCGGGTGAGCGCGATCATCAGCTCGTCGGCGGCCGAGGCGAACCGCTTGCCGAGCGTGGTGGCCTGGGCGGCGACGTTGTGACTGCGTCCGGCCATCACCGTCGACGAGTAGTCGGCGGCGCGTGCGACGATGCGCGCGAGCACTGCCACGCCGTGGGCGTGGACGTGTTCGAGCGAACGCAGGATCTGCAGCTGCTCGACGTTCTCGGTGAGGTCGCGGCTGGTCATGCCCTTGTGGATCTGCTCGTGGCCGGCCAGGGCGTTGAACTCCTCGATCCGGGCCTTCACATCGTGGCGGGTGACCCGTTCACGTTCGGCGATGGATGCGAGATCGACCTGGTCGACGACGCGCTCGTAGTCGGCGATGGCGTCGGCCGGTACGTCGATGCCGAGGTCGCGCTGCGCCTTGAGGACCGCGATCCACAGTCGCCGTTCGAGCTCGATCTTGGTGCTCGCCGACCACAGTTCGGCGAGATCGGCGGAGGCATAGCGGCTGGCCAGGACGTTGGCGATGACGGGCTTCGACACCCGGTCAGTGTAGGTCGCGGCCGTCGCGATCCTCAAAACCCGGAGAGGGCCGCGCACACGCGGTCAGAACGCGATGCACGCCCCGTTGGACCCGTAACCCTGTCGCACGCGGACGAACGTCGGCGCCGACACCTTCCCGTTCTGCACGGCATACAGATACTTGTCACCGGTCCGGTGCGGCACCCAGGTGGTCGAGGCGAGCGCACCCTGCGGCAGGTCGCGTCCGACGAAGCGCGGCGGCAGACCCGCCTTGACCTCGAAGAACTCGACCCAGCCGGACGAGTTGACCGCCACGGTCAGCGGATAGGTGCAGCCGGTGCCGTAGACCGCCGAGGAGAACGGGACCGACGCATCGACCCGCCCGGCCGGCGCGGCCTGCGCTGTCGGGGCGACGAACGCCGTCGCTGCCATGACGGCCGCGCCGAGCGCGGCCCCGACTCCCACCATCCATCGTCTCGCTGACACGCGATCCCCTTCCCCGTCGGTGACCTGACGCCCCATCGTGTCATCGCCGCGTCCACCGCGCGGTGAGTTCGCGAGGTTCGGCCCGGACACTCCGTCCGGTCACTCCCGTGGGGCGAGGACGTCGACGACGTCGAGCAGGGCGTCGCGCACCGCGTCGACCGGTCGTACGGCCGTCTGGGACAACGCTCCCACGATCGCTCCGTCCTCGATGCCGATCAGTTGCGCGATGTGCGCCGGATCGGCGACCCGGTGCGACTTCACCAAGACCTCGCAGTGGTGGAACGCCAGCGATTGCCCCCGGCTCGCGACGACCTCGCGCAGAAGCGGATACCGGGCCGCGAGCGCGATCATCTCGTACCGCGCGGACAGTTGCTGGAGGGTGGTGTCGGAACCGACGAAGACGTCGGCGAGGGCACCCGCCGTCGCCGTGCTGCCCCGGTGCCGGCGCGGAAGAGCGTTGCAGCGGGCGGCGACTGCGGTCTCGTCGTGCGCGCACAGATAGGCGGCGGCCTCGGCCATCAGGTCGTCGAGGGAACCGAAGTAATAGGTGGTCGACGCCAGCGGTAGTTGCGCGCGCTCGGCCACCGCGCGATGACGCACCGCATCGAAGCCTCCTTCGAGCAGCAACTCGCCGGCAGCCTCGATCAGTCGAGACCGCCGCCGCGCACCCTTCGGTGTCGCCGCCGAGGTCATCATGGGAGTCAATGCTGCCAAAGGGCCGGTACCGTCGTATCGCTTTCACCAAAGCGATACACGCCCAGGCGGATTCCCGTATAAGCCCGCTGACCTCGGCGGAATGCCCGACGGCGGTCGGCCGTCAGTCGGACGTCGGACAGAGGGGTACGACGACCACACCCGCGGTTACCGTGACCTCATGCAGTTCGACGGCCTCCATGCTGTCGCCGATTACGCGGCGCTCTACACCTGTCTGCGGCAGGTCGCGTTCGCCGACTTCCTGCGCGAACGGCTCGGTAGCTTCGAGTCGCGCTGCGACCCGGCGGAGCGGTCCGTCGTCTTCACCTCGACGGCCTCGTCCGACCCGGACGGGCACCGCGACTGTGTCCGTTCACGTGCCACCCTGATCGCGGTCATCGAATCGGACGCGATCGTGTGGGGGTGGGCCCATCCTCGCGGCGAACCGGCGGGTCCAGCCGCCGCGCTGCGCGACGTCGGCGCCCGATTCGGCGTCGATGATTTCGCCGTTCCCCGGGTGTCGTTGCCGCCCAGCCTCTCTCGCGACCAGATCGCCGACTACCGGACGCAGGCGATCGACATCGTGGCCGCGGCCGCGGTCGAGAGCACCGGGATCAGTCCGTACTGGACGGCACAGCACGACGACGGGGATCTCGCGGTGTACCTCCTCGACGACGTCGCGCTGCCCGAACCGACCTTCGCCGACTTCGCCACCACGATGCCGACGGTGATGAGATCACTTGCGGTCAACGATCATCGGGTCGCGATCCACGGGATGGCCGCGCGACGCGGCTGGCACATCAGCTGGCGCACCGGCTCCGACGGCGGCCGGTCGCCGATCTGCGACGTCACCGACGGCGAGTCGGTGGCGCACGTCGAGTTCGACCGGCGCGCGCGGCCCGTCGACTTCAGCTGTGAACTCGTCGGGCAGGCCTGAGACACTCGCCGTTCGCCCCACGCCGGCGTGCGGAACCGTGCGACGATCGGGACATGTCCCCCGACAGTCACGAGGACCCCGACATCACCCATCTCCGGCAGGCGATCGACCTCGCCGCCCGGGCCCGGACGCGCGGCGACCACCCGTTCGGCTCACTGCTTGTGGCGCCGGACGGCAGCGTGGTCGCCGAAGCGATGAATTCCGTGGACACCTCGGGTGACCCGACCGGGCATGCCGAGACGAACGTCGTCCGCGCGGTCGGGCACCTCGATCTCGACACGCGCGCCGAGCTGACGCTGTACACCAGCACCGAGCCGTGCGCCATGTGCGCCGGCGCGATCTACTGGGCCGGGGTCGGGACGGTCGTCTACGCGCTCGGCGAGGACGACCTGCGGGAGATGACCGGCGACGATCCCGCCAATCCCACGCTGGCGATGCCGTGCCGACGGGTCTTCGAGGCGGGCAGTCGGCCGATCGTGGTACGCGGTCCGTTCGCGATCGACGCCGCACACGAGGTCCACGACGGTTTCTGGCAGCACAGCTGAGAGGAATTCCTCACAACGGTGCGCGTCGGGAGCCATTCCGTTGCGGCGGGACGGGGGTCGGCCATTACCCTGTTGACTCGATGACCCGAGTGCCACCCCTCCCCAGCAATCCCGACGAACACGCCCGTGCGTTCGTCGGGCGTCGTGCTGTCCTGGCCGCCGGCCTCGGCGCCGCCGCCCTGGGGGTCGCCGCGTGCTCGGGGTCGACCCCGCCGACGTCGGTGGAGCCCCGCAAGCTCGAGGGTCGGGCCGACGATGAACTACCGGTCGAGGCGTCGCCGCCACCGGTCACCGGCGGCCCACCGCTGATCACCGGCAGCTTCCGCTCGGCGCGCATGGCCGGGCGTGACACGCGCTGGGCCGTCGCCCGGCCCAACGGGGTGACGGGCACCCTGCCCGTCGTCGTCGTGCTGCACGCGCTCAACACCAACGAGAAGTCGATCTTCGGGCCGAAGCTCGAGATGCAGTCGGTGATGCAGCAGTACGTCGACGCCGGGAACGCGCCGTTCGCGCTGGCCGCCGCCGACATCGGGCGCAACTACTACCACCGACGCACCGACGGCGCCGACGGGGGCGCGATGATCCTCGACGAGTTCCTGCCGATGCTCGCGAGCAACCCCGACCTGGACCTGTCCACCGAACGCATCGGCCTGTTCGGATGGTCGATGGGCGGGTACGGCGCGTTGCGCCTGGCGGCCATGCTGGGTTCGCCGCGTGTCGCCGCGGTCGCGGTCAGCTCCCCCGCGATGTGGGCCGACCCGCGCAACTTCCCGCCGCGCGCCTTCGACGGCCTCGCCGACTACCAGGCGAACTCGCTGTTCGGGGCCCAGCCGAAGTTCGCGAAGATCCCGCTGCTGATCAACATCGGCTCGAGCGACCAGTTCTACACCTACACACGGCAGTGGGCCGCCGGACTCCGGCCACCGGCGGCGTTCGGGACCGCGGCGGGTGGTCACACCAATCGCTACTGGCGCAGCGTCCTGCCCGAGCAGGTCGAGTTCCTCGGGCGGAACCTGGCGGTCTGAGTCGACCGTCGTTCCCTATTTCGTTCTCGCTCAACCGATTTCGGTGAGCGGGAACGGGGACGAGTGAGCGAGGCTCAGATGCTGATCCGGCCCTCGAGGGCGTTGCGGCCGATGTCGCGGCGGAAGTGCGAACCGGGAAGCTTGATGTTGGCGATCCGCGCGTAGGCCTGCTCGCGAGCTTCGGCGAGATCGGCGCCGGTACCCACCACCGCGAGCACCCGCCCACCCGAGGAGACGACGGCGCCGTCGGCGTTGCGCGCGGTGCCGGCGTGCAGCACCCCGTCGGTGTCGGCACCGGTGATGAGGTCGCCGGTGCGCGGCTTGCCGGGGTAGTTCTCCG
The DNA here is from genome assembly GCF_001456905.1 of Gordonia sp. SGD-V-85. Classification (NCBI taxonomy): domain Bacteria; kingdom Bacillati; phylum Actinomycetota; class Actinomycetes; order Mycobacteriales; family Gordoniaceae; genus Gordonia; species Gordonia sp. SGD-V-85. Next base: position 89,728 of record NZ_LNQO01000006.1, read on the forward strand.
CGGCGACCACGACGGTGACCGCGGCCCCGTCGCGCCACTGCAGCGGCGGGAGGTCGGCGAGGGTGCCGGTGGCGGTCGCGTGCAGTGCCTGCCCGAGCGGCGATTCGAGCAGGGCCAGCACCGCCTGGGTCTCGGGATCGCCGAAGCGACAGTTGAATTCGACGACGGCGGGCCCGTCCGACCCGATCGCCAGGCCGGCGTACAGCAGGCCGGAGAACGGGATGCCGCGTCGAGCCATCTCGGCGGCAACGGGTTTGACGACCTCGTCGACGATGCGCGTGGTCATCTCGGCGGGCAGCCAGGGCAACGGCGTGTAGGCACCCATCCCGCCGGTGTTCGGTCCGGCGTCGTCGTCGCCGACGCGCTTGTGGTCCTGCGCGGGCAGCAGGGGCACCACGGTCTCACCGTCGACGAGGCAGAACAGCGACACCTCCGGCCCGTCGAGGAAGCTCTCCAGCAGGACGGGGTGGCCGCTCTCGAGGCACTCGGCGGCGTGGTCGCGGGCGACGTCGCGGTCCGCGGTCACGACGACGCCCTTGCCGGCGGCGAGTCCGTCGTCCTTGACCACCCAGGTCGGGCCGAAGCGGTCGAGCGCGGCGTCGAGCCGGGCGGGGTTGTCGACGATCTCGGCATGGGCGGTCGTGACCCCCGCGGCCTTCATGACGTCCTTCGCGAACGCCTTCGACCCCTCGATCTGCGCGGCCTCGGCACTCGGACCGAAGGTCGCGATGCCGGCCGCGCGCAGGGCGTCGGCGACCCCGAGGACCAGGGGCACCTCGGGACCGATGACCACGAGGTCGGCGCCGATCTCGCGTGCCAGCGCGACGACCGCGTCGCCGGAGACGGCGTCGACGGGATGGTTCGTGGCGATCGACGAGGTGCCGGCGTTGCCCGGGGCGACGTGCAGGTCGGTGACCGCCGGATCGTTCGCCAGACCGATGAGGAGGGCATGTTCGCGGCCGCCCGAGCCGATCACGAGTACGCGCACGTCCATGACTCTAAACGCCGGTACCCGTGACCGCCCAAACGGTGTCGGCGCCGGTCAGCTCGTGGGCTGGGTGAGGTCGTACAGGGTCACGCCGTCGACGGTGACGGCGGTGAAGTTCGCCTGCACCCAGGTGCTGATCTGCGACGACGGTTGCGACGAGTTGCCGCCCATGCCGCCACCCATACCGGGACCGGAACCGCCACCGATGAAGTAGTGGATCTTCTTCGCGGCCACAAGCTGCTGGAATTCGACCAGGGTCGGTGACGGATCGCTGCCGTTGAATCCGCCGATCGGCATGACCGAGTGCCCGGTCTCGAGCTGGTAGCCGGACGCCGACATCGAGCCCACCGCAGCTGCGACCCAGGTGTAGTCATCGGCGTCGGCGGTGAGCCTGTCCACGAGCGCCGCCGACGGCGTCGAACCACGGAGCAGTCCTCCGGCGGCTCCGTCGCCACCCCGACCGCCCCCATCCTGTTGACCCATACCGGGCATCCCCTGCCCGGGTGCTCCCAATCCCTGCGGTGGCATGCCGGGCATGCCCCGTCCGCCGGGACCACCCGGGCCACCTCGTCCACCCGGCCCACCGCCACCGGGACCGAATTCGCCCTCGACGCGCGGTCCGGCGGTGATGATGGATCCGCTCTTCTCGGTCGCGATCGTGTCGACGGTGTAGGCGGCCGGCCCGGCCAGGCCGGCCATGATGGCCCCGATGAGCGCTGCGGTCGCCAAGATCCGACGCTGGGCGAAGACCATGGCCACCGCGGCGAGCAGCCCCACGACGAGGACCGCGTATCGCAGCCACGGCACGAAGTCGGGTGTGCGATCGAGCAGGACATAGCCCCAGACCGCGGCGGCCGCGACGGAGATCCCGAGCGCGATCCGCACCCACAGCCGGTCCCGGTGCGACCAGCACACCGCCGCGCCGCCGGCGACGACCGCGGCGACCGCGGGAGCCAGTGCCGCCGTGTAGTACTGATGGAAGATCCCGGCCATGAAGCTGAAGACACCCATCGTGACCAGCAGCCACAGCGCCCAGACGACCAGATACGCACGGCGCGGGTCGGTTCGTCGGGCCCTGCCGATCAGTACGAGTGCCACGGCGGCGAGGATCAGGCCGGTCGGGATGAGCCAGGCGATCTGACCGCCCTGCGCGGGTTCGAACATCCGCAGCCAGCCGGTCTCGCCCCACGCGCCGCCCCCGCCTCCGGGGCCACCCGGTCCACCGCCCATGCCCTCCATCGCGTTTCCCCCACCACCGGGGACGACGGCGCCGGTCTCGTTGCCGTTGAGCCGGCCCAGGCCGTTGTAGCCGAGGGTCAACTCGAGGATCGAGTTGTTCTGCGAGCCACCGATGTACGGACGCGACGACGCGGGCCACAGCTCGACGGCGAGAATCCACCAGCCGGCGCTGACGATCATCGCGCCGAGCGCGGCGAACAGTTGTCCGATCCGGCGCAACCAACCACGCGGCCCGAAGGCGAGGTAGGTGACCGCCAGCGGCGGCACGATCAGCATGACCTGGAGTTGCTTGGTGAGGAATCCGAAGCCGACGAACACGCCGGTCAGAACCAGCCATCGCCACCGTCCGTCCTCGAGTCCCTTCATCATCGACCAGACCGCGGCGATCATCAGCAGGATGAGCAGCGCCTCGGGGTTGTCGAAGCGGAACATCATGGCCGCGACCGGTGTCACCGCGAGGATCACCCCGGCGAGGATGCCGGCCCAGTGGCCCAGGTACTTCCGGGTGATGAGGTAGAGCAATGCCACCGAGGCGACGCCCATCAGCACCTCGGGCACCAGGATCGACCACGAGTTGACCCCGAAGATGCGTGCACTGAGTCCCGGAATCCACAGCGAGGCAGGCGGTTTGTCGACGGTGATGGAGTTGGCCATGTCCGACGACCCGAAGAACCAGGCTTTCCACGACTGGGACCCGGCCTGGATGGCAGCCGAGTAGAAGGAGTTGGCCCATCCGTTGATCGACAGGTTCCACAGGTATGCGACCGTGGTGCCGACCAGCAGCAATGCGAGTGAGACCCGTTCCCAGACAGTATTTCTCGATGTCGGGTGACTGCTCTCCGAACGAGATTCGGGCGCGGTCGTGTTCGCCGGCGGATTCAGACTGACCGTCGCGCTCATGCGGTTACCTCCGTGGTGGGAGCGGGCGTCTTGCGGAACACCCAGCGAAGACCGACGAACCGGGTGAGGGTGGCCACCAGGTTGGCGGTCACCAGGATCATCAGTTCGATGTGTTTGGTCGCGTCGGGAGCGGCGGTGTGGAGCACCAGCAGCGCGCCCGAGGTCACCAGCCAGCCGAACAGGAACACGCCCAGGCCGAACAGCTGGTGGCGCAACGCGTTGTCGCGGCCGCGGATACCGAAGCTGAAGCGCCGGTTGGCGGCGGTGTTGAGGACGGCGGTGACCGCGAGCGCGACCACGTTCGAGATCTGGGCGCCGAGGAACGAGTGGAGCGCCAGGAACAACACCGCGTAGGCCAGCGTCGAGGCGACGCCCACCACGCAGAAGCGGGCGAGCTGCCCGACCATGCCCGTCGGCACCCCGTCGAGCTGTGGTCCCGCGGCCCGGTCGCGGCCGATGGAGGCGCGCAGCTGGGCGATCGGCAACCGGCCCATGGCGAGTGCGAGCCCCACGCGCGCACAGCCTTTCAGATCCGCGATCGCGGTCGGCACGATGTCGACGGTGCTGTCGGGGTCGTCGACCCAGTCCACCGGCACCTCGGCGATGCGCAGACCGATCTGCTCGGCGAGCACGAGCAGTTCGGTGTCGAAGAACCAGCCGGTGTCGGCGACGAACGGCAGCAGTTCGCGGGCGATGTCGGTGCGCATGGCCTTGAATCCGCACTGCGCATCGGAGAACCGGGCGCCCATCGCAGTGCGCAGCATCAGGTTGTACGAGCGGGAGATGAACTCGCGCTTGGGTCCCCGGACGACGCGTGCGGACCGGCTGAGACGAGTACCGATCGCGATGTCGGAGTGCCGCGAGACGAGCGGTGCGATGAGTGGCATGAGTGCGTTGAGATCGGTCGACAGGTCGACGTCGCAGTAGGCGACGATCTCGGCGTCACTGTGCTGCCACACCGCGCTCAGCGCGCGGCCGCGTCCCTTCTGCTCCAGATGGACGACGCGCACGCCGTCGATTTCGTCCGCGAGTGCGGCGGCGATCGCGAGGGTGTCGTCGGTGCTGGCGTTGTCGGCGACGGTGATGCGCGAGGCGTACGGCACGTGGAGACGCAGGTGGTCGGCGAGGCGACGCACGGACGACGCGATGTCGGCCTGTTCGTTGTAGACGGGGACCACGATGTCGAGTATCGGGTTCGGCGTGGAACTGTCGATGAGTGTGTACATCTGCGCCGTCCGGGCCGGCGGTGCTTCTGGGATCATGCGTACAACCTTCGGTTCCCAGCCTCTCGTCACTCTGCGCGCGAGCTGTCAGGTTCCTGTGAACGGATCCCCCGCGCGAACGGGGCGTGTGGACGGCGTCATCGGCGTGTCCGAGGGCGCATCTACATTGGGCACATGGCCGCAACCCTCACCCCGGATCAGCTGACCGCCGCCAATCGCGTGATCACCAGCCTGGCCGGTGAGGGCGCCGCCCTGCGCGACGACCAGCTCCGGGCCGTGACCGCGCTGGCCGGCCGACCCGCCGATCCCACCGAGCGCGGCGCACGGGTCCTCGTGGTCCAGGCGACGGGATGGGGCAAGTCGGCGGTCTACTGGTCGGCGACCGCGATCATCCGGGCGGGCGGCGGTGGGCCGACCCTCATCGTGTCGCCGCTGCTGTCCCTCATGCGTGACCAGGTCTCGGCCGCTGCCCGCGGCGGGTTGTCGGCGGCCACCCTCAACTCCTCCAACGTCGACGAGTGGTCGATGATCGAGGCACAGCTGCGCGCCGGTGATCTCGACGTCCTGCTCGTGTCGCCGGAGCGGCTCGCCAACCCGGGTTTCGGCCGCCGCGTCCTCGACGCCCTTGCCGGCAACCTGGGTCTGCTGGTCGTCGACGAGGCGCACGCGGTATCCGACTGGGGTCACGATTTCCGCCCGGACTACCGTCGCGTCGCCGACGTGCTGCGCACCGTCAACCCGACGACGCCGGTCCTGGCCACCACCGCGACCGCCAACGCGCGTGTCACCTCCGACGTCGCCGCTCAGCTCGACGCCGACACCGCCGGCGAGCCCACTCTCGTCCTGCGCGGACCGCTGGCCCGAAAGTCTCTGCACCTCAACGTTCTCGACGGACTCTCCCCGGTCCAGCGGTACGGCTGGGTGGCACAGTCGCTGCCCGCCCTCCCGGGATCGGGCATCGTGTACGTGCTGACCGTCGCCGACGCCGACCGGCTGGTCGAGGCCATCCGGGCGGTCCACGGCGACGCCCTCGCGGTCGCGGCCTACACCGGTCAGCTCGACGCCGACCGCCGCCACGAACTCGAAGACGCGTTGCTGCGCAACGAGGTCAAGGCGCTGGTCGCGACGTCGGCGCTCGGAATGGGTTACGACAAGCCCGATCTCGGGTTCGTGGTGCACGTCGGGTCACCGCCGTCGCCGGTCTCCTACTATCAGCAGGTCGGCCGTGCCGGCCGTGCCCTCGACGACGCCGTCGTCATGCTCCTGGCCTCGCAGACCGACCACCGGATCTGGGATCACTTCGCGACCGCGACGATCCCCGACCCGGATAAGATGCGGGACCTGCTCGCCGCCCTGGAGTCCGCCGACGAGCCGCAATCGGTCGTGCAACTCGAGGCCGCGACCCGATTCCGTCGCACGCGAATCGAACTGATGCTCAAGCAACTCGCGGTGGACGGCGTCACCGACCGGACCCCCGACGGGTGGGTGGCCACCGGCAAGCCCTGGACCTACGACGCCGAGCACTACGACGGCATCCTCGCCGTGCGCCGTCGGGAGGCCGACATCATGCGCGCCTACATCGCGGGCCGCACGTGCCTCATGCGGTTGCTGACCGAATCCCTCGACGACCCGCAGGCCGCGGACTGCGGACGCTGCTCGGTCTGCCGGGGCGCCCTCAGCGAAGGACTCCCCGATTCGGTCGACGCCGAGATCGTCCGCACCGTGACCTCGACGCTGCGTCGCAAGGCCCAGACCCTGGACCCCCGCAAGATGTGGCCGGGCGGCGAATTCGGGCGTCGCGGAAGAATTTCCGCCGATCTCCTGGCCGAGCCGGGTCGTGTCCTGGCCCATGCCGACGCCCCGGAGTGGGTCGAGGTGCTGGCCGCGGCCCGCAACGGCGACGAGCGCGCGCTCGCCGAGTTGGGCGACGCCGCGGTTGCGACGCTGGCCGCGTGGGTGCGCGACACCGGTATCCGGGCCGACGTCATCGTGTCGCTCCGTCTGACCGGCACCGTCCTGGCCGAGACCCTGGCCGACCACCTGCGGAAGGTCGGAAAACGCGAGGGCGACAGTTTTCCCGTGCGCATGGGCGATCCGCCCACCGACGCGACCGGCGCGGTCGAGGCCGCGTACTGGCGCGACCACCTCGGCGACCCGCCCGACGTCGCGGGCCGCGCCGTGCTGCTCGTGGTCGACGCCAACGGCTCGGGCTGGCCGATCACCCTGGCCGCCGCCGCCCTCCGCGAAGCCGGCGCCACCGCGGTGCTACCGCTGCTGATCCACCGGACGGTGTGAGCCCTACGCAAACCCACCCCTTTTCGGCATACCCAGCACCCTGACGAGGGGTGGGTTCGCCGAAAAGTGGTGGGTTTGCCGGACGGTCGGGTCAGTCGGCGACGTACTCGCCGTACCCGAGCGACCGGAGGCTGGCGCGGATCTTCTCGGCCGCGGCGTCGAGGTCCTCGGGGCGGGCGTTCTTGTTCGCGTTCGCGAGGTCGAAGGTCTGCATCGAGAGCGCCGGGAACACGTGGACGTGCACGTGCGGGACTTCGAGGCCGGCGATGAGCAGGCCCATCCGCGGCGCGTCGAAGGCGTCCTTCACCGCGCGACCCACGTTCTGCGCGACGGCACTGAGGTGCGCGAACGCGGCGGTGTCCATCTGCTCCCAGTGGTCGACCTCGGCGCGGGGAACCACCAGGACGTGACCGGGCGTGACCGGTTCGATCGTGAGGAACGCGACCGCCTCGCCGTCCTTCCAGACGAATCGACCCGGGAGATCGCCATTGATGATCATGCTGAAGACCGATGCCATGGGCCGAGTCTAGGTGTTGCGGGCGTCGCCACGGTGACGCCGCCGGCGACGGCGAGTGTTGTCCCGGGATGTCAGGGGTCCATGACATTCTTTTCGGTGTGAGTGGGCCAGAATCATCCCGGGCAGGACGCACGTCCCGAGCCGTCGTCGGATCCAGCGACATCCTGGCCCGCGCCCAACGGTTCCCCCGCCTCCGGTACATGGGCTCCAAATACCGGCTGCTGCCCCACCTCGAACGCACCTTCGCCGACATCGGCGGAACCACCGCGGTCGACGCCTTCTCCGGTTCCGGAGTCGTGTCCTATCTGCTGAAGGCGCAGGGCTTCGAGGTCGTCAGCAACGACTTCCTCAACTTCCCGCACATCATCACCCGCGCGTCGGTGGCCAATTCGAGTGTCCGGCTCGAGCCGGAACTGGTCGAAGCAATCTGCGGTCCGCCCGCCGACGATCGCGACTACATCTCGCGGACCTTCGACGGGCTGTACTTCACCACCGAGGACCGTGCGTTCCTCGACTCCGCGTGGTCGCACATCGACGCACTGCGCGGTTACCGACGCGATCTCGCGATCGCCGCCCTCGTCCTCTCGGCCGCCCGCAAACAGCCCCGTGGCGTATTCACCTTCACCGACTCGACGCGTTACGCCGACGGTCGTCGCGACCTGACGATGTCGCTGCGCGACCACTTCCGTCTGCGGGCAGCCGCGGATTACAACGCCACCGTGTTCAGCAACGGACGCAACAGCCGGAGCGTGCAGGGCGACATCTTCGACCTCGAATTACCCTGGGCAGCACCGGACCTCGTGTACCTCGATCCCCCGTATGCCCCGCCGACCGACGACAACGACTACATCAAGCGCTACCACTTCCTCGAAGGCCTGTCGGCCTACTGGCGCGGGATGAGCATCATGGAGAACACCAAGACCAAGAAGCTGCCGAAACGCTTCACGCCGTTCGCCTACAAGCGGACCATCGAGGACGCGCTGCTGCGTACCTTCGAGCATTTCGAGGACGCCGGCGCCATCGTGCTGTCGTACTCGTCGAATGCGTTGCCGGGCAAGGACCGAATCGTCGACCTGCTCGGGAAGGTCAAGCCGTCGGTGGAGGTCATCGCGATCGACCACAAGTACAGCTTCGGCACCCACGCGGCGGCGACCCGCCGCGACGTGAGCGAGTACCTGTTCATCGGCCGGGACTGAGTGGACGACTTTCCACGATGAGCACCGCGGGCGACTTCGACGACTATCTGCAATCGTTGGGACGGTTGACCTCTCACGTCGACCCCACCGCGTCGACGCCGGAGGCCGAGCGGATCACCCAGGCCACGGCGCGTCTCGGTGAACTGCTCGACACCGACATCGCGGGACTGGCGGCGTGGGTGCGTGACAACCCCACCGATGTCCCCGTACTGGGGCTCGCCGTCGGGCTGTCCCAGGAGAAGCTGAAGAACGCCCTACGCGACCGGTTCGACACCAGTGGGTGGCATGCATTGGCGCGCGCACAACCGGTCGAGCTGGTGACCTGGCTCGACACCGAATTCGACCTGGTCCGCATGTTGCGCACCCAGCTGTCCCGCACGTTCACCTTCGCCGACATTCTCGTGGCCCGCGCCGGCACCCGCGCCACCGCCACCCGCGCGGGCGCGTCGGGCCGGCGTGTCGAGGACGAGATCGAGGACATCGCCCGCGACATCGGCCTCGACTACGTCACCCGCTCGCGGTTCGCGGGACGCAACGGCCGGACCGCGCCCGCCGACCTCATCGTCGGCGACCCGGCGTCGGCCGACATCGTGGTCGCGGCCAAGGGCTTCGACTCGACGGGCTCCAAACTCACCGACGCGGTCCGTGAGATCGAGGAGATGGCCGAGGTGCGGCTGCCGACCCAGCTCGTCCTCGCGGTGATCGACGGGATCGGTTGGAAGTCACGGCAATCCGACCTACGCCGCATCCACCAGCTGTGGGCCAACCGGCAGATCGACGGGATGTACACGCTCGTCGGACTCGACCGGTTCCGCGACGACGTCACCGAATTCGCGAAGTTGCGCCGGTTGATCTAATCGGCCTCCGCGAGCGGTAGGCGCACCCAGAACGTCGCTCCCGCACCGGGGCTCGTGTCCACACCGACGCGGCCGCCGTGCGCGGCGACCAGTGCCGCGACGATCGAGAGGCCGAGGCCGCTACCGCCGCCGGAGCCGCGATGTCGGGACGAGTCCCCGCGGTAGAAGCGTTCGAAGACGCGCTCGGCGTCCTCGGGCGAGAGCCCCGGCCCGGTGTCGGCGACGGTCAGCACCGCCTCCCCGGGGCTCGCGGCGTCGTCGACGCTCACCCCGACCGTGATCGAGGCGTCCGCCGGGGTGTGGTTCACGGCGTTGCCGATGAGGTTGCGCAGCACCTGGACCAGGCGGGGCCCGTCGCCGAGCACGACCGGCGGCCGATCGCCCGGGACGACGTCGAGCCGGATCTCGCGCTCGGGGGCGGCGACACGGGCGCTCTGCACGGCATCGGCGGCCAGGCCGAGGAGGTCGACGGGTGCCGAGTCCAGCGGCCGCTGCGCGTCGAGTCGCGCGAGCATCAGCAGATCCTCCACCAGCAGGTTCATCCGGCCGGCCTCGTCGTCGATGCGCCGCATCGCGTCGGTCACGTCGGGGACGCCGCCCTGTGAATAGAGTTCGGCGAATCCCTTGATGGACGTGAGCGGGGTCCGTAGTTCGTGGCTGGCGTCGGCGACGAAACGGCGCATCCGCTCCTCGGAGGCGCGGGCCTGCTGTTCGGACGCGGCCGTCGAGGCGAACGCATGCTGGATCTGGCCGAGCATCCGGTTCAGCGAGTCCGACAGACTGCCGACCTCGGTGTTCGGCGGCGCCGGCGGCACCCGCCGCGTCAGATTGCCCTCCGCGATCTCGTGCGCGGTCTCCTCGACCCGGCGGAGCGGGCGCAGACTCGTGCGCACCAGGACGTAGCTCAGCACCCCGATGAGCAGGACGACCAGCGCGCCGATCGCGAGCTGCAGCCAGACCAGCCTGCTGACCGTGTCGTCGATGTCGGACATCGGGGTGGCCACGATGGATCTGCCGAAGCTGTTGCTGTGCTTGATGACCCGCCACTGCGGCCCGTCCCCGTCGACCGACGGGACGGTGACGGGTCCGGCGTTGTCACCGGTCAGTCCACTGAGGTCGGGTGCGTCGTCGAACTGGTTGTAGACGTTGTCGGCCGACATCCCGCCGGGCCCGTAGACGACGGACTCGACGTAGTAGGGCGACGGCGGCCGACGCGGCCCGGGTGGGCCGGGGCCGTCGCCGAGGAGACCACGGGGTTCGGCCCACGTGCGTACCGCGTTCTCCAGCCCCTCGTCGGCGCGGGAGATGAGGTCCTGCCGCATCGACGAGGTCACCGCGACACCGGAGGCGAGGAGTCCGACGGCGACGAGCAACACCGTCAGCGCCACCATCGAGATCCGCAGTGGGACACCGCGCTTCCGCGTGCCGCGGCCGGCACTCGTCACCGTCGCATCAGTCACGGGGCTCACGCATCACGTAGCCGACGCCGCGGAGGGTGTGGATGAGTCGCTTGTCCCCGGTGTCGAGCTTGCGCCGCAGGTACGACACATAGGATTCGACGACGTTCACCTCGCCGCCGAAGTCGTAGTTCCAGACGTGGTCGAGGATGCGCGGCTTCGACAACACCGTGCCCGCGTTGACCATGAAGTAGCGCAACAGCGTGAACTCCGTCGGCGAGAGGGCGACCAGTTCGCCCGCCTTGAACACCTCGTGGGTCTCGTCGTCGAGTTCGATGTCGGCGAAGGTGATCTTCGACGACGCGCGCTTCTGGTCGTCGAAACCGCTGCGGCGCAGCAACACCTGTAACCGGGCGACGACCTCTTCGAGACTGAAGGGTTTGGTGACGTAGTCGTCACCGCCGATGGTGAGGCCGTTGATCTTGTCCTCCACCGTGTCGCGCGCCGACAGGAACAGTGCCGGCGCCTCCACCCCGTCGGCACGCAGCCGGCGCAGCAGCCCGAACCCGTCCATTCCCGGCATCATCACGTCGAGGACGAGGACGTCGGGTTTGGCGATGCGGCATCGGTCGAGGGCCGCCGGACCGTCGGCGGCGGTCTCGACCTCGTAGCCCTGGAACTTCAGCGACACCGACAGCAATTGACGGATGTTCTCCTCGTCGTCGACCACGAGGACCTTCGCGCCGCGCGTGTTGTTCTGTTTCGCCGCTTCACTCACACGACCAGAGTCCCAGGCGGCCCTGGAACCTCACTGTAGGCACGCTGGGAGATTCCTGTGAACGCTGACCAGCGGATTCACCTCGACGTGAACTCAAGCGTCGGGATCACCATACGCCGCGGCCATCTCCTCCGAGCCACGCCACCGCGAATAGGTCGGACTCTGGGGCCATCCGTCTGGGGAGTCCTGCCACTCTTCCTGCCGCCCGTAGGGCAGCACATCGAGTAGTCCGAACGTGAAGCCCAGCTGTTCGGTGCCGCGTCCCGTCGAGTGCCACGTGCGATAGACGGTGTCGCCGTCCCGGAGGAACACATTCACGGCGAACCCCTCGCCCGGCGCGGCGTCGACGTCGGCGGAGAACGTCGTACCCGCCGACGAGTACCAGTCCATGCGATTGCCGACCCGCCGCTTGTACGCCAGCACCTCGTCGATCGGCCCGTGCGTGATGATGACGAACCGTGCGTCGTAGTCGGCGAGGTAGTCGAGTCGGCTGAACTGGGTGGTGAAACCGGTGCAGCCGGGACACTGGAACCGGGCGCCGTCGGTCCACATGTGGTTGTAGACGATCAGCTGTGAGCGTCCGTCGAAGATGTCGACCAGACGGATCGGCCCGGCGGGCCCAGTGAGGACGTAGTCGTCCATCTCGACCATCGGGAGTCGACGACGCTGCGCGGCGATGGCGTCGAGTTCGCGGGTCGCCGCCTTCTCGCGGCGCCGCAGGTCGGCCAGCGCCGCCGCCCAGGTGTCGCGGTCGGCGACGGGTGGGAATGCCGCGCTCATGACGATTCCTCTCGCATGACGGTGCCTTTCGCTCGGTGAATGTCGATGGTGAGTACAGTCCACCGGGTCAGACCCGGTCCGACCCTCGAATTCATCGAAACGCGGGGCGCGCGGTCAGGCGGAGAGTTCGTATCTGTCCTGGAGGCGTCGTACGTGCTCGCGGACTTCGTAGAGTTCCCGACGCGCCGTGCGGAGGGCCTTCTCGCCCCCGGTTCCGTTCTGCAGCCTGTCCACGAGGGAATCCGCGACACGTTCGAGCTCCTCCATCAGCACGCGTGCCTGCGCCTGTGCGACGGGATCGACGGGACGGCCGGAACGAACCATGGCTGACATCGTAGGTTCTCGGATCGTTCACCGCCGACCCTCCCCGTCTCGCCCTGCGGGCAGTCGACTCACTCCCCGATCGAGGTGGAGCGCCGATAGCGGCGAGATGAACGGTGCGTGAACCCATTCGTCAGGAGAGACCGCTTCGTCGTGTTCGAACTAAATTGTGTCCATGGATGCGAATGACGAACTTCGTCAGATCAGCGAAGTGCAGCACCGGCTGATCGGCCTCTACTCGCACCGGTCACCGGACGACGTCGCCGCGGCTGTGGAAAAGGCGTACAAGCACTTCGACGGGACCGAGGTCCGCGACTTCGTACCTCTCCTGGTGGAACGCCGCGCGAACAAGGCACTCGGCGGCACCGACGTGATGGCCGACCCCGCCGCCGTCCCGCCGCATGTCGGTGAGTGACCCCTGACCAGTCGTAGGGCCCCCGCGTTCAGCAGCAGCCGGCGGTCGCGCTGAGAACGTTGCGCACGGCCTCCAGCGATTCTGGCCGGGCACGGTAGTAGACGTTCATGCCGCGACGCTCGGGCGCCACCATGCCGGCCTTTCGCAGCTGCCCCAGGTGATGGCTCGTCGTGGCCTCGGCGAGTCCGACGGCCGTCGCCAGATCGCACGTGCAGATCCCGTCCTCCTTGTCGGCGAGGAGGATCGACACGAGCTTGATGCGCACCGGGTCGGCAAGTGCCTTGAGTCGCAACGCGATCTCGAGAGCGGCCTCGTCGTCCAGCGGCGCCGACGACACCGGCGGACAGCAGATGGGAGCGCTGATGTCGACCACCGGCAAGGTCTTGGGCATGAGCCGACCATACCTTCGTCATTGACATATGTCGAAAAGGTGACATCCTGCAAGAACCAATGTTTTCGACATATGTCTCACAGGTGAAGGTGGTTCCCCTCATGTCCCGCATGCAACTCGCACTCAATGTCGATGACCTCGATACCGCGATCGAGTTCTACTCCAAGCTGTTCGACACCCCGCCGGCCAAGCGAAAGCCCGGATACGCGAACTTCGCGATCGTCGAACCGCCGCTGAAACTGGTGCTCCTGGAGAACCCGGGCCGGGGCGGCACGATCAACCATCTCGGAGTGGAGGTCGAATCGAGCGAGACGGTGCATGCCGAGATCGCCCGACTGTCCGGCGAAGGCATGTTCACACAGCAGGAGATCAACTCCACCTGTTGTTTCGCAACGCAAGACAAGGTGTGGGTCACCGGTCCGAGCGACGAAAAGTGGGAGATCTACACCGTGCTCGCGGATTCCGACACCTTCGGAACCAGCCCGAAGCTGTTGGCCGAGAGCGGTGTCGACGAATCCACCGAGGGGTCGGTGTGCTGCGGCGGTAGCGCCACCGACCCCGCCGACGCTCGCACAGCCTGCTGCTGACCGAGCGTCGTCGTTCTTGTCGGTGGGTGGAACGCCACCGACCCACCACCGTTCTGAACGCTCACCCCTCCAAGCTGTCGGCGAGGTCGCGGATACGAGTTGTGATGTCGTCGCGGATCAACCGCATCCGTTCGAGGCCGTCGATGCCTCGATCGGAGGGTTCGTCGGTGTTCCACACCTCGACACGGACCCCGTCGGGCGGGGTGACCTCGGCAGTGCCGACGACCACGACCAGGTCCGCGGCTCGCATCATCTCGTCCGTGAGCTGTCGTGGCCGGTGTCCGCCGGCGTCGGCTCCGACCTCGGCGAGCACCTGCGCGGACAGTTCGTTGACCTGCCCACCGATCTTCGCACTGGTTCCGGCGGACGACGCCGCGATCCGGTCGGTGACCGTCACCGAGAGACGTTCGGCCATCACGGATTTGCCACGGTTGCTCACGCACACGAACAGCACATTGATGAGGTCAGACATGGCGCGCGGGCTCCCCGGTCGAGTCGGGTGTTGCAGAGAACCGTTTCCGCAACGCGAGGGACACGTACACGAGGGCGACGAGGACCGGCACTTCGATGAGCGGTCCGATGACCCCGGCCAGGGCCTGGCCGGAGGTCGCACCGTAGGTGGCGATCGCGACGGCGATGGCGAGCTCGAAGTTGTTGCCGGCGGCGGTGAACGCGAGCGTGGTGGTGCGCGCATACCTCAGACCCATCGCGGCGCCGAGCACGAACCCACCGCCCCACATCACCGCGAAGTAGATCAGCAGCGGCAGAGCGATACGCGCGACGTCCCAGGGCTGCGACATGATCTGCTCACCCTGCAACGCGAACAGGATGACGATGGTGAACAGCAACCCGTAGAGGGCCCATGGTCCGAGGCGCGGCAGGAACGCGGACTCGTACCACTCACGCCCCCTGGTCCGTTCACCGATCCGGCGGGTCAGGTACCCGGCGACCAGCGGGATGCCGAGGAAGATCAGGACCGACTTCGCGATCTGCCACGGCGAGGCGTCGATGGTCGTCTGTTCGAGGCCGAGCCAGCCAGGTAACACGGAAAGGTAGAACCAGCCCAGCACGGCGAACATGATCACCTGGAATACCGAGTTCAGCGCGACCAGGACGGCAGCGGCTTCGCGGTCACCGCACGCCAGGTCGTTCCATATGATGACCATCGCGATGCACCGCGCCAGCCCGACGATGATCAGTCCGGTCCGGTACTCCGGCAGGTCCGGGAGCAGGAGCCAGGCCAGCGCGAACATCAACGCCGGTCCGATGATCCAGTTCAATGCCAGTGACCCGAGCAGCAGGCGACGGTCGGCGGTGACCGAGTCGAGCCGGTCATAGCGCACCTTGGCCAGCACCGGATACATCATGATCAGCAACCCGAGTGCGATCGGCAACGAGATGCCGTCGAGTTCGACGGCCGCCAGCGCGTTGCCCACGCCGGGAACGATGCGACCCAGAAGCAGACCCACCACCATCGCGGCACCGATCCACACCGGCAGGAACCGGTCGAGCATCGACAGCCTGCCCGCGACGGCGGTTTCCGTGACGTTCATCGTCCGGCCTCACACGAACGTGCTTCCCCCAGGACCGTGGCGAGACAGCCGAGCATCCCCGACAATTCTTGTAGCGCACCAGTGTTCACGCGGTAGTACACCCAGGTCGCGCGTCGCTCGCTCGACACCAGACCGGCTTCGCGCAGCACTCTCAGATGGTGCGAGATCGTCGGCTGCGAGAGGTCGAACGGTCCGGAGATGTCGCACACGCACGCCTCACCTCCCGGATGCGCGGCGATCTCGGACAACAACCGCAACCGGACCGGGTCCGCGAGTGCCTTCAACGCCGGAGCGACGGTCTCCGCCTCGTGGGTCGTCATGCCGCGGGAGGCCGTCGCCAGCAGGTTCTGGTTCGACATTCATCAATATTGACAGATGTCGAACCAAGCGAAAGCATCGACCTACAACCCTCGCGCATACGGCGCGGTGTAGCCGGTCTTCAGCGGTTCGTCCCCCAGCCATGCCGCGAGCTCCTCGGCCCGGGCATCGAGAGCCCGACGCGCTTCGGAGGACAACGGTTCGAGCGGAACGACGTCGATCGTCGAGTCGGCGCGGCGATACCAGCCACCGACGATGCGACCATCCCACCAGGCCGTCTGGCCACCGTTGCCCGCGGAGTCGAAAACCTTCGGCGCGTGGCCGCCGAGATAGAAGCCGCGCTCCTTGTAGCCCATGGTGGTCGGGTCGAGTTCCGGAAGGAGCACGGCCTGCGGTTCGACCGGCTCGTCCCCCATGCCGTCGACCCCGGTGCCCTCGGGTAGATCGTCGGGCAGGACGTGGCCGACTCCGCCACCCTCCAGGTCGACCTGGACGGTCTCGAGTTCGGCGAGGGCGGCGCGGACCGCGGTCTTGGTCGACCCCAGCCACCACACCAGGTCCGTCTCGGTGCCGGGTCCGTAGGTCCGCAGCCAGCGTCCGATCAGCGCGCAGTGCCCGTCGTGGACGCTCATCGACGGCAGATCCTCGCCGAGCCAGAGCGGCATGGACGTCCACGCCGGCCGCGACAGATGCCAGCGCAGCCGGTTGGGTCCGCGGACGATCGCCCCCTCGGCGTCGAGCATGTTGAGCACGCGCGGCCCCATCGGGGCGCGGCCCGCCCACGTGGTGCCCGCGCCGTGACTGATGTAGCCGTCGAGCGCGGGCAGACGCTCGCGGAGTTCGGTGGAGGTCAGCGACTCGCCACCGGCGAGTTCGGCCAGGACCTCCCGCCGAGCGGTCTCGATCCAGCCCTCCGGGTCGTCGAAGTCGGGACTGCGCCGGAGGTCGCGCAACATGTTGGTACGTTCCGACGCCGAGATCCGCGGCCCGAGGGCTCCGACGGACTCGGCCAGGATGTCCCGCGGGAAGACGAACAACGTGCGACGCATCGCGAGGTGCTTGACGAGCGTCCGGTCGTCGTAGAGGGCGGCGTCGACCGACTCGCGCGCGAGCTCCGGATCGACCCGGGCCCATGCGGCGAGGTGGACGCTCGACGGTGTGGTCGCGTGCAGACCGACCATCGTGGCAGCGGCTTCTACGGAGTCGGCGGCTCGAGACGAGACATCGAGGTGTTGCCGGCGCATGAGGCGAGTGCGGCGTTGCGAGTCGGAGATCAACAGGCGGCTCATCGCACGGGCACCCGGGGTGGTCGCATGGACAGATCGTAGTGATCGACGCCGACAGCCCGGGTGACCCGGCAGGCGAGGAGGGGACGCGGGTGCCGGAGACCGCCGACCCCCGTCGACCCGGTGTCCGGCACCCGCGCGGTCGTGTGGGCCGAACGACACACAGCCCCCGACGGGCAGTGTTTCGCGACACTTTCGGTGTGTCCTTCGACCGACGCAACCTGTGCGCTTCCCGACCCCCGTCGAGTTGCGCCCCACCAGCAGACCCCACGAACGCGACCCACTCCACCCCCGTTCCGGAAACCGGTACATAAGCGCAGATCAAGCCGCTAACGGACTATCCGGACCGGACAGAACCGGTTCCGGATCCGCACGCCACGTCCGGTGATCCGCGGTCCGCGGTGTGGCCGTCACCACATCGGATCGCCGATGGTGGCGCGGTGGGTTCGGCTATCGCATGATGGTGCGGTCGATCTGTCGGGGCGAGCACAAGGACAGCTGAGTGGATTTCGGTCAGGCACTCACGCGTTTGTTCGTGCAAGCCGGTCGGCCCACGCTGCGCGCCGCGGCGACACGGGCCCGGGTCTCGGCGCAGCGGATCAGTGACTGGCGCAACGGCCGTCATCTCCCCCGCGACTTCGCGACCGTCGAACCGCTGCTCGTCTGGCTGACCGCACGCGCCGTCGCCGCCGGGGCCGACGACGTCCTGACCATCCCGCAGTGGCGGGAGATGTGGGACCGCCGGACGCCCGACGAGACCCCCACCGCCGAGCCGCCCGCACCGCAGCATGCCCGGCCGTTCCCCGGCCTCGCCACCCTGACCGCGGCCGACAGTCAGATGTACTTCGGCCGGGACGACGTCGTCAGCACCCTCGTCGATGCGATCCTGTCGGCCCGCTCCGGACCGCCACCGCTGTCCCCCGCGTCGCGACTGGTGGTGGTCACCGGGGTCTCGGGATCGGGCAAGTCATCGCTGCTCCGTGCCGGCCTCGCCCGGGACAGGCGATTGTCGTCGCCCCGACTCGGCGAGATCACCCCGAGTGGGCTCGTCATCGCCGACCCGGACGTGCCGGGCGACACCGATGCGCCGGCCTCGACGACCGGGGACGCGGTCATCGTCATCGACCAGTTCGAGAACGTCTTCTCGCTCGAGGACCCGCTGCGGACCGAGACGCTGCGCGAGGTCCAAGAGCTGGCGTCCGACGTCGTGGTCGTGGTCGGCGTGCGAGCCGACTTCTTCAGTCAGTGCGTCGAGCATCCGTTCCTCGCCGATGCGTGGCAGCACCGCTGCGTGATCGTCTCGGAGATGACCCGCACGCAGTTGCGCGAGGTGATCACCGCGCCCGTCCGACTCGCCGGCGGCCGCATCGAGACCGGACTCGCCGACGTGATGATCACCGAGCTGTACGAGGCGTCGACCGGCGGTGACCGCGCCGGCCGCCTGCCGTTGCTGGCGCACGTTCTCCAGGCGACCTGGGCACGCCGGACCGGTAACCGCATGACCCTGTCCGGGTACCGGGCCACCGGCGGTATCGCCCGCGCGGTCGCCGACACCGCCGAGACGGCCTGGGCGGCGATCGATCCGCGTCATCGGGATCTCGCGCGCGCGGTCCTCCTCGCCCTGGTGCACGTCGGGCCGGCCGGCATCGCGCTGCGCGTGCCGCTCTCCACGGCGACCATCGCGAACCGGTTCCCGCCCGAGGTCGCGACCGTCATCGACGAATTCGCCCAGGCCAGGTTGCTCACGGTGTCCACCGACTCGGTGATGCTCGTGCACGACGTGGTGCTCACCGCCTGGCCACGTCTGGCCGAGTGGATCGCCGACGACACCGACAACCACCTCTGGCGCCAGCAGGTCGACGCCGACACCGCGGCGTGGCTGGCCAACGGGCGCGGCCGGTCGTTCCTCTACACCGGGTCGCGCCTCGAGGACGCCAAGCGCCGGCGACGAACCCTGCGCAGCGATTACCTGCATCTGCTGAGCAGCGAGAACGACGCCTTCCTCGACGCGGCGGTCGCCATGCAGCAGCGGCGCCGCATCACGCGCGTCGGCGCGGTGTCGGTGATCGTCGTGCTGGCCATCGCGGCGTCCATCACCGCCGCCATCGGCTTCCGACAGGCCCACGACCTGCGCGAACAGCGCAACGCCGCCGAACGCTCGGCGCTGTTGTCGCACATCGACAGCATCCAGTACTCCAACCCGTCGCTGGCCGCGCGACTGTTGCTCGTCGCCCACGAGGTCTATCCCGACGACCCGACCGTCCAGAGCCGTCTGCGCGGCGCCGCGACGACGCCCCTGGTGGCCCCGCTGACCGGCCACACCGGCCCGGTCTACGACCTGTCGTTCAACCGGACGGGCACGCAGCTCGCGTCGGCGAGCGGCGACCGGACCGTGCGCGTCTGGGCCCGGTCCGGCTCGTCGGACTATCGGGAGGTCGCGGTCCTGCGCGGCTTCGGCAACTACGTCACCAGCACCGACTTCCACCCGACACGGCAACTGCTGGCGAGCAGCAGCGGGGACGGTTCCGTCCGGATGTGGGACCTGACCGACGCACTGAACCCGCGGCTGGCGACGACGGTGTCCCCGGGCCACGGCACCGTCTACATGGTGCGGTTCGCCGCCGACGGGCGGACCCTGGCCGCATCGTCCGACGACGGCACGATCACGATGTACGCCGTCTCACCGACCGGAGCGATCCGGGAGACGGCCGTCCTGCGCGGCCACACCGCCGCGGCGCGCACCCTCTCCTTCAGCCCCGACGGACGCGTCCTGGCCAGCGGCGGCGACGACCGGACCGTCCGGCTGTGGACGACCGGCGAATCGCCGCAGCCGCTGGGCGGGCCGCTGACCGGCTTCCCCAGCATCACCCATGCCGTCGCGTTCAGCCCGGACAGCCGCTCGCTGGCGATCACCGGCGACAGTCCGAACACCCAACTCTGGGACGTGGCCGACCCGCTCGCACCCCGCCCGCTGAGCACGTCGCTGCCCAACAGCACGGCCGGGTCGTGGTCGATCGCCTTCGACGGTTCGGGTGCGCAGGTGGCCTCCGCCCGGGCCGACGGCCTGGTCCGGGTGTGGAACACCGCGAACCCGGCCTCGCCGATCCTGCAGTGGGCGCTGCAGACGACCTCCGAACAGGGCTCGGTGCGGACCTTCGCGGCCCGGTTCGACCCCAGCGGCCGCCAACTCGTCTCCGGCCGCTCCGACGGGACGATAGACGTCTGGAGCCTGCCCGGCCGAACCGAACCCGACCGCGGCGGGACCATCACCGGCGTGGACACCGACGACGCCCAACGAGTCCTGGCGACGGTCGGCGCCGACACCACCCTGAACCTGTGGACGATGTCCGACGGCCTCACCCTGCGATCGCGCACGCCCATCCAGCGTCGGGTCAACGACCATCCGCGGGTCAGCCTCAACGGCCCCGGCACCCTCGCCGCGACCGCCAACAACAACGGCGGGCTCGTCGAGTTGTGGGACATCACCGACACCGCGGCCCCGCGACGCGCCGCGGCCCTCGACGTCGCCACCCGCTATTCGTTCCCGGTCGCCTTCGCGCCGTCGGGCCATCTGCTCGCGACCGGAGACACCGACACCACCGTGGCCCTGTGGGACACCTCGGTGCCCGGCTCCCCGCGACGCGTGGGCGCACCGCTGCGCGGACCCACCGACCTCATCCGCAACGTCGCCTTCAGCTCCGACGGCTTGCGGGTCGCGGTCACCTCCGACGACAAACGCGTCTACCTGTACGACCTGACGTCGCCGGGCGCGGACCCGGTCGACGTCATCACCGCCGAGGCGCCGGCCGCCCAGGCCGTATTCGACGGCGATGTGCTGGTGGTCGCCTCCCGCGACCTCTCCACGTGGCGGCTCCCGCCGGCCGGCACGGACGCCGAACCCGAACTGATCGACCGGGAGGAGGACATGTTCGCCTCGACGGTGTCCGTCGCGCCGAACCGCCTCACGGTGGGTACAGCGACGCACGAGCTGATCAGCTTCGCCCTCGACGACGACGGCCGGGTCACCGACCCGCAACCGGTCGGGACGCTGCTCGCGACCACCGACACGACCACCACCTGGCAGCTGCCCGCCCGACTCCCCACCGACGAGGACATCATCTCCGGCGGTGACACCACCGGGAACGTCTACCTGCACACGCTCGATCTCGACGAGGCCCGCGACTGGATCTGCGCCAGCACCGCTCCCGTCACCGACGCCCAGCGCGACGCCTATCTCCCGCACATCGACGCTCGCGCGGATTGCCGCCGGGACTGAAGCAGTTGCGGCTCAGCGGAAGCCGAGCACCTCGTCGCCCCACGCCTCCCAGATGTCGCCGTCGAGGTTCTGCACGACCCGGTCCTCGGCGTCGATGCGCAACACCGGGCGATGGCCGGTGTCGTAGGTCGGCCAGGGATCCCCGAGCGCCCCGGCGTCCGGCTCCTGACCGTGTGCGAATGCGGTCCACCGTCGGATCATCCTCTCCGACACCGCTTCTCCCTGCTTACGCCCGCCGAGCAGGAACGTGATGTCCTTCGGCCCGTTGCCCAGATTCCCCCACACGTACGGGACCTCGGTCGCATGGGCGGCCCCCAGACCGAGCAGCCGGAACATTCGCGTCGTCCAGTCGTAGCGGTAGACATAGACCGGCGCCGAACGCGCATGCGCCTCTGCGAGCCACAGCGTGGGCATGCGGAACGCCACGTCACGGGCCACGCCGAGTCCGGTGACCTTCGGGCGCAGACCGGAATACGCGGAGAGCACCTGCGCACGTTCGGGCAGGACGACGTCCGGATACTCCTTCGCCATCCCGGCGAACATGCGCTCGATGTCGGCGGTGGTGATCGGCATCAGCGGCGACTTCATGTACTTGAAGAGATTCGCCTCGTCGCGGTTGGTCCCGATGATCAGCGGCACCGGATGCGCCCGACCCGCGCGATAGACGTCGAGGGGATGTTCGGGCAGCAGATCGCCGTCGATGACCGGTGCGAACGCGATGGTCCCCGGCACCTCGGTGGGGACCTTCTCGAACAGGGTGGTGGTGATCGCCGAACAGGTCATGCCGTCGAGTTGTTCGAGACGCCCGACAATCTCGCCGGTGTCGAGTCCACCGGCGTCGATGCCGGCGGCCTCGAGCAGTTGGTCGGCGACCCGCGCGGCCCGGTCGGCACCGTACATCGACGTCACGGGCGAACTCTGCGCGATCGCCCGGCCGAAGAGCCCGGCCGCGGCCGGCATGGTGAGCAGCGCGGTGACCAGTCCCGCGCCCGCCGACTCGCCGAACACCGTCACCTTGTCGGGATCACCGCCGAAGGCGGCGATGTGGTCGCGGACCCAGCCCAACGCGGTGAGCACGTCACTGAGGCCGGCATTCGACTCGAACCGCGGGTCGATCGACGACAGGTCGGCGAACCCGAGCACACCGAGCCGATAGTTCAGCGTCACGACAACCACGTCGCCGGTGGCGGCGAGGTTCGAGCCCTCGTAGAACGGCTGGGCCCCCGACCCCAGCACGTAGGCGCCGCCGTGCAGCCACACCATGACCGGGAGTCCGATGGCGTCGTCGGCGTGCTCCGCGGCCCCCGGCGGGGTCCAGACGTTGAGGAACAGGCAGTCCTCGTCCATGACCACATCGGGACCGAGACGTACGGCGGGGTTGAGTTGTTGCGGGCAGACCGCGCCGAAGGTCGAGGCATCCACCACGTCCTCGGGCGCATCGGCCTCCTCGAGGGGAATCGCACGGCGCCAGCGCAACTCCCCCACGGGCGGGCGGGCGTACCGGATGCCCCGCCACACGTCGGCCCGTTCCCCGGCGACCCCGGGGAAGGTGCCGACCCGGGTCTGGGCCGTTGGGCGGGTCCCGTCCGGAGCCACGCCGTCGGTCGGGGACGTCGAGTTGGCGGAGGTGCCCGGTTCGTCGTGCTTCATCCGTCCATCGTGCACCGTGAACCCGTTCTCGTAATCCAGAACTCGGCCGTGTCTGCTGGGTATGGTGACCGCATGGAGCTACTACGCAACGTCGTAATCTTCCTGCACATCATCGGCTTCGCCGTGACCTTCGGCGGCTGGGTCACCCAACTCGTGGCTCGCGAGTTCCGGTTCACCCGCGTGATGGACTACGGACTGCTGCTGTCCCTGCTGACCGGGCTCGCGCTCGCGGCGCCGTGGCCGGCCGGTATCGAGCTGAACTACCCGAAGATCGGCATCAAGCTGGTGATCCTGCTCGTCCTCGGCGGAATCCTCGGCATGGGCAGCGCTCGGCAGAAGCGCACCGGCGAACCCGTACCGCGCGCCCTCTTCTGGTCCGCCGGCGCCCTGTCCCTGCTCGCCGCGGGCCTCGCCGTCATCTGGTAGCCCCGGCCGGCGAGCCGAAACCCACGAAATGTCAGACGCCGCGCACCGGAAGAGGTGCGCGGCGTTCGTGCGTGGAGCCCCCTGTCGGGATTGAACCGACGACCGCTCGCTTACAAGGCGAGTGCTCTACCACTGAGCTAAGGAGGCGCGCGAGCGAGTATATCCGCCGGACCTCTTCCGCTTCATCCGCACCCGGCGGACCGGCCGGGCCGCGATCAGCCCCGGATGGCCGCGACCGCTTCGATCTCCACCAGCTGATCGTCGTAGGCGAGGACCGAGACGCCCAGCAGGCTGCCGGCCGGCTTGTGATCGCCGAAGGCCTCGGTCACCGCGTCCCACGCGACCACCAGATCGGCCTGCAGGTGTTCGGCGACGAAGACGGTGACCTTCGCGACGTCGCGCAGCGTCGCGCCGGACTCGATCAGCGCGGCCTCGAGGTTTCTCATGCACTGCACGGCCTGTTCGCGAACGTTCCCGGGTGCGACGGTGGCGCCGTCGTCGTCGATGGGGGCCGCACCGGCGGTGAAGACGAGACTCCCGGGACTCACCGTGGCACTGCGGGTGTGGCCGTCTCGCGGACCGTTGATCTGCACCGAGGACATGCCGCGATCGTAGACGAGTGGTCGCCGTCGTCACCCCGGTCACCGGCGCTCACCGCCGCTCCCGGCTCCTCCGCCGACCCTGCCGGAGTCGTCCGGACGGACGAGGTGTATCCAGTCTCCTGTCAGGGTTGCACCGGCCGGGTGTCGGTTACCCCGCGAGCACTCCACCATCGACCCGAGGAGGCCTGCGTGCGCGAACAGATCGGCCGTGTCCTGCGTCGGCTCAGCGGCAGCCGGCAGGCGACGATCGACACCATCGAACCGGGCAGCATCATGGTGTCGCCACGTAAGCCGATCGAACCGTTCGACGTCGCGGCGATCACCGAGGTCCTCGATCTCGCCACGAAGATCGGGGCGGTGCTGCTCGACTCGGGCACCGGGGCCATCGACACCCAGACGCAGATCAAGTTCGTCGCCGGCGTGTACGGCCTCGAGGACGTCGACGTCGATGTCACCTACAACACGATCGTCGTCAGCGCGCGGCGCGGCGCGACGCTCCCGCCGATCACGACCATGGAGCAGGTCTACTACCGGTCGATGGACTTCACCCGGCTCGCGCAGGTCGACCGGCTCGTCCGCCGCATCCGCGATTCGTTCATCAGCCCGTCCACCGCCCACCAGATGGTCGACGAGATCATCACCGCGCCGCACCCCTATCCGCACTGGCTGGCCACGACCGCCTGGGGGATCATGGCGTCGGGCATCGCGGTGCTCCTCGGCGGCGAATACCTCGTCGCCGCGCTCGCCTTCCTGACGACCGTGGTGACGGTCACCGTCAACCGCTGGCTCAACCGCATCGGGACACCGGTCTTCTTCCAGCAGCTGACCGGCGGTTTCATCGCGGTGGTCCCGGCCGCCCTGGTCTTCGCCGCGGCCGAACGACTCGGTGTGCAGATCGCGCCGTCGCAGGTCATCGCGGCCGGCATCGTCGTGTTGCTCTCGGGGTTGTCCCTCGTCGGCTCGGTCCAGGACGCGATCACCGGCGCACCGATCACCGGTGTCGCCCGGTTCTTCGAGTTGCTGCTGATGACCGGCGGCATCATCGCCGGTGTCGGCGTCGCGATCCGAATCCTGGAGGCGGGCGGCATCTTCCTGCCCACGATCACCACGACCACCAGCTTCGAGGTCGTCGAACTGCCGATCCGGGTGGTCGCCGGCGCGGTCGCCGCCTGCGCCTACGCGCTGGCCAGCTACGCCGAGACGCGCGCCCTCGGCGTGGCGTTCCTCGGCGGTTTCATCGGCACCGCGGTCGCGGCGGCCTCGACGTTCACCGACATCGGCGACGTCATCGCCAACGGTCTCGCGGCGGCGTTCGTCGGACTGATCGGCGGCCTGCTGGCACGCCGCGCGTTGACCCCGCCGCTGGTCGTCGCGGTGGCCGGCATCACCCCGCTGCTGCCCGGTCTCGCGGTGTATCGCGGCCTCTACGGCATCCTCGGCGACCAGACGCTCGACGGATTCACCTGGATCGCGAACGCGCTGGCCATCGGCTGCGCCCTCGCTGCGGGGGTCACGCTGGGCGAGTTCGTCGCCCGGTCGCTGCGTCGCCCTCAGCTGCCACCCCGTCCGGACTGGCGTCTCCGCCGCCGGATCGCCCTGCGCGAAGCCCGTGAGGCGCGGCAGGCCGACGCGGCCGCACGCCGGGTCCGAGCGAACCGGTGGCGGCCGCCACCGCCACGACGCTGACGCCGGACGGGTGGCCGTGAGCACCACCGATGTCCGGGTAGAATGCGGAGTCGGGCGTGTCATCGGACGGCCGCTCCAGTCAGCAACGGACCGAGACACCGCACGGCTGCGCCTCGTCACCGCGCACCGAACCGCACACCATGCCGCACAACGAGGGGACTCACATGCCCGCGAAGACCACCGACGCGACCGACATCACCGACGACGAACTGGAGCCGGTGGCCGACGAGACCGCCAACTCGGCGCGCCGAGTCGTCGCCGCGTACGCCACCGACGCCGACGAGTGCCGGATGCTGTTCGCCATGCTGGGGATCGCGCCGGGCGAGAACGCCTGAGCAGGTGGCTCCGCGAGCAGGAGAAACCAACCCCGACACCGGCGGAGTGACCGGCACCGACCGGTCCACCCATGACGGGGCCGAGTTCGTGGTCGTCGCGAACCGCCTGCCCGTCGACAAAGAGGTCCTTCCCGACGGCACCGTCAACTGGAAGCAGAGCCCCGGCGGACTCGTGACCGCGCTCGAGCCGATCCTGCGCGCCAACACCGGGGCCTGGGTCGGCTGGTCGGGCATCCCCGACTCCGATGACAACCCCGACATCGAGGGCATCGACATCCACGCGGTCCCGCTGTCGGCGCAAGAGATCGCCGAATACTACGAGGGCTTCTCCAACGCCACCCTGTGGCCGCTCTACCACGACGTCATCGTCAAGCCCGAGTACCACCGCGAATGGTGGAACACCTACGTCGAGGTGAACCGGCGCTTCGCCGAGGCGGCCTCGCGAGCCGCGGGCGAGGGGGCCGTCGTCTGGGTGCAGGACTACCAGCTCCAACTGGTGCCGAAGATGCTGCGCATGCTGCGGCCCGACGTCAAGATCGGCTTCTTCCTGCACATCCCGTTCCCGCCGGTCGAGCTGTTCATGCAGATGCCGTGGCGGACCGAGATCGTCGAAGGCCTGCTCGGCGCCGATCTCATCGGCTTCCACCTGCCGGGTGGGGCACAGAACTTCCTCTTCCTCGCCCGACGCCTCGCCGGGCAGGCCACCAGCAAGGGCACCGTTGGGGTGCGGTCGCGCTTCGGCGTGGTGCAGGTCGGATTCCGCACCGTGCGCGTCGGCGCGTTCCCCATCTCGATCGACTCCGGGGAGCTCGACGCACTGTCCAAGACCCGCAAGATCCGGGAGCGCGCCGCCGAGATCCGCCGCGAGCTGGGCAATCCGAAGACGATCATGCTCGGCGTCGACCGGCTCGACTACACCAAGGGCATCGACGTCCGGCTCAAGGCCATCTCCGAGTTGCTGGCCGAGAAGCGACTCGATCCCGCCGACACGGTGATGCTGCAACTCGCGACGCCGAGCCGCGAGCGCGTCGAGAGCTACAAGCAGATGCGCGCCGGTATCGAGCAACTCGTCGGGAACATCAACGGCACCCACGCGACCGTGGGCCAGCCGGTGGTGCAGTACCTGCACCGACCGGTGCCGCGTGAGGAACTCGTCGCCTTCTTCGTCGCGGCCGACGTCATGCTGGTCACGCCCCTGCGCGACGGCATGAACCTCGTCGCCAAGGAGTACGTGGCCTGCCGGGGCGACCTGGGCGGCGCACTCGTCCTCAGCGAGTTCACCGGCGCGGCAGCCGAACTGCGCTCGGCGTACCAGGCCAACCCGTACGACCTCGACGGCGTCAAGGACGCGATCGAGGCCGCGGTCGAACAGAGCGAACACGAGGGCAGGCGGCGCATGCGCGCGCTGCGCAGGCAGGTCCTCGCCCACGACGTCGCGAAGTGGGCGGAAAGCTTCCTCGGCACCCTCGGCGCCGACTCCGACACCGAACTGTCGCCCAACCGGGGTGTTCATCTGGTGGACGAGCCCGAGTGAACCACACCGGGATTCCCGCCGAACTCACCGACGCGCTGGTCCGGGCCGCCGGCGTGGGGGTGCTGCTCGTGGCCAGCGATTACGACGGATGTGTCTCGCCAATCGTCGCGCGTCCCGAGGACGCCGTCCCCGAACCCGCGTCGATCGACGCGCTCGTCGCCGCCGCGGCACTTCCCGACACCGTCGTCGCCGTGGTGTCCGGCCGCGAACGGGCCGTGCTCGCGGAACTGTCCGGCCTCACTGCCCCGGTCGTGCTGGTAGGTAGTCACGGCAGTGAGTTCGAGTCCGGGTTCGCGGTCGAGGTCACCGACGAAGCGCGCGCGCTGTTGACCCGCCTGATCGACGAGTTGCGCGCCATCGCCGCGGAATTCCCGGGCAGCACCGTCGAGGTCAAACCGGCGAGCACGGTGTTGCACGTGCGCAACGCGTCGGCGTCCGACGCCGTCGCCGCGCTCGATCGCGCCCGCACCGGTCCGGCCTCCTGGCCGGGGGTGCACACCACCGAGGGCAAGGCCGTCCTCGAACTCGCGGTGATCGAGACCAGCAAGGGCCACGCCCTCGACACCCTGCGCGCGGCCGTCGGCGCCGACGCGGTCATCTATCTCGGCGACGACGTGACCGACGAGAAGGCCTTCGCGCACCTGCGTCCCCAGACCGGTGACATCGGCATCAAGGTCGGCGAAGGTGACACCGCCGCCGACTATCGCATCGCCGACACCGACGATGTGGCAACGGTTCTCGCGTTCGTGGCCGAGCAGCGGGCGCGGACGGCCTCGGCCGGTTAGGCCAGCTGCGCCGGGGCCGCGACGAGCGGGTCCGTCGTCACCGCCCGCCGGGCGCTCTCCCGAATCACCTCGTGCACGAAGCCGAGTTTGCGCACGACGGGTTCGGGGATGGTGAACGGATAGAGCGGGCGGCGTCCCATGGCCACGTTCACCCGGTTCAGCATGAGCGACAACCACTTCCAGTCGTACAGCAGCCGTTCGATCGGCTCGTCGGCGTACGACCGGAGCGGCACGATGTCACGGTCCATGGTGAACCGGACCTGCTGCGCGTCGAGATTCAGCCCGGATTCCCGGGCGGTGTCGATGGTCCCGGTGATGTGGAGGTAGTGCGCGAAGCACTCCGCGAAGTCCTCCCACGGATGCATCGTGGCGTACTCGGAGATGTACGACTCGCGCCAGTTCTCCGGTGACCCGAACCGATAGTGGCGGTTGATCGCGTCGGCGTAGCTCGCGCGTTCGTCGCCGAACAGGTCCCGACACCGGTCGAGGTAGCGTTCCGCGCCCGGGCCGGTCTCGACGAGGACGTGTTCGTAGTAGTGCCCGGTCTCGTGGCGGAAATGACCCAGCATGGTGCGGTACTGCTCGCCGAGGTCGACCCGGAGGCGCTCCCGATAGGCGTCCTGGGTCTCGGCGAGGTCGATGGTCACCACCCCGCCCGCGTGCCCGATCATCACCGGCCGGCCGAGGGTCTGACTCGACAACAGGTCGAAGGCCAGGCCGCCCTCGGTGCGCCAGAACGGCTCCACCGGCAGACCCAGATCGACGAGTTGGTACACCAGCAGCCGCAGGTCGAACGATGCCGGCGCGAGCTTCTCGAGCGCGAGCGTGTCCTCGGCGTCGGGCTGACGCCGGATCAGCGACTCGGGGAAACACCGACCCCGCAGGCCGATGCTGTCCTCGGTGACCTCGGCGAGGGTCAACCAGTTGCATTGCGTCCGATCACGATTCGCACACCACACCCACCGGGCGCCGTCGATCTCGACCCCCTCCGGCCCGACCGCGTACAGCGACCGCGACGGCAGGTGCACGCCCATGGTCGTCGCACAGTTCGGGCAGGTCTGACGATCGAAGCCCGACAACGCATTGCAGACCGGACAGGTGAGCGCATGCACGCGCTCACCCTATCCGGACGCGCCCATTCCCGTCGTCGATCGGCAGCTCGCCGCGCACCGTCGCCGTCACTTCGTAGGAGTTGAGGTTGATCGACCCGCGATGGTTGTCGAGGAACGCGGTGTCGGCGGCATCGCGGCCGGTCGAGATCCGCACGAGGCTCTGACGTGGGGCAAGCCCGGTCGCGTCGACCACCACCCACTCACCGTCGACGATCGCCTCGGCGACGGCGTGGAAATCCATCGGCGAACACCCTGGGGCGTACACCGCGACGAGGCGGGCCGGGATGTTCAGGGCCCGCAGCAGCGCGACGACGAGATGCGCGTAGTCGCGGCAGACCCCGGCACCGGCGAGCAGGGTGTCGGCGGCGCCGTCGATGGGGTCGGAAGTCCCGGGGATGTAGCTGAGGCGGTCCGAGACGTATGCGGCGACCTGGGTCAGGATCTCCCCGTCGGGCAACGATGCGTCGAACTGACCCGCGGCGAAGCCGAAGAACTTGTCGCACTCGGCATATCTGCTGGGCCGCAGGTACGTCGAGCGGTCGGTGATGTCGACGGGCAGCGGATCGGCGGGCGTGAGGACCGACGCCCGGTAGTCGATGGTCAGCAGACCCCGCTCGAGCTGCAGCCGATGGATCCGGGAACCGTGCGGCCCGATGATCTCCTCGGGCGTCACCGACTGTCCGTCGAATTCGACCTCGAGTTCTTCTTCCAACTGGAGGCCGGGCAATCGGGCGACGGTGATCTGCATCTCCAGTTCGGTGGGGTCGTCGACCCGCACCTCGAGCCGTGCGGATACATCGCGGGGCAGCGTCATGGACACACCGTAGGGGATGCGTGCGACGACGGCAGAGGCAGGCGGGCCGACGGCCTGTCTACAGCGTCGCCATCGCCGCGATCGGATCCGCGTAGATGACGCTGAGCGCCACCACGACCGCCGCGCTCTCCTGCACGCGCACACCGAATCTCGACGGCGCGATCTCCAGCGGCCAGGTCAGCGTGGTCGCCTCGTCGAAGGCCGCCTGCACCGGCGCGAGCCCGTGCGGGTGTGCGGCGAACGCGTCGCCGGCCACGACGATGGCATCGGGGTTGATCACATCCCGGATGAGCGCGACCGACTCTCCCAGCACCCGGGCCCGCTCGTCGGCGATCCGGGCCGAGGTCGGGCTGATCCCCAGCCGACGCGCCGCGACCTCCGCGGCGTCGTTGCCGATGACGTTCTGCAACCGGACCCGGGTGAGCCCGGGGGCGAGCACCGGAGCCGTGACCGGCAAGTGCGCGATGGTGCCCGCGCCACGCTCCGGTACGTGCACGCGGCCGTCGAGAGTCATTGCCATCCCGGCCGTTTCGCGGGCGTAGAAGAACAGCCCAGAACCCCCGTCGTCGCGCGGATGCGACAGGAGCAACTCGGCGGCCGCCATCGCCTCGACGTGCTCACAGACCGACACCGGCGTGTCGAGGCTCCCGGCAAGTGTTGCGCCCACGGCGAGTTGATGCCAGCCCAGGACCCGGTGGTTCACCACCCCGGTCTCGGCATCGACCGCGCCACCGACCGCGACACCTCCCCACAGCACCCGCCGCCCGCTGAACCGGGCGGCGAGTTCGGCGAGCAGTCCGCTGAGGTGCGCGAGCGCGTCCTCCTGATCGCCGGTCGGCGTCAGCACGGCGTGACTGTGCAGTGTGCGGCCGCCGAGGTCGGCGATGACGAGCACGGTCCGACGGGCACCGATGTGCATACCCGCGACGCACAGCGAGTCGCGGTCGATGGTCAGCGGATTCTTGGGCCGGCCAATCGCTTTCGGCCCGGCGAGATCGGGGCGTTCGACGACCAGACCGTGAGCGGCCAGCGCGTGCACCTGACGGTTGATGGTGGCCGGCGACAGACCCGTCGTCGCGGCGAGCTGATCCCGCGTCACCGGTCCGCCGACCCGGATCGCGTGCAGTACCGCCGCCGCCGGAGTGGAGGTCAGTTGCAGCGCCGCCGGGATCACTCCCCCACGCATGCGACGAATGTAGCAGCGCGGTCCGTAAGGTTGAGCCCATGAGCACCGACAACGCCTCCCAGTCGACGGACAACCGACCGATCGCCGTGGTCACCGGCGCCAGTTCGGGGATCGGCGCGGCCACCGCGCGACAGCTCGCCTCGCAGGGCTTCCACGTGGTGCTGGGGGCGCGCCGGGTCGATCGGGTGACCGCGCTGGCCGACGAGATCGGCGGCACCGGAAGACAACTCGACGTCACCGACGAGCAGTCCGTGGCCGCCTTTGTCGACGGCCTCGACACGGTGCACGTGCTGGTGAACAACGCCGGTGGCGCCAAGGGACTCGACCCGGTGTCGACCGCCGACCTCGACGACTGGCGCTGGATGTGGGAGACCAACGTGCTGGGGAGCCTGCGGGTCACCAAGGCGTTGCTCCCCGCACTCATCGCGTCGGGTGACGGCCTGATCGTCACCGTCACCTCGATCGCGGCGTTCGAGGCCTACGACAATGGCGCCGGGTACACCTCGGCGAAGCACGCGCAGGGTGTCACCCACCGGACCCTGCGCTATGAACTCCTCGGGAAGCCGGTCCGGCTCACCGAGATCGCGCCGGGCATGGTCGAGACCGACTTCTCCCTCGTCCGCTTCGAGGGCGACCAGGAACGCGCCGACAAGGTCTACGAGGGCCTGACACCGCTCGTCGCCGAGGACGTTGCCGAGGTCATCGGGTTCGTCGCGTCCCGGCCGCCGCACGTCAACCTGGACCAGATCATCCTCAAGCCGCGCGATCAGGCCTCGGCCCGGCGGAACATCAAGACCGGCTAACGGCTAGCGCGGGGCCGGGGCGTTCGAGGTGGGCGCCCCGCTGGGCGTGGCCGGGACCGAGGTCTCGCGGACCTCGCCCTTGATGGCCGACATGCCCTGCCAGGTCTCCCAGTCGTAGATCCAGTCGTAGATGTCGCCGTCGGCCTCCGACAACGCGATCCGCGTCCCGGTCACCTCCACCGGGTCGCCGTAGACCGCGACCCGGAAGTAGCGTTCGGCGTCGGCCTCCGACAGGTTGATGCATCCGTTGGTGACGTTCGCCGATCCCTGCACGTTCACGGTCGCCGGGTTCGCGTGGATGAACTCGCCGTTGTTGGAGATCCGCACGGCCCAGCGTTCCCGGATGTTGAAGTAACCCGCGGCCGGGTTGCTCATGAAGAACTCTTCGTACTTCTCGGTGACCACGTGGATGCCCGAGCGCGTGACGTTCCGGTCGAGGTCGCCGCCGCCGTAGCTGCACGGCAGCGCCATGAGTTCGACACCGTCGCGGAGCACCACGATCCGGTGCGAGGACTCCTCGGCCTTCACCACCTGGGCCCGCCCGATGGTGAAGTCGCTGGTCACGTCGGCCGCTCCGTACGCGCCGCCGCCGTGGTCGAGGCCGTACAGCTTGGCTGCCATGCCGACCTTCGTGCCGGGTGCGTAGTACTCGCGGGGGCGCCAGTGCACGCGGGAGCCGTTGTCCTCGCCGAGCCACGCCCACGACCCCTCGGTGGGTGGTGTGGTGGTGACGGTCAGCGCCCGCTCCACGGCCTCCTTGTCCTCGACCGTCCCGTTGAACTTCAGGATGATCGGCGCCGCGATGCCGACCTCCTGACCGTCGCCGATGTTCACGACGACGTTCACCTGACTCGACGGCTGCAGCGTGGTGAACGTCCCGGCGACCGGCACGACCTTGCGATCGAGACCCACCGCCGTTCCGCTCCAGGTGTATTCGGTGCCGTAACCGAGGGGCTCTCCGATCGTGTAGGTCGTCCGGTCCTCTGACAACTGACCCTTCACCACGACGCCGCGCGGGTTGGTCAGCTTCACGTCGGGGTTGAGAGAACCGTCGGTCGCCTTGACCGAGAACTCGGCGGTCGGGGTGGCCGGCTCGGCATCGAGGGCCGGGGTGAAAGTCAGGGTGACCGGCGGGTCGGCCGGTGTGTCGTCTCCGGGGCCGAGGCCGGAGCCGGAGCAGGCCGCCACCGCGACCCCGAGCGCTCCGACCCCGGCCGCGGCGAGCACGGAGCGTCGGTTCACCGAGGTCTGGGGAGTCATCACCGCAACAACAGTACCGATGCGCCGCCTCGCATCGGTGGTGTGAGGCTGCGGGGCAGGTGGTCAGGCGTCCGGGGCGTCGTCGTCGCGGGCCGCGCGTCCGGTTCGCACGGACGGCAGGTGCGCGCGCTCGCCGGCGTGGTCCATCATCGACAGCACCTCCGCCGGGCCCTGATAGGCGCAGATGGCGTGCGGGATCATCGTCGAGAATTCCGCGGCGTCACCCTCGGGCACGAGGATCGTGCGGTCGCCCAGCCACAGCCTCACGGTTCCCGACAGCACCGTGAACCATTCGTAGCCCGGATGGACGCGCAGGTCACCGACGGGTTGCTCGCGGTCGAACCGCATCTTCGCCACGGTGACACCCTGTGGGGCGTTCTCCCGCGAGAGCAGCCACATCGTCATGCCCTCCACCTCGTGCGGCTGGGGCCGGATCACGACGTCGGTGTCGTCCGCCGGTTCGACCAGCTGATCCAGGGTCGTGCCCAGCGCGCGGGCGATCGGCACGAGCTGGTCGAGCGCCACCCGCCGATGCCCGGTCTCGATCCGACTCAGTGTGGACGGCGACAGATAGCACCGGGCGGCGAGCGCGTCGAGCGTCCAGCCCCTGGCGATGCGGAGGCCGCGGATGCGCTGGCGGACCACCGCGTCGAGTTCTTGCGTCATTGGCAAGATTCTATGCCATCCGGGCATGCCGGCGCTACCGTGAGGTCATGACCAGCACGCACCATCCCTATCCGACCGGCGCACATCACGAGCACGCGAACCACGCCGACCACCACAACCACGCCCGGCTCGCCGCGGTCCTCGACCTCGACGCCGAGCTCATGGCCGACTACCTCGGCGACGCCGCCCGTCTCGTCGCGGAGACCCTGGGGCGCGTACCCGCGCGCATTGCCGACCTCGGGGCGGGGACCGGCACCGGCACCGAGGCGCTCGCTCGCCGCTTCCCACAGGCCTCGATCCTGGCGGTCGACGGGTCGTCCGACATGGTCGCGCTCGTCGAACGACGCGCACGGGAGGGCGGTTTCGACGATCGAGTGACCGCCGTCGTCGCCGATCTCGACGACGGACTGCCGCCGCTCGGAATGCCCGACGTCGTGTGGGCGGCGATGTCGCTACATCACGTCGCCGATCCGCAGCGCCTGTTGCGGGAGGCCGCGACCTCGCTCGGACCGGACGGCATCGTCGTGATCACCGAGATGGCGGGCGTCCCGCGTTTCGTCCCCGCCCACGAGGACGCCGAACTGCTCGGGCTGCAGGACCGCTGTCAGACCGCGGCCGCCGGGGCCGGGTGGGAAGCGCTCGTGGACTGGACCGACGCGTTTGACGACGTCGACTACGAGGTACTCCGCGCCGAGACCGTCCACGTCCGGCGCAGCGACCCGAGCCCTTCGGTCGCGCGGTACGCCCGGCACTGGTTCGCCCAGTTCCGGCACCGTTTGGCCGACACCCTCGAACCCGCCGACCTCGCCCTGCTCGACGACTTGACCGAGGCAGACGCGCGGAATCGTCTCGATGACCTGGCCCTCGCCGCCGGACGACTCCTCTGGATCGCCCGGCCGCGCACCTCCCCCATTCCCACCCCCGAGAGCGAGCAACGATGACCAACTCCTCATCCGCCCGAAAAGATTTCCCCACAACCGAATACGACGTGGCCATCGTCGGCGGCGGAGCTGCCGGACTCAGCGCCGCGACCGTCCTCGCGCGATCACTGCGCAAGGTCGTGGTCATCGACGCGGGGCAACCGCGCAACGCACCGGCGGCCGGCGCCCACAATGTGCTGGGGCAGGACGGGATCGCACCCCTGGAGCTACTCGCCCGCGGCCGGGCGGAGGCGACGGGATACGGCGCCGAGATCCGTTCCGGCACAGTCGTCGACGCGGCCGGCACCGTCGACGACTTCACCCTGCGGCTGTCCTCCGGCGAGGTCGTCGCGGCCCGTCGCCTCATCCTGGCGACCGGCCTGGTCGACGAACTCCCCGACCTCCCCGGCGTCGCGGAGTTGTGGGGACACGATGTGCTGCACTGCCCGTACTGCCACGGCTACGAGGTCCGCGGAACACGCATCGTGCAGATCGCGACGAGCCCGATGTCGGCGCATCAGGCACTGATGTTCCGCCAGCTCAGCGACCGGGTGACCGTGGTCGCGCACGATCCCGACGCCCTGTCGGACGACGACCGGTCGCACTTCGCCGCGGTCGGCATCGACATCGTCGACGCCCGCGTCGAGCGCGTCCGGACGCGCGCGGAGAACGGTTCTGCCCACCTCGACGGCGTGCTCCTGACCGACGGCACCGTGGTCGAGGCCGACGCGGTGGTCGTCTCGCCGCGATTCATCGTCCGCGGCGACCTCTACGAGCGACTCGGCGGCACCCTCGACGACGGCCCGATGGACGGGTTGGTCGGGACCGGCCCGATGGGCGAGACCGCGTTGCCGGGCGTATGGGCGGTGGGCAACACCACCACCGTGCATGCGATGGTGACCGTCGCCATGGGCGAGGGCGTGTCCGCCGGTGCCGCGGTCAACGCCAGCCTGGTCATGGCCGACCTCGACGCCAAGGTCTCCGCCCTGGCGTGACCGATGCCGGTCCGCAGATCCGCGGCCGGCCGCCTACACGGGGAATCCGTCGAGCACGGCGGCCGACGCGGACAGCCCGAGCCGGGTCGCCCCCGCGGCGATGAGCTCAGCGGCCGCCTCGGCGGTCCGAATGCCACCGCTCGCCTTGACTCCCACCCGGTCGCTCACCGCGGCGCGCATCAGTTGCACCGCCTCGACGCTCGCGCCGCCCGCCGGATGGAACCCGGTCGACGTCTTCACCATCGACGCACCGGCCCGCTCGGCGCGGCGGCACACCTCGGTGACGGTGTCAGGCCCGGCGAACTGCAGCAGCGCGGCCGATTCGATGATCACCTTCAGGAGGGTGTCGTCGCCGACGGCCTCCCGGACGGTCAGGACGTCGGCGAACACCTCGTCGAACCGGCCGTCGACGGCCGCACCCACATCGATCACCATGTCGATCTCGTCGGCCCCGGAGTCGACGGCCAGACGCGCCTCGGCCGCCTTGACCAGCGAGTGGTGTTTCCCTGACGGGAACCCGGCCACGACACAGGTCCGCAGTTCCCCGGTGTCGATCGGCAACATCGACGGCGAGAGGCAGACGGCGAGCACCCCGAGTCGTGCGGCCTCGGCGACCGTGGCCTCCGCGTCGGCCCGGGTCGCCTCGGGTTTGAGCAAGGTGTGGTCGATGATGGCGGCGACGTCGCCGCGTCGCAGGTCCTTGTTCGTCACACCGACGAGCTTGGCACACTGACTGTCGTGGCCCCCGCACAGACGATCCCGACAGACCAGACCGAGCGCCGCTACGTGCTGACGCTCGGCTGCCCCGACCGCACCGGCATCGTGGCGCGGATCTCGACCTTCCTCACCGATGTCGGGGGCTGGATCACCGAGGCGGCCTATCACTCCGACGAGGAGACCGGGTGGTTCTTCACCCGCCAGGCCATCCGCGCGGATTCGGTGTCGTCGACCGCGGACGAACTGCGCGCGCGCTTCGCGTCGGAGGTGGCCGCCAAACTCGGACCCGAAACGGATTGGCGCCTCACCGATTCGCGAGAGACGAAGTCCGTGGTCCTCCTGGTGAGCAAGGAGACCCACTGCCTCATCGACCTGCTCGGACGTGCACATCGTGGAGAACTGCCGGCGGCCATCCGGGCGGTCGTCGGCAACCACCGCGAACTGGAAGACCTGGCCACTCGGTTCGGTATCCCGTTCCACCATGTTCCGTTCGCGAGCGAGCGCAAGGCCGAGGCCTTCGGCGAGCTGGGGCGGATCGTCGAGGGTTATGACCCCGACGCCGTGGTGCTCGCGCGCTTCATGCAGATCCTGCCGCCGCAGCTGTGCGATGCGTGGGCCGGGCGGGCCATCAACATCCACCACAGCTTCCTGCCCAGCTTCATCGGCGCCCGGCCCTATCATCAGGCCTTCGCGCGCGGTGTGAAACTGATCGGCGCCACCTGCCACTACGTCACCGCCGACCTCGACGCCGGTCCGATCATCGAACAGGACGTCATCCGCGTCGACCACAGCGACTCGGTCGCCGACATGGTCCGACAGGGCCGCGACATCGAGGCCCTGGTGCTCAGCCGAGGCCTGCGGTGGCACCTCGAGGACCGGGTGCTCGTCCACGGACGTAAGACCGTCGTCTTCAACTGAGGGCCCCACACAGCGAACCGCCCCGCGACTTCCGTCGCGGGGCGGTTGCAAAGTCTGGGCACTCAGCCGGCGGGGGTCTCTTCCTCGCCACCGAGCGAACCGGTGACCAGGTTGCCGATGATCTCCTCGATAGCGCCGGAGATGCCACCCTCGATTGCGTCAGACATATCTGCTCCCTTCGTCATCGGTGAGATTGTTCGTCGATCACCGTCCGCTCTCACCCGTGCGTCGGCTCGACGCCGACGTTACATATTCATTTCGGGAATGTCTCCCCTATCAGCGAAACCAGCTTTCGCATATCGCAACAATCGGACCCACGGAAACAGCGTTTTCCCTGCTGAAAGCGCAACGTTGCCCGAATTGAAATCATCGGAAATCGAATGTGATCACCCGTGTAATGCATCGAAAATGCAACGTCCGGACGCCTGCGTCAAATACTGACTCGGCCCAGAAACAGTTCAGCAATTGATGCCGTCGGGGCCATCAACTGCTGAACCGGTGGTGAGTCGGGTCGATTCAGGTCTCCGAATCGCTGCCACCGAGCGAACCGCCGCCGATCGAACCCGCGTCACCGAGCCCGCCGATGATCGCCTCGACCGCGCCTCCGATCGCACCCGCGAGACCGCCCTCGACTATGCCTGCCATATCCGTCTCCTCTGATGATGGTGAGATGCCTGAGTGTCGGTCGCGCGTCTCACCTGGTCACACGACTCGGGGGCGACGTTACAGACCGATCACGGAATCGTCCTGCGATATGAATAATTCTTGGTTTGGGTTCTCAAATGCCGTTCTAAACAACACATGAATCTCGTGCCATCGACCGCGGAATACACCCGACCGGAAACATTCGCGGGGATTTCATGGTGGCATGGAACAATGGTCAGCATTCACGCGACCGGGACTCGATCACGGTCGTTGACGGCCGCCGACCGCCCGCCCGCGCTCGACCTTCTCGCGGCGGGAATGCAGGAGGTCCCGGTCTATCGATGGCTCCTGGGCGAGAACTCCCCGCCCGAAGTGTTCCGGTGGTATGGCGACGTCCTCTTCACCGATCTCCTACCGGGCCTGCGGGGCCTGTTCGCCACCACCGGGGAATTGACCGGACTGATCGCGGTGGCGGGCCCCGATCATCGGACCCAACCGGTCGACGACGAACTGGCGAACCGTACACGCCATTTCGTGACCGCCCTGGATGGTTTGATTCCACGATTCCGTGAACTCCAGGAGAAATCGCGTGCGCTCGCGATCGATTCCGCGCACAGCATCGTGTTCGCGCTCGTCCACCCGGCCCATCGAAGGAACGGCACTCTCGCGGCGATGCTCGAACCCGTCCTGCAGGAGGCCCTCGGCGCGGGGTCGCCGGTCACCGCCAGCACGGCCGACGCCCACATGGTC
The DNA here is from genome assembly GCF_001456905.1 of Gordonia sp. SGD-V-85. Lineage (NCBI taxonomy): Bacteria > Bacillati > Actinomycetota > Actinomycetes > Mycobacteriales > Gordoniaceae > Gordonia > Gordonia sp. SGD-V-85. The sequence goes on from NZ_LNQO01000006.1 coordinate 128,849, forward strand.
GACGTGTACGCACGGAAGTGGGGCGGCCGGGTCTACGGAGAGTTCACGCTGACCGACGGACCGACGGTCTGGTTCCTGACCGTCGACCCGCCGCCGGCGGTCTGAGTCCCAGTCCCGGTCAGACCGAGCAACCGCCCGACTGGCTCTGCGACGACGTGCCGGTCATCTCACTGGTCAGCTGCACGTCCGAACCGCTGATGGCGAACTCGAGCCCGCTGTCGGTCACCTCGAGCGAGTCGACCTGCACCTCGTCGAAGAACGGGCCGAGCGACGACGTCGTGATCTGGTCGACGATCTGCTGCGCGAAATCCGGCGGGATGCCGAAGACCAGGGCGCTGGCCTTCACGACCTCGAAGTCGACCCGCCCGTCGTTCAGCACCGGTTTGATGGTCGCCGACACCGGCACCTGGAAGACCATGACCGGGAACGCTGCCTGCACCTCGAAGGTGCCATCGGCCGCATTGCCGGTGATCTGCTCGACCGCGCCGACGCCCCCGGTCGGAGTGCCGGTGCTCTGACCGGACGCCCCGGCCTGCTCCTTGCTGAGTTCGACGATCCGCTCGTAGGGGATGAAACCCGTGCCGTCGAGACTCTGGATGTCGGTGGAGTTCTCGGTGCCCGAGATGCCGTCGGCACGCATGTGCAGACGGACGCCCCCGGCGCTGTCATCGGTGTCGACCTGTACGAACGGGATGTCGCCGCTGCCCTGCAGGAGGATCGGCTTACGGCTGAGCGACACCTCGGTCGGCACGCCGGTCAGCCCGCTGAAGGATTCCTCGAGACAGTTGGTGACCTTGTTGCGCAGGTACAGCTCGCTGCCGACCGCGGCGATGACCGCGAGGAGCAGCACACCGACGACGCTGAAGGCGACGATCTTGCGGGTGCTCCGCTTCTTGCGCGGGGAGGTGAGGACCGGCCCGCTGCCGGTGCCGTCGGGCGATCCCGGCGGAATCGGTCCCGAGGCGGTCGTCCCGGGCCCGTACGGGTCTTCGCCGGGCGCGAACTGCGAGGTGGGGGGCTTGGCGCCGCCGATGGCACCGGTGTCGGCATCGGACGGCGGGATGGCCGAGTAGGCCTGCGCTCCCGGGACGATCGGTTCGGTCGCGAACTGCTCGGTCGCGGGCGGCTCGCCCTGTTCGGTGCCGGACACCGGACGCCATTCGCCGCCCTGGCCCGTCGAGGTCGGCTCACCGGTCGCGGGATCGGGGTCGCCGGGGTTGTTCGTGTTCGGATCGTGCTTGCCGGTTGCGTCGGCGGGGTCCCCGGATGAGGAATCGGGGCGGGGCGTGTTGCTGTCGCTCATGGGTTCCGTCCTGGGTCGTCTGACTCGCGGAGCCGCGTGTGGGCCGGCGTCACGTCGTTGTCCGTCTCGCCGCCGACCGGCAGTGGGCGCTCGTTGGCGAGGACTGCCAGTTGCGTACGGGCTTTCTCGACCAGTGCTAGGTCGAGGTCGTGCACGTCCACCCGGATGCTATCCGGATACGCGGCGACCAACGTACCGAATGGGTCTGTGATTTGGCTGTGTCCGATTCCGGTCGGCGCGCTCGACGACGCGGCCGCGTCGTCGGTGGGAAACGCCTGGTCGACGGCCACGACGAAGGTCGTCGAGTCCAGCGCTCGGGCCGAGGCCAGCACCTCCCACTGACGGAGTTTGCCCGGTCCGGAACCCCACGACGTGGGTACCACGATCACCTGGGCGCCCTTCCGTGCGAGGTGGGTGAACAATGCGGGGAATCGGATGTCGTAGCAGGTGGCCACGCCGACGGTGACGTCGCCGACCGCGAAGGTCAGCGGCTCCGCTCCCGCGGCCACGTTCTTCGACTCGGTGAATCCGAAGGCGTCGTAGAGATGGATCTTGTGGTACCCGCGGCGTGTCCCGTCCGGGTGTGCGACGACGACGGTGTTGCGGACCCGGCCGTCGCCGGCAGGCGTGAACATCCCGGCCACCACCGTGACCCCTGACGCCGCGGCGACCTCGGACACCCCGCGCGCCCACGGACCGTCGAGATCCTCGGCGACCGGCTTCAGCGGCACCCCGAACCGGCACATCGTGGCCTCCGGGAAGACGACGAGCTCGGCGCCGCGCGACGCCGCGTCCGCGGTGACCGCACGCACCGTCTCGAGGTTGGCGGTGGGGTCGTCGGTCGAACTGATCTGGGCCATCGCGACACGCATGACGGCCACACTATCCAGCCGGTGCGACGGTCTCCCACGGAACCGTGAGCACGTTGTCGGACAGGCGGCGCCGCGGCATCTCGCAGTCGACCCCACGGTCGCGCAGCAGACCCAGTGCATGCACCCATCGGGCGCGCGGGCCGTACGGCGCCAACGGCGCGGCGATGTCCCAGCACTGATCGGCCAGGGTCAGCAGGGTGTGGATCCGCTCGCCCGGCACGTTGCGATGGATCAGCGCCTTGGGCAGACGCTCGGCCAGGTCCGACGGACGGTCCGAGTGCTCCGGCGCCCAGCTGAGGGTCATGCTCACCGGCCCGTCGACGTCTAGCAGCACCCAGCTGCACCGTCGGCCGATCTCGTCGCACGTCCCCTCGACGATCACTCCGCCCGGCGAGAGTGCACCACGGATCCGGGCCCACGCGTCGTCGACCTCGTTCTCGTCGTACTGACGCAGCACGTTGAACGCGCGCACCACCCGGGGTCGCAGGCCGCCCAGCTCGAAGCCGCCGAGCCCGAACCGCACGCCGGCGCGGGGCTCGACCACGCGGGCGGGGTCGATCTCGAGACCGACCATCTCCAGATCCGGGGCGACCGCGCGGAGCCGTTCGGCCATCTCGACGGTCGTGTCCGGACGCGCACCGTAGCCGAGGTCGACGACCAGCGGCCGGGGCACGTCCAGGGCGGCATGCACCCGCGGGGAGTGGACCATCCACCTGTCCACCCGCCGGAGCCGGTTGATGTTCGTCGTGCCCCGGGTGACCCGGCCCTGCGGTCTGTGCTCGATGCGCTCGGACCTGACGGACGGGCGGCCGGCTCGGATCACAAGTTCTTGTCGACCCAGTCCTTGGCGTACTCGGCCTCGGCGCGGAACAGGTCGACGAGGTTGATCAGGATCATCTGCTCGAGCTTGCCGTTGACGAACGGGACGAAGACCTTCGCCTCACTGGTCCGGCGGATCGTGCAGCCACCGTTCTCGGTGGGGAAGAGTTCCTGCCAACCGTTGAGGCTGCCCGGTCCCGCCGGGATCGAGGCGTTGTAGGTGCCCTTCGTGTTGTCCGGGTCGAACGGGCCCAGGGTCTCCTCGCGGGTGATGACCATGTCCTTCTTCATCACCGTCTGCGCGAGCGCGGGCAGCTGGTCACGCCCGATCGTCTGCTTGAGGACCACCCGGATACCCGTCTCGTCGGAGACGAAGGAATCGACCTCGCAATGCGGGGAGATCATCTGGAAGCCCGCCATCATGTCGTCCCAGTACTGCTTGATGCTCTGGGCCTGGTAGAGCTTCTCCGCGGACTGCGTGTACCGAGCGGAGTAGCTGAGCCGTCGTGCCATGCAGACCAGGCTACGTCAGCGGATTCTCGGTCTCCCACTCGACGGTGTGTCCGCGCTCGGCGTCGAGCAGCGCCGACAGCTCGCTGACCACCGACTTCTCTATCTTCCCGCCGAACAGCGGGAGATTCACCGACACCTCGGCGCGGTTGTCGGTGGTCGCCGGGTCACCCGACGTCACGGTGGTGCCGGTGACGTCGACCGGCACCGGCGCCCCCTCGACCGTGGCATGTGTCTCCCCCTCGATCCGGTCGCCGACCAGGCGGTATGTGTTCTTGCGCGGGATTCGGAGGTCGCCCGGCATGACCTTGGTGACCGCGGACGGCAGCTTGTCGGCGGGAATGCCCTGCTGGATCTCGACGGTGACCGTGTCGCCGGTGATCGTCACCTTCTCGACATGCCCGTGCCCGGAGTTCATGCGCTCGACGAGGTCGTGCCAGTACTTCTCGGTGGTGTAGATCGCCCACAGACGCGCGGTGGAGAAGGGATAGGACACCGTGTGCTGCAGCTTGCTCGCCATGATGAGAACGCTACCGCCCGCCGGTTAACGTTGAGGACGTGACCGACACGCAGGCGCCGCTGAGCGCGCCCCTCGCCGAGCTGACCACCCTGCGTCTGGGTGGGCCCGCGCGCGAGATCATCCGCTGCGAAGACACCCGCACCATCGTGGAGACCATCCTCGACCTCGATGCACGGTCCGAGCCGGTCCTCGTCGTCGGCGGCGGTTCGAACCTCGTCATCGGCGACGCCGGGTTCGACGGGACGGCGGTCGTACTCGGCAGCCGACGCCTCGAGTTCGGATCGGGCCGTGAGTCGGGACGGCCGCACGTGGTCGCCGACGCTGGCGTGGGCTGGGACGAGCTGGTCGCCGCGACGGTCGACGCCGGTTTCGGCGGACTCGAGTGCCTCTCCGGGATCCCCGGCGCGGCCGGGGCGACCCCGGTGCAGAACGTCGGGGCCTACGGCGTCGAGGTGGCCGACATCCTCCGATCGGTTCAGGTCCTCGATCGACGCTCCGGCAACCTGCGGTGGGTCTCCCCCACCGAGCTCGGTCTCGGCTACCGGACCAGCAATCTCAAGCACCGGCACGACTTCGTGGTCGTCGCGGTCTCGTTCTGGCTCAACGACGATCGCGTGAGCCAGCCGATCCGCTACCGCGAACTCGCGACCCGCGTGGGGGTCGAACCGGACGATCGGGTCGACGCCGCCACGGTGCGCGCAGCCGTGCTCGACCTGCGCGCGGGCAAGGGCATGGTGCTCGACGCGACGGACTTCGACACCTGGAGCGCCGGCTCGTTCTTCACCAACCCGATCGTGCCGGGCGATGACGCCCCGGCGGTGCTCGACCGGATCGCGGCGCGCGTCGGCGACGACGTCGCGATCCCCACCTATCGCGCGGGCACCGATGACACCGACGCGGCGATCAAACTGTCGGCCGGGTGGCTGATCGAACGGGCGGGCTTCCGCCGTGGACACCCGGGCCCGGACGCGGCGGTCCGACTCTCGACGAAACACACTCTGGCGCTGACCAATCGGGGCGCCGCGACCACCGCCCAGCTCCTCGATCTGGCTCGCGAGGTCCGCGACGGCGTCGACGAGGCGTTCGGGGTGACATTGCGGCCCGAGCCGGTCCTGGTCAACTGCAGTCTGTGACGGGAAAGACCGGTCAGACCGCCTGGGTGTCCTTCAGATCCGCTGTCTCCCGGGAACTCTCGGCGACGACGTCGTCGAGCAGGGCGTTGAAGCGTTCGGCGGCCTCGATGCTCGACATGTGTCCGACGCCGTCGTAGACGACCATCTCTCGCAGCGAACCGTTGCGGCGCAACACCTCGGCGATCTGCTCGGCGTGTACCTGCGGGGTGAGCCGGTCCTCGGTGCCGACGACCACGGTGGTCGGCACCGTCAACGCCTCGAGTCCGGCGGTCACATCGAGCTTCCCCATCGCCGAACCCCATCCGGCCCGAGCGCGCGGCGGGCACGAGCCGATCATCTCGTCGACGAACTCGACGTGCGCCCGGCGGGCGTGCGGCCCGAGGGCGATGTAGTGCGAGAAGCGGACGCCGTAGGACGTCTTCGGGATCGGAACCGGGACCGAGGTGATCATCTTCGCGGCGGCCGGCGCGAACGGTTTGGCGTACGCCGGCAGATCGACCGGGATCAGCAGGTGGTTGTCCATGACCGCCTTGGCGGCGGTCGAGACCAGCACCACCGACGACACCAGCGACCCGACCTTGTCGGGGTATTGGGCCGCCCACGACATGATGGTCATGCCGCCCATGCTGTGTCCCACCAGGATCGCGCGGCGCCCGGCCGGCACTGCCGCCTCGAGCACCGCGTCGAGGTCCTCACCGAGCATGGCGACGGTCGGTCGGCGGTTGCCGCGCTCACTGCCACCGTGGCCGCGCTGGTCGTAGGTGACGACCCGGCGGGAGCCGCCCTCGGAGGCGGCCAGGTGGTTGATCTGCGGGTACCAGTAGGCGGTGTTGCAGGTCCAGCCGTGGACCATCACGATGACGTCGCCGGGGTCGTCGGCGCCGGGGTCGTCGGGGTCACCGTAGACCTCGACATTGAGCCGGGCCCCGTCCGCGGTCGGGACCTCGAGACGTTGCGGGGCGTTGTCCGGGCGGGTGAGGAGATCGTCCGGGCCGTCGTCGACGGCGAATTCGGCCTGCAGTGCCTCGCGCGCGAGTCGCGCGAAGACGGTTCCGATTCCCAGCGCGACCACGCCCGCCCCGATCGCGGTGGCAACGCTGCCCGCACTGGCCACTGACTTCGTGTTCATCCGGCACTCCTCACCTGTCGAGGACCTCACTGGTCCTCTGCAAGGCACCGAATCCGGCTCAGCGCCCCGTCTCGGGGTTCAATGTACCAACGTCCGTTGTCTCATAGTCCGCCTGTGCCGGCTCCGACTCCTCGCCGGCGGGCAGGACCGGCGGGGGCACCTCGGCGTCGAAGTAGGTCGCCGCCTCCCCGATCGCCTTGGAGATCTGCTCGTCGAGCGCCTTGCGGAACGTCGTCTCGACGATCTCGTGGGCGATGGGCCGAACCGTCTGGATGAGGTCGGCCATCTCGCTGACGCCGGCCTCGCCCAGGTCGGGGAGGTTCTCGTCGAAGTACTTGTCGGTGATGATCGAGACGAAGCTGGTGGCGACATCTTCGAGGTCTTCCTGGACGCGGACCCACCGGTCGAGCAGGACATCGATGTCGACCCCGCTCTTGACCAGGATCTCGGCCCCCTCGAGCAATTCCGGGTTGCGAATCGCGTAGTGCGCGCCGTCCTTCGCCAGCAGTCCGAGCTTCTGGCTGAGCGCGATCGACCGGTCGCTGGCGTTCAGCGTCTTGCGCAACTCGGTGATGGTGATCGTCGCCGCGCGCTTGAAGTTGCGGAACCGGCCGCCCTTCGGTGTGCCGCGCAGGATCTGCTCCACCCGCATGCCGTGATGCGCCGCGTGCAGCAGCTCACTGATGGTGGCGAAGGTGTAACCGCGCTCGAGCATGCGCGAGATCAGGTTCAGCCGGACGAGGTGCTGGTCGGAATACCAACCGGCGCGTCCGCGAATGGTGGGCGGCGGCAACAGTCCGCGGTCCTGATAGACCCGGATGTTGCGAACGCTGACCCCGGATGCCTCCGCCAGGTCGTTGATCCGATACTCCGCCACGATGCGTCAGGCCCTTTTGCTGAACCAGGACTTGCCCTGGATGTCGTCGACCCGTTTGCGTACGTCGACGAGGTAGACGAGCATCGCGACCACTCCGATGATGCCCAGGAAGTTCACCGCACCGAAGAACCAGATGAACAGGGTCGCGGCGGCGAGGATCGAGACCCAGATGACCTTGCTCTGCCGATCCACCGCCGGGAAGGCGTCGGGCCGCTGGATGGCGGCGTGGATGAGCGCGACGGTCGAGGCGATGCCCGCGACCACCGTGAGCGTCAGCATGATCAGACTCTGGCCGTAGGCCATTACGCTGAAGAAGTCCACGTCGAACACTGTAGTCGCGCGAGTGCCGTTTGCTGCGACACCCTACGACGCGGTGCGGTCACCCGGCCCGTCGACGATCATTCGGCGCCGGGTGACGCCTTCTTCGCCGGGGCCTTCTCGGCAGCAGCCTTCTTGGCCGGGGTCTGCTTCGCGGCGGCCTTTTTCGCCGGGGTCTTCTTGGCCGCGGTCTGTGTGGTCGCAGCCTTCTTCGCCGGAGCCTTCTTCGCCGGGGTCTTCTTGGCCGGTGCCTTCTTGGCGGCGGTCTTCGCGGCAGCCCGCTCGGCCGGGCCCTTGACGGCGGCGGCCTTCTTGGCGGGCGCCTTGGCCGGCGCCGCCTTCTTCGTCGCCGACTTCTTCGCCGGAGCGCTCTTGGCCTGCGTCTTCTTGGCCGGCGCACTCTTGGCCGGGACCTTGGTCGCCGAAGTCTTTGTCGCCGGGGCCTTCTTCGCCACTTCTTTCGCCGGCGATGCCTTCTTCGCCGCTTCCTTGGCCGGCGCCGTCGTGACCGCGGCTTTCTCGGCGGGTGCCGCCTTCTTCGCCGGTGCCGCCTTCGTCGCGGCCTTCGCCGGCGGAACGATGTCGCCTTCCGACTTCACCGGCGGCTCGATGCGTGGCTTCTCGTCGCGGGGCGCATCGTCGGCCCGGTTCGCCAGCTTCAGCGCACGTTCGCCGACCGCCCGCGTCTGCTCGGAGATCGTTCCGAGCGCGTCTTCGGTGAGACCGACGGCGTCGTTGTACACCTTCTCGAGCTTCGGCAGGTTCTCGCCGACGAGCGGTTGTGACTTGAGCTTCTCCACCGCCTCGTCGCGTCGTTCCGCCAGCGCGGTCAGCAGTCCCGCGGCCACCGCGAGGTACGCCTCGGCCACCTTGCGCAGTTCCTCCGGGGAGAACCGCGCCTTCAGATCCTCGATCTCGGCGGGCAATTCGACCGGCAGCGCCGACAGTTTGGTCCTCGCCTCCTCGAAGATGGCCAGTGCCGTGGCGAGCGCCTCGTCGATCCGGGCCTGGGCGTCGTCCCGCGAACCGGTGATCCGCGCCTCGAGCCTGGACTGTGTCGAACCGACCGTCTCGACCAGCTTCGACTGGGTGTTCTCGACGGTCTCGGCGATCTTGGATTGCGCGTCGGCGACCTTCGCCTGGGTCGACCCGACGGTCTCGACGAGCTTCGATTGGGCTTGCTCGCTCGCGGCCTCGCCGCGCTCACGCACGTCTGCGAGCAAGGCAGCCACCTGCCCCACGGCTGTGGTCAACGGGTTCTCGCTCATCAACTACTCCTTGCCGGTCGACTCGATCGTGTTCTCTTTCCGGAACGACTCGTAGATCTCCAGCAACATCTGCTTCTGACGTTCGTTGATGGAGTCATCTGCGATGAGAGCATCACGGACCGGGCTCGCGGGCCGTTCTTCGAGTATCCCCGCCCGCACGTACAGGACCTCGGCCGACACGCGGAGACCCTTGGCGATCTGGGCGAGCACTTCCGCCGACGGTTTCCGCAGGCCGCGTTCGATCTGGCTCAGGTAGGGGTTGCTCACGCCCGCCCGCTCGGCGAGCTGGCGCAGCGAGACCTTGCCCGCGACCCGCTGGGACCGGATGAACGCACCGATGTCCTGAGCCGCGTTGGCGACGGCCTCGACCGCCTCCACCGCGATGGGGGTCGTCGAATCCGGGTCGTCACCGGCCACCTCGACGCCGGAAACGCGGTCAGCAGTAGAGCTTTCACCCGGTGCGGCGCAGTCGGCGACCGAGGCGTGGTCCGCGTCCTGGGACGCTTCATCCTTCTCGGACTGCATCAGCGCTCCGTTCTCATGGTGGGGCCCGACGTTCGGCGATGTGTCCGACTTTCGGCCCGTTCTCCCAGTATCAACACCAGTGCTAGCCCGTGCAAGCACACAGCAAACTCCCGGTTCGACGCCGCGGACGATGCGTCAGGAGAAGATCAGCACCGAGGTGGAGTAGATGACGAGCCCGGCGAGTGCGCCGACGACGGTGCCGTTGATCCGGATGAACTGCAGGTCGCGGCCGACCTGTAGTTCGATCTTGCGACTCGTGTCATCGGCATCCCAGCCGCGCACGGTCTCGGTGATGACCGAGATGATCTCCTGTGAGTAGTTCGCGGCGACGTGGTGCGCGACCCGCGCCACCCAGCCGTTCATCTTCTCCTGCAGCGGCCGGTCGTCGCGGACACGTTCCGCGAGTTGGATGATGGAGTCCGACAACGTGTTCCGCAGCGTGCTGTTCGGGTCCGACAGCATCTCCTCGATGACGGCCTTGCCGGTCTGCCACGCCGTCGACGCGGCACCGGTCACCTCGTCGCGCCCGACCAGTTCGAGCTTGAGAGCCTCGAACTTGGCGATCATCTCGGGGTCGTGCTGCAGATCATCGGCGAACTTCTCCACGAATTCGTGCATGGCACGCCGCAATTCGTGATCGGGATCCACTCGCACCTTGTAGGTGAAGTCGACGAGCTCGCGATAGATCCGGTCCCCCACCAGACTGTTGACGAACTTAGGCGTCCACTGGGGTCCGTCCCGGTCCACGACCCGATCGATCAGATCCTGGCTGCCGACCGCCCATTCATGAGCCCGGTCACACAGCAGCTGGAACACCGGCTCGAGACGATCCTCGGCGATCAGCTGTTCGAGGATGCGGCCGGTGGGCGGCGCCCACTGGGGTTCGGCCGCCCACTTCAGAGCGGCCTGGATGAGTTGTTCGACGTCCTCGTCGCGCAGCATCTCCGCGGCGAGCTTGATCGCGCGGGCTGCTTCGCCACTCACCCGCGGCGCGTTGCGCGGGTCGGCGACCCACGTCGACAACCGTCGGGGCAGATCCAGCTGCTCGGCTCGGTACACCACCACATCGGGCGTCATGAAGTTCTCTTCGATGAAGCCGCCGAGTTGTTCGCCGATGTCGTCCTTCTTCTTGCGGATCAGGGCCGTGTGCGGGATCGGGATGCCCAGCGGGTGGCGGAACAGGGCGGTCACCGCGAACCAGTCGGCCAGCGCGCCGACCATCCCGGCTTCGGAGGCCGCGCGGACGTAGCCGACCCAGGCCGCGACGTCGGCGCCGTCGCGATGCTCGAGGTAGCGGGTGAACAGATACACGATCGCGGCGAAGACCAGGAAGCCGGTGGCCACCGCTTTCATCTTGCGAAGGTCCCTGCGTCTGCCCTCGTCGCCGGCGCTGTTCCCGCCGAATCCGGGCGCGGACGCCGTGGCCGGCGGACCGTCGTGCTGACCGGCGACTCCTGGGATGACTGTCGATGCCATGGAACCAGTGTCACCCATCGAGCGACTACGCTGGCTGCGTGATGGCCAACCGCCCGAATCCCGCCGCGGCCGCGCGCGCCGCAGTGGCGGCCGCGGCCAACGTGACGCGCGGGCTGGAACAGGTCCTGACGACGGTCACCGAGTCGGTCGCCGAGACCGGCGCCAAACCCGACGGTCGCAAACAGCGGTGGGAGAAGCACAAGCTCGCCCGACGCACCGAACTCACCGACGGTGTCATCGCCGCGGTCCGTGAACTGGGCGCCGACGTCGGCATGGACGAGATCGCCGCCCACATCGGCGTCTCCAAGACCGTCCTGTACCGCTACTTCGCCGACAAGAGCGACCTCGGCGTCGCGACGACGGTGCGGTTCTTCGAGACGACGATCTATCCGCGGCTGACCGAGGCGATCGCCGACGATCTCGACGAGTACACGCTCACCCACACCATCATCGGGGTGTACGTGCACGCCGTCGACGACGAACCGCAGCTGTACCGGTTCGCCCTGGCCAGTTCACCCACCTCGTCCCCGGCGCCCGCCGATTCGGTGCGACTTGTCACCCAGTTGGTGATGGGGAACATCCAGCTGCGGATGGCCGAACGCGGCGCGGACACCACCGGCGCCGAGCTCTGGTCGCACGCGCTCGTGGGCGGTATCCAGCACGTCGTGGACTGGTGGATGACCAAACGCACCCTCAGCGCCGACGAAGTCGTGGATTATCTGACCATGATGGTCTGGAGCGCGGTCGTGGGTGTCTGGCAGGTCAACGGGTCCCGGGAGAAGTTCCTGGCGGCGCCGCCTGCGCTCTTCGATCCCCCACCCGCCGACCCCTTGCCCGCCGATCCCGCCTCCGGGACCCCCGGCGCCTGATGACGCGCGTCGCTCTCGTCACCGGCGGCAGTCGCGGCGTCGGGTACGGCATCGCTCGTGCGCTCATCGACGACGGGTGGACGACGTATGTCACGTCGCGACAGGGAACCGGCCCCGACGGCGCTCGCGCGTTGCCCTGCGATCACACCGACGACGCCGCGGTGGCCGCGGTGTTCGACGAGATCGCCACCGGCGCAGGCGGTCTGGATCTTCTCGTCAACAACGCGTGGGCCGCGCCGAAGGGTTTCGGCGGGTTCTCCGACCCGTTCTGGAAGCGACCGGTCGACGACTGGGACACCCTGATCGGCGTCGGACTGCGAGCGCATTACGTGGCCTCGGTGCACGCGGCCCGGCTCATGACCGACGCCGGCCGCGGTCTCATCGTCAACATCTCGTCGTTCGGCTCGCGCGGTCATCTGCACTCGGTCCTGTACGGGATGAGCAAGACCGCCCTGGACAAGATGGCCGCGGACATGGCGGTGGAGCTGCGGGGCACCGGCGTCAGCTCGATCTCGTTGTGGCTCGGCCTGATCCGCACCGAGCTGTTGCTGTCGCTGGGCGTCGACGAATTCGCCGGTTTCTCGCTCGCCCGCGCGGAGGACCCCGAGTTCGTCGGCCGGGTCATCTCCCGGCTGGCGGGCGATCCCGGGCTGTCCGACCTCAGCGGCCGCACGCTCGTCACCGCCGAACTCGGTTCCGCCTATGGGATCGTGAACAACGATGGCACGCCGCCGGATTCACACCGCACGGCGTTCGGTGGCGGGCCGCTGTTCCCACCCCCGGCCGATCCGGCGCCCGCATCCGACCCCGAGAGGACCCCATGACCGCTGGTTGGACCACTCCCGCCGCCGATGCCCTGCGCGTCGGGGCCATCGGGCCGATCGCGTCGTTCGACCCGGAGACGACGCCGGGCTTCGACGGCGACAAGGCCTCCGGCACGGAGTTGCTCGCGCAGCGCGGCGAGGTTCTCGCCGATCTCCAGGAGTTGTTGTACGCCAACGGGCGGGCCGGTGACCACCGCTCGGTTCTGCTCGTGCTGCAGGGCATGGACACCGCCGGCAAGGGCGGCATCGTGCGCCACGTGGGCGGGATGATGGACCCTCAGGGTCTGTCGATCAAAGGGTTCGGCAAACCCACCAAAGAGGAGTTGCAGCACGACTTCCTGTGGCGTATCCACCGCGCCCTGCCGCCCGCGGGCCGGATCGGGATCTTCGACCGGTCGCACTACGAGGACGTCCTCCCCGTCCGGGTGCACAACCTCGTCCCGCAGTCGGTGTGGGAGAAACGCTACGACCTGATCAACCAGTTCGAGTCCGAACTCGTCGCCGGCGGGACCACCGTCGTCAAGTGTTGCCTCGTGGTGTCGAAGGACGAGCAGAAGAGCCGCCTCGCCGCGCGCCTCGAAAGACCGGACAAGTACTGGAAGTACAACCCGGGCGATGTCGACGAACGCGGCCACTGGGATGACTACCTCGAGGCGTATCAGGCCATCTTCGACCTGACCGATCGTGACTCCGCGCCGTGGTTCGTCATCCCGTCGAACCGCAAGTGGTTCGCGCGCCTCGCGGTGTGCGAACTACTCATCGACGCGCTCACTCGCCTCGACCTCGACTGGCCTGCCGCCGATTTCGACGTCGAGGCCGAGAAGAGACGACTCGCCGCCGCGGACTGAATTTCCGCTCCCCAATCCGAAAGAGCCGCACACCAAGTGGTCCCTGATCCGAAAGAGCCACACACTTATTGGTCCCTGAGGTGCGAGCGAAGCGAGCCACGAAGGGTCTTCGCAACTCGCCTCGCCAGGCCCTTCGTGGCTCGTCGCTTGCGCTCCTCGCACCTCAGGGACCAGGGGTTATGCGGTTCTTTCGGATCAGGGAGCAGGAACCGGGCGCCGACTGAGCACCCCGTGCGCCGCCAGCCCGACGACAAGCGCCCAGAACGCGCCACCGATCCCCCCGAAGGTGACGCCCGCGGCCGCGGTCACGAACGCCAGTGCCGCGGGAATGCGGAACTCCGGCTTCTCGAACGCCCCCATGATCGCGGCCACGAACGTGGCCAGGAGCGCAAGTCCCGCAACGGCTTCGAGCAGTCCGTCCGGCGCGATCGCCGTGACGACGACCAGCGCACCCGACAGCACCGCTAGTACGAGGCTCGTCGACCCCGTCGCCACACCGGCGATCCATCGCCGTGATCGGTCGGCGCCCGCCTCCGGACCCGCGGCCAGTGCCGCGGACAGAGCCGCGAGGTTGATGGCGTGTCCGCCAAGCGGCGCTCCGAGTACGGTTCCCGTGCCGGTCACGAACATCGCCGGACGCCAGGGCGTCTCATAGCCGAAGGACTTGAGCACGGCCACCCCGGGAACGTTCTGCGAGGCCATGGTGACGATGTAGAGCGGGACCGCCAGTCCGACGATCGCCGTCGCGTCGAAAGTCGGTGTCGTCCAGACCAACTGCGGCCACCACGTCTCACCCTCCCAGCCGTCGTATCCGTCGACGGCGAGGTTCACCCCGATCACGACCAGCGCGGTGACCAAGGCCAGTGGCAGCGCCCACCGGGGCAGCCACCGCATTGCGAGGAGCCACACGACGAGGATCGGAAGTGTCGACCACGGTTGTGCGGCCAGCGACGTCATCGGCGCGAGGCAGAGGGTGAGCAGCACGCCGGCCAGCATGGCCTGGGCGATCGGCGTCGGAATCCGGCCGATGAGTTCGCCGAGTGCGGGGACCAGTCCGGTCGCGAGGATCAGCAACCCCACCACCAGGAACGCCCCGACCGCCGCCGCCCACCCGGCGTCGTAGGACGCACCCGCCGACACGAGGAGTGCCGCGCCCGGGGTCGACCACGCCAGTGTCACCGGTCGGCGGGTGCGCAGCGACAGCGCAATCGATCCGAGTCCGAACAGAATCGTCAGCACGAGCAGACCCGACGCGGCTTGTGCCGGACTGGCGCCCACGGCCCGCAAGCCGGTGACCACCACGACGAACGACGAGGTGAAACCGACCAGGGAAGTGACGACTCCGGCGATGATCGGCTCACTGCGAGCCCGCGGCGCGGGACTGGTCATGTCGCGAGCATAGCGGTATCGTTCCGTAAACAGAACAGTGGATGTCGGCAGCGACGCGAACGAGACGAGGACGATGACACCCGGCGAGGATCGACGACGCGCGGTCGGGGCCCGGATCTCCGCCATCCGAAAGCAGCGGGGCCTGAGCTTGTCAGGCCTCGCCCGGGAAGCGCGGATCGGCAAGGGTTCGTTGTCCGAACTCGAAGGTGGACAACGAAATCCGACCCTCGACACGCTGTACGCCATTGCCGGTCCGCTCGGCGTGCCGCTGTCCGCCCTCCTGGGCGAGGAATCCGGAGTCGAGGGCGCCGGCCCCCACCTCGCCGCCCGGGTGCTGCACGTCGAGCATCACGACGACGGCTCGGTCACCGAGGTCTTCTGGTTGCGCGTCAGCCCGGGCGGGACCAGGGAGTCGCCCGCGCACGGGCCCGGCGTCGTCGAGCACGTACATGTCGTCAGCGGCCATCTCCGGGCCGGTCGCGCCGGCGAGGAACGCGCGGCGGGGCCGGGCGAATCCCTGCACTGGCTGTCCGATGTTGCGCACACCTACCGCAGCGACGACGGCGCGCTCGCGGTCCTCACCATCCGGACGCCCTGACCGGCGCCGTCGCGGAGTCTCGCTCCAGCGGTGCTGTTTCCGTCCCGCTGATCGGATCTCATCAGCGGGACGGAAGCGGGACCGCGGGAAGGTTGGGGAAAACCCGATGGAGCCGAGACGCCCTCCGCTGCGTCGAATAGAGATGACCAGCTACCCACTGGACCGCTACGGTCTGATCCGTCGCGGCGCCGCACTCGATGCGGCCTTCTCCGACAACCTGCTTGCTGCAGCGGTATCCGCCGGGGACCTGATCCGGCTCATCCCCGGCGTCTACGTGCCGGCATCCGACGACTTCGCCGGGCACGAAGGCGACCAGGAGTTGCACCGCCTCAAGTCTGTCGCGATCGCCACGTCACAGCCGGCGAGCGCACCACAGTTGCCACTGAGTCACGTCTCGGCCGCCGCGGTGCTCGGCATTCCGCTGCTGAAGCCCGCCACCGAACGCGTTCACGTCACCAACGGCAAGAAGGCCGGCGGATTCATCGCGACGCATCGTCACGTTCACGCCGCCGCCCTGACGGCAGACGAGCTCGCCGTCGTCGACGGAATACCCGTCACCAGAATCGAGCGAACCGCTGTCGATGTAGCGGCCGGGGGCGACTTCGCACAGGCCCTCACCGCCTTCGACCAGGCACTTCGAGCAGGCGCCGATCGTGAGCTCATGGGCCGGATGCTCGCCTCTCGTCGTCGGCGCGGAGGTCGAGTGGCTCGGCGTGCGCTGGCACTGGCCGATGGGGCGGCCGAAAGCGTCGGCGAATCGTGGAGTCGGGCGCAGATGATCGAGGCCGGCCTGCCTGCTCCACGACTGCAACGCGAGTACTGTGCGCGGAGCGGCGTCTACCGTGTCGACTTCGACTGGGGGGCGAAGCTCGTCGGGGAGTTCGACGGCATGGTCAAATACGGCCGCCTTCGGCCATCAGGGATGACGGTGGCCGACGTCGTGCTGCAGGAGAAGCTGCGCGAGGACGAGATCCGCGCGCTGGGCCCCGTCGTCGTGCGCTGGACCTGGTCGATGCTCGAGGACGGGTCCTTCATCGGCCTGCTCCGGCCATGGCTGGAGAAGTTCGAGTTGATGAGCTGAGTCCCGCGGTCCCATTTCCCTCCCGCTGATCAGATCTCATCAGCGGGACGGAAAGACCACCGCGGGACGGAAACACCACCGCAGGTCAGGGACCTCGTCCCGAGTCGAAGGCGCCCCCCACACACGACAACGCCCCCGCCGGAAGCGGGGGCGTTGCCGAATGCGACTGTGTGCGAGTTACTTCGCGGTGGTCGGCTTCTTGACCGGGGCCTTCTTGGCCGGCGCCTTCTTGGCGGCGGTCTTCTTCACGGCCGGCACCGGGGTGTCCTTGGCCTCGGCGACCTTCTTGGCCGGCGAAGCCTTGGCGGCACGGCCCTTGGCCTCGACAGTGCCTGCGGCGCCGTCGATCTCCTTGGCCGCGTCGTCGGCCTGCTCCTTGACGCTGCTGCCGGCCTCTTCGATCGCGACGGCGACGTCCTCGACCTGCTCGCTCGCACGGCCGGCGAGCTTCGCCGCACGATCACCGACGAGGCGGGTCTGGGTCGACACGACGCCGAGGGCGTCCTCGGTCAGGTCGACGGCGTCGTTGTAGACCTTCTCGGCGCGCGACAGGTTCTCCTGGACGAGCGGCTTGGTGCGCAGGCGCTCGAGGGTGGCCTCGCCGCGCTCGGCGAGCGAGGTGTAGAAGCCGTAGGCCTTCTCGACGTAGGGGTCGGCGAGGCGCTTGAGCTCCTCGGCGGTCAGCTTGCCGCGCAGCTCGTCGAGGTCGCTCGGGACCTCCTCGGACAGCGAGCCGATGCGGGTCTTGGCCTCGTCGAAACGCGTCTGGGCGGTCTCGGGCAGATCCGTGATCAGGGTCTTGGTCTCGGCGTAGCGGGCCTCGAGACGCGACTGGGCGGTCTCGGCAGCAGCCTCGGTGCGCTCACGCAGTTCGGTCAGCTTCTCGGTCACCTGGGCGAAGGCGTAGTCGCCGGCGCCGACGGCGGCATAGAGGGGGGCGTAGTTACGTTCGGTGGTGGTCACAGTGGACTCCTTCGGTCGGGTCACCAATCGCGCTGCAGCACATGCGGTCTCGTTGATCTCGGCGACTTCGCCGGGCGCATGTCGGAACAATCCGTCGCCTGCCGCCTCGAAACGGTCGGTGTTGCAAGCCAATTCGATTCGGCTCACACCGCGCGAGATAAGGGAACCGCGGCGCCATCGGTATTGGTGTTTCCGATAACCAGTATCCACGCTGTGCTAACAAATGCAAGCATCTTGCTAACACTCGTGACACACGTCACCCCAGAGGGCCCGCCGGACCGGCGTCGATCAGGCGTACCGGTAGAAGCCGTGGTCGGCCTTCTTGCCCAGTCGCCCCGCCTCGACCATGCGCAAGAGCAGCGGAGGCGGTGCGTAGAGCGGCTCCTTGAACTCCTCGTACATCCGGTCGGCGATGGCCTTGATCGTGTCGAGTCCGACCAGATCGGCCAGCTTGAGGGGACCCATCGGGTGCGCACACCCGAGGACCATGGCCTTGTCGATGTCGTCGACGGTCGCGACACCGCTCTCCACCATCCTGATGGATGAGAGCAGATACGGGATCAGCAAAGCGTTCACGACGAATCCGGATCGATCGGCCGACCGGACCACCTGCTTGCCCAACACGTCGTGGGCGAAGGTCTCGGCGCGCTCGACGATCTCCGGAGCGGTCGTCAGGGTGGTGACGAGTTCGACCAGCGGGAGAACCGGTACGGGGTTGAAGAAGTGCATGCCGATGACGCGGGCGGTGTTCTGGGTTGCCATGCCCAGCTTCATGATCGGGATGGACGATGTGTTCGACGCCAGGACTGCCCCGGGGTCGGTCACGACCTTGTCCAGTTGGGCGAAGATCTCGGTCTTGACCGCCTCGTCTTCGACGACGGCCTCGCACACGAGGTGGCGATCGGCGAAGTCGCCCAGGTCAGTGGTGAAGCGGAGTCGCATCGACGCCTGGTCGCGTTCGCGTTCGGTCAGTTTGCCGCTCGACACACCGCGATCGAGTGACCGGAGAATCCGGGCGCGACCGGCGACGACGAGTTCTCGGCTGTGCTCGTAGACGAGCACGTCGGCGTGGGCCCGCGCGCACACCTCGGCGATCCCCGCGCCCATCTGTCCTGCCCCCACCACGCCGACGCGGGAGATCTTCTGGTTTGTCATGTCGGCTCCTCGGGTGGAAACGTCCTCGGCAAGAACCGATTTCGCAAGAACATGGGTGACCCTCCGGGCACGCGCCGAGCCCGGGATACGCCAACAGGCGGCCCGCAGCGAAAGCCGCGGACCGCCTGCCTGGTTCGCCTAGATCACGACGGTGGCGAGTTCCTAGTGGAACTGGCCTTCCTCGGTCGAGCCCTTGAGAGCAGCGGTCGAGGTGTTGGGGTCGACGGTGGTGGCGATGTTGTCGAAGTAGCCGGCGCCGACCTCACGCTGGTGCTTGACGGCGGTGAAGCCGCGCTCCTCGGCAGCCTTGAACTCGCGGTTCTGCAGGTCGACGAACGCCGACATCTGCTCGCGGGCGTAGCCGTAGGCCAGGTCGAACATGCCGTAGTTCAGCGAGTGGAAGCCGGCCAGCGTGATGAACTGGAAGGTGAAGCCCATGGCGCCCAGCTCGTTCTGGAACTTCGCGATGGTGCTGTCGTCGAGGTGCTTGCTCCAGTTGAACGACGGGCTGCAGTTGTAGGACAGCAGCTGGTCGGGGTACTCGGCCTTGACGGCCTCGGCGAACTTGCGGGCCAGCTCGAGATCCGGGGTACCGGTCTCCATCCAGATCATGTCGGCGTAGGGCGCGTAGGACTTCGCACGCTCAATACACGGCTCGATGCCGTTCTTCACGTGGTAGTAGCCCTCGGCGGTGCGCTCACCGGTGACGAACTGCTTGTCGCGGTCGTCGACGTCGGAGGTGATCAGCGTCGCGGCCTCGGCATCGGTGCGGGCGATCACGACGGTGGGGACACCGGCGACGTCGGCGGCGAGACGAGCCGAGTTCAGGGTGCGGACGTGCTGCTGGGTGGGGATGAGCACCTTGCCACCGAGGTGGCCGCACTTCTTCTCCGACGCGAGCTGATCTTCCCAGTGGGTACCGGCGGCACCCGCGGCGATCATGGCCTTCTGCAGTTCGTAGACGTTGAGGGCGCCGCCGAAGCCGGCCTCACCGTCGGCCACGATCGGCACGACCCAGTTGTCGACCGAGTTGTCACCCTCGACGCGGGCGATCTCGTCGGCACGCAGCAGCGCGTTGTTGATGCGACGCACGACGCTCGGGACCGAGTTGGCCGGGTAGAGCGACTGGTCGGGGTAGGTGTGGCCGGACAGGTTCGCGTCACCGGCGACCTGCCAACCCGAGAGGTACACGGCCTTCAGGCCGGCGCGGACCTGCTGCACGGCCTGGTTACCGGTGAGAGCGCCCAGGGCGTTGATGTAGCTGCCGTCACCCTTGGTCACGCCGTCCCACAGGATCTCGGCGCCGCGGCGGGCGAGGGTGTGCTCCTCGACGACCGAGCCCTGGAGCTCGGCGACCTGCTCGGCGGTGTAATCGCGCTTGATGCCCTTCCAGCGCGGGTTGGTGTCCCAGTCCTGCTGGATCTCCGCGGCGGTACGGGGCTTTCCGACGTTGCTCATTGGCTGCTTCGCTTTCGTTGTCCTGCTCGTCCCGACCGGGGACCGGATCGGGGCGACGGCCCGGCGCGCCGCCGGAACCTCTCTGCTGACAGACAGCCGATGTCCTCGTCTGGGGTGTGTGATCGCGATCGGCGTCAGTCTCGGCCGAGGTTTGCGAACCCGTCGACGTGGTATCGGTGGTGCCTGCAGCAAGGGTGCCACAACACAAACCCGCAGGTCCAACCCTCGAAGCGTGTAAATATGGGTTATTTTTCGCCACCTGTTTGCAAAGTTTGCAAATATAGTTCTGTGAACGCAGGGTCTACTTCCGCCAAAAAGTACGTCCGTACTGGGATTTTCTACTCACGAGTAGTCGAGCCGATCCGTGGTCTCGGAGGCCCTCGGACCCCGACCTCGACGGCCGGATACCCGAAAGTGATGTCCATCACACCAGTGCGGCACGGTCCGCGGACAGCGGACGGCGGCCGTCAGGGTGTGGTGACGCGCTCGACGGCGGTCTCGAAGAGATCCGCGAACACCGACGGTTCGATCGGCTCCACCGGGATGGCCGGCGGATCGCTCGCACGGGTGGTCGCACCCGACACCGTCAGCTGCATCGTCACCGGCCCGGATGCCGGCCGGTCGAGCACGGCGTACCCGGCGAACCCGATCTGCCGCCGGACACCGCCATCGGGCAGGGTCGTCGTGACGTCGGATCGCGTGAGCAGCATCTGCTCCCCTGGCAGCAACCCGCCGTCGATCTCCGGCTGGGGCAGTTCGGTGTACACCGTGAGCACCCGACTGCCCGCGAGGTTGCCGGTGGTGATCTCCGTCGTGGTCCGAGAGCAGCGGCCGGTCGTGGTGAGCCGGTCGGCGTCGATGTCGCGCGATGCGGTGGTGACCAGTTCGACGAGGGTGCCCGTCGCTCCGTCACGGGCGGCCAGCACCGCCGAGTTGTCGGCGGTCAGCTGGTCGTTGAGCGCGGCGTCGGAGGTGGGCCGGCAGTACTCGGGCGTGACGCGCACCGATCGGGAGGCGTCGATGGCGGCCCGGTTCCCGGCGACGAGATCCACCACCGACAGCGGGGCGGAGGTGTACCCCGGCGGCAGCTGGGCTTCGGACAGCACGAGATCGGCGGGACCGCGGGGAGCCGTCGTTTCCCCCGGGTCGCCCGCGCACCCCGCGAGGCCGAGCGCCACTGCCACGATCGACGCGGCCAGCGCTACCGGCGGGCGGCGTCGGCCGAGGAGGGGTAGCACGCGGTCACCGTACCCTGGGAACGACGCGCGACGCGGCAGCACCTGTCCGGGAGGTGGACGATGAGCAGGACCTACGTGGGCTCGCGGTTGCGCCAGTTGCGTTCCGAGCGCGGCCTGTCGCAGGTTGCCCTCGCGCAGACCCTGTCGATCTCGGCGTCGTACCTGAACCAGATCGAACACGATGCCCGTCCGCTGACCGCGTCGGTGCTGTCCAAGATCACCGAGGCCTTCGGCGTCGACGCCGGGTTCTTCGACAGCCAGGACGATGTCCGGCTGGTCGCCGAGCTGCGTGAGGCGCTGCTCGACGACGACCTCGAGGCCTCCCCCGGCGCACTCGACGCCCAAGGGCTCAGCGCGATGGTCGCGTCGCATCCCGAGATGGCCCAGGCGATGGTGAACCTGCACCGCCGCTACCGGGTCGCCACCGATCAGCTCGCGGCGGCGACCGACGAGCGGGGCGACCGCAGCATGCGGGGCACCATCAGCGCGCCGCACGAGGAGGTGCGGGACTATTTCTACCAGCGCCGCAACTACATTCACGAACTCGATGTCGTCGCCGAGGAGATGACGACCCGGATGCGGATGCACTCCGCCGACATCCGGCGCGAGATCATGAACCGCATCGAGAGCGTCCACGGCATCAGCATCGTGCGCCGCGTCGACCTCGGGGACTACACCCTGCACCGGTTCGACCGCGAGGCCCGGCGTCTGGAGTTCTCCGCGTCGCTCTCGGCAGGTCAGCGGACGTTCAAACTCGCCAGCGAGCTCTGCTATCTCGAGTACCAGGACCTCCTGGACAAACTGGTCGACGAGGCGAACTTCAGCGGTGAGGACGCCCGGGCGCTGGGACTTCTCGGTCTGGCGAACTACTTCGCCGCCGCAGTCGTCCTTCCCTACAGCCAATTCCACGGCGCCGCAGAGGATTTCCGGTACGACATCGAACGCCTCTCGGCCTTCTACGCCGTCTCCTACGAGACGATCTGCCACCGCCTCTCGACGCTGCAGCGGCCCAACCTGCGGGGCATCCCCTGGTCGTTCGTGCGCGTGGACCGAGCCGGGAACATGTCGAAACGTCAGTCCGCCACCGGTTTCCACTTCTCGTCCAGTGGCGGCACCTGTCCGCTGTGGAACGTCTACGAGACATTCGCCTACCCCGGCAAGATCATCACCCAGATCGCCGAGATGCCCGACGGCCGGAACTACTTCTGGGTTGCGCGCACCGTCGAACGCCGCGCCACCCGCTACGGACAGCCCGGCAAGACCTTCGCGATCGGCATGGGATGCGAACTGCGCCACGCCGCGCGGGTGATCTACTCCGACGGTCTGGAGATCGGACCGCAGGCGCATGTCACCCCGATCGGCGCCGGTTGCCGGGTGTGCGAGCGGACCAACTGCGCCCAGCGCGCGTTCCCCGCGGTCGGAGCGTCACTTCGCATCGACGAACACACCAGCAGCGTCTCGCCGTACATGAGCCTCACCGAAACGCGCCCCGCCGCGCCCTGATCCACCCCCCTCTGCTCCCTGAGGTGCGAGGAGCGATAGCGACGAGCCACGAAGGGCCGCAGCACAACTCATCGACACTCGTCCCGAGCGGGCACTCCGCGCAGACGTTCGTCGAGCCAGGTCGCGGTGTCCGGGAACCCGACCGCAGCCGCCGTCACGTGTTCGGCCTCGTACTCCCGGTACGTCACCGTCGCACCGAGATCGCACTGCTGGGCGGCGAGCGCCCGTGCCTGGGTTGCGGGAACCCACCACTCGTAGCGCCCGTGGTAGATCAGCAATGGCATCGACGCCTTCAGATCCGACATGGACGTGACCTCGAAGAGCTCTTCGGCGATCGCGGAGTGGAACGGATCGGGGTCGGTCGACAGGAGCTGCGTCGGCAGGTGAGCGATCCCGAGGTTGCCCATGTCATCGGTGCAGATGTTGCGGATCTCCGACGTCGCAAGCCATCTCGCCAGATGGTTCGACATCTGGAGGACCTCGGGCCGTTCTCGGGCGACGCCGAGCATCGCGGCGTGGAAGACCCCGGACGCGAGGTTCGCGTTCATGGCGCCGGCGAGTGTCCGGTAGTCGGCGGGCACCCCGCCGATGGCCGCCCCCACGAACCGCCCGGCGATGTCGGGCGCATACTTCGCGGCCAGCTTGGCCGCGCCGTGGGTGGCGATCGCCCCGCCGGAGTAGCCGACCATGGCGACCGGTCCGCGGGCGAAGTTCGCCGGGTCGAGAGCGCCGGCCGCGCGCAACGAGTCGAGGATCACGTGGCCCGCGACATACGGCTCGGCGTAGGCCATCCGGGGCCCGGTGTGGTCGGGCACGAGCACCGCATAACCCCGGTCCAACGCGAGCTGGGTGAACGGCGGGATGAGATCGGTCTCGTTCGTGTTGTTGGTGAAACCGTGCGCGTAGGTGAAGCCCGTCGTGCACTTGGTGCCCAGCGCGACGATCGGCGAGTTGTTGACCAGGACGGGGCGGTCTCCCCGCCCGGTCCAGGCCTTGGCCGGCACCAGCAGGGTGGCCGTGCCGAACATCGGGGCACCGTTAGCGTCGGTCGTCCGGAACTTGACCTGCCGCGCCGATCGCAGCGGGACGAAGACCAGGGGCTGTGCCACCCGGGTCACCGACCGCGTGGTCAGGACCTCACCGGGTGTCCGCGCGGCCAGACCGGCCGGCCAGTGGTCGAAGAACCGGTCGCCACTGGGCGACGGCATGATCGCCTCACGCAGTTCTTGCAGTTCATGGGAGGCGCCGGGAATCCGGGACCGTTCCGGGATGCGCGACAGCTTCTCGACCGGCGGCGCCGGGATCAGGCCGTCGACGTCCGCCGGCAACTGTGGCGGGACCGCGGTGAGATTGGGCGGCTCGGCGTCGGCATAACCACTCGTCCCGGTCGGGACCGCGAGGAGCGCCACGGCGGCACACGTCGCCGTCACCGCGACCGCTGCGCGTCGGACCGATCGTCGGAGAACACCCCTGGCCGGCATCGCCAACCTCCCGTCTCACCTCGGCCATCGTCGAGTCGCCCGCCCCCGGCAGCACCTCTGACGACTCGAACCGCGATGACCTCCGCCAATGCTAGTCGGTGACGACGGCCCACGCGGGAGCGACCATCCATGGCGGCACCCATGTAGTCCGGTCGGGTGACACGCGAAACCGCCTATCGCGCCGCACATCACGGTTACATCTCGGCGCGGCGACCATCGATGCGCAACGGGCGTCCGCGCCGGGTCGACTGTCCTAAGGTCACCGACGAAGCGCTCTTCGACGCGGAGGCACCGCCATGACGAGAACCCGGCACGCGCTTCGATGCCGGGCGGTGTGGGCGGCCACCGTGCTGGTGGTCGCCGTGCTGCTGGTGGCCGCCGTCGGCTCGCTGTCCGCCGGACCATCGGCCGCGGACCCGCCGAACATGATGCCGCTGCCGCCGCCCGTCGCAGGCGCCATCGACCGCGCGGTGCCGCCGCCGCCGATTCCTCGACTTCGCACGATCCCGCCTCGTGCGCAGGCTGACGGATTCGACCACCGCGCACTCGAATTGCGCGAAGCGATTCTGCCGTCCCCCACGGGTGACCCGATGTTCGACCGCTGGCCGACCGACCTGGATTCACGCCCGCCGGGAGACGTGATCGCCACCCGCGACGTCACCGCCGCCGCCGGGCCGGTGGTGACGGTACCGCTCCGATCGGCGACGCTGATCAAGTTCCGCAGCACCGATGCCGTCGGGGCGCCGATCTTCGGCACCGCGACCCTGCTGGTCCCGCGTCGAACGGCCAGAGCACCGACGCCGATGCTCGTGAACAACCTGCCGATCGACTCACTCGGCGCCGCCTGCACACCGGGACACACACTCGCGCATGGGTTTTCCATCGCGACGGGCGTCACCGACCTGATCCCGCCGACGACCCAGCTGGCGCTGCAAGAGGGCTATGCGGTGCTCGTGCCCGACCACCAGGGACCCCGGATGGCCTACGCGGAGCCGGTACTCGCCGGGCACGTGATCCTCGACGCCGTCCGCGCGGCCCTCCGCACGCGCCCGGAGTTGTTGCGCCGCAGTCGGATCGCCATGACCGGATACTCGGGCGGTGCCATCGCCACCCACGGAGCGGCGAAACTACTGGGCGAGTACGCACCCGAGCTCACCGACCGTGTCGTCGGCGCGGCTCTCGGCGGCGTCCCGGCCGACTTCCGCATGCTGGTCGGGAGCATGAACGCGAACCTCGCGACCGGCCTGTTCCACGCGGCCACCGTCGGCATCGCGCGCGAGCGCCCGGAGATCCTGGCCCTCGCGAACCGGCCCGCGCGTTGGCTCGCGTCGTCGCCGTTGAAGAACGTGTGCGTGATCCCCGAGGCGGTGGCCGGTGGCACCTTCCTGCCGATGCAGTTGCTCTCGAGTGATCCCGACCCGTTCCGGTCGCCGACCGCCGAGCGGATCTATCGGCTGACCGCGATGGCCGACCGCGCCTCGGTGATCCCGCTGCTGATCTACCACGGGACCCACGAGTGGTGGATACCCGCGGCCGGCGCCCGCGCCCTCTACCGCGAACAGTGCGCCCTCGGTGCGGTCATGGCCTACCGCGAGGTTTTCGGTGAACACGTCAGCGCGGCGCTGCTCGGCTTCCCCGTCGCCCTCGACTGGCTCGACCGCCGGCTACGCGGCGAACCGGCCGTCGACGAGTGCCGCCGCTGAGCGTCGAGGAGCCGCCCTGGTCAGAAGACGAGGACGCGAAGGTTCTCGGCGACGCACGCGGGCTTCGCCTCGCCCTCGATCTCGACGGTGTTGGTGACGACCATGTTCACGCCCTTGGGGGTCTCCTCGATCGAGGTGATCACCGCGTTCGAGCGGATGCGGGCGCCGACCTTCACCGGATTCGGGAAGCGCAGCTTGTTCATGCCGTAGTTCAGGACCAGCTTGGGGCCCTCGACGGTGAAGATCTTCCCCGCGATCATCGGCAGCAGCGACACCGTCAGGTACCCGTGGGCGATGGTCGTCCCGAACGGACCGGACTTCGCACGCTCGGGGTCGACGTGAATCCACTGGTGATCGCCGGTCGCATCGGCGAAGGCGTCGACTCGTTCCTGGGTGATCTCGAGCCACTCGCCCGAGCCGAGGTCCTCGCCGATCGCGGCCTTCAGTTCGTCGACACTGGTGAACGTCCGTGTGGTGTGCGTCATAGTCCGCGTAGTCTACCGTGGGCCCATGGGCACACCTCGCGTTGCACCGGGTGGTTTCCGGGAGCTCGGGCCGGTCAATTTCGTCTTCGCGCGGGGGGCTGCACGCGTCATGGGTGTCGACGACGCGCACATCTTCTCCACCCTCGGGCGCGCGAAGGGGTTGTTCCGCGGCTGGCTCCACTTCAGCAGTCGCCTCATGCCATTCGGCGTGTTGTCGCGCAAGGACTCCGAGATGGTGATCATCCGGGTGGCCCACCTGCGACATTGCGACTACGAACTCGACCATCACCGGCGCCTCGGACGACGCGCCGGGATCACCGCCGACGAGTTCGACCGGATCCTGGCGGGTCCCGACGCCGGGTGGGGTGATCGTGAACGGGCGATCCTGCGGGCCGTCGACGAACTCGTCGAGACCAAGGACGTCTCCGACATCGCATGGCAGGCGCTGTCCCGGCACCTCGACGAGCGCAAACTCATCGGGTTCACCCTGCTCGTCGGTCAATACGACAGCCTCGCGACCACCATCCACACGCTGCGCGTCCAGCGCGACACCCGGTCCTGAGATGGAGTCGATCGCGCAGCGACTGATGCGCAACGAGTACTTCGCCGAGATCTACGAACACATGTGGCGGCCGACCTTCACCCGGCTCTTCAGCCTCGGTGGCCGTTCCACCGCCGACTTCGACCGCGCACTACGCGCCTACCTCGCCCGCCCCGGTGACCGGTTGGTCCTCGATGTCGCCTGCGGCCCCGGCAATTACACACGCGAGATCGCCGACGGACTCACCGGCGACGGTCGCTGCATCGGCATCGACTTCTCCGCGCCGATGCTGGCGCGGGCCGCGCAGACCAACGCGGTGGGGCGGGCCGCGTTCCTGCGGGGTGATGCCCACGCATTGCCGTTCGCCGACAACACCTTCGACGTGGTGACCTGCCTGGCGGCGCTCTATCTGATCCCCGACCCGCTACCGGTCGTCGACGAGCTGGTGCGGGTGACCGCACCAGGTGGCGAGATCGTGGTCTTCACCTCGGTGACGACGCCGCTCACCTCGTTCCCGGGCGTCCGGCCGCTCGCCGGGGCGAGCGGGTACCGGATCTTCGACGACCACGAGATCGTCGAACGCCTCCGACGCGCCGGCCTGGACGACGTCGAGCAGACGATCACTGGCCAGGGGCAGTTCGTGCTGGCGCGCAAGTCGGCGTCGTAGACGGCCCGAGGCGCCTCAGAACTCCCGGTAGTCGCGGACCGTCATCCGCGGCCCCCGCCGTTCGGGCCGGACGCCCCGCCGCGCGACCAGCCTGATGATTCGTTGCCGTTGCCCCGCATAGGGTTCGAGTAGTTCGAGCATGCCCGCGTCGTCGACGGCCTCGCCGATCAACGTGAGTCCCACCAGTTTCGGGATGTGGTAGTCGCCGACGTTGACCACGTCGGGGTCGCCGAGTGACCGCGACAGCGTCTCGGCCTCGGTCCACTGGCCGACACCGCGGAGCACGGTGAGCTTCCGCGCATGACGTTCGACGTCGATGGTGGTGGCGCCGCGAATGGTCCGCATGCGGACCGGTTCGATGCCGCTGCGGTGCCACTCCCAGCTCGGGATGCGCACCCAATCCTGCCGGGCGGGCGGCACACGCATTGTCTCCGGGACCGGTCCGGGCGCGGGAGAGCCGAAGCGGCGCAACAGATATCGCCAGGCACGGAACGCCTCCGCGCCGACGACCTTCTGTTCCAGGATCGCCGGGACGAGCGCCTCCCAGACCCGGTCGGTGCGTGAGAGTCGCAGGCCCTCGGCGCGGCGCACCAGTTCTCGCACAACGGGATCGCGGGGGACGAGGGCGTCGGGATCGTCACGCGCACCGAGGAAATCCGGCATCTGGTCGAGCAACCAGTCCGCGCCGGGACCCCATGCGCGACCGACGACGACGCCGGACCGCACGGCGATCGTCAGGGTGCCCGGTCCGTCGGGGGTGTGCACCGCCCGCCAGACCGAACCGTCCCTGGCGTAGACGAACGCCGGGTCGCCCGCCCCGCGCCGGTGCAGGCCGACCGTGGCCCGCAAATCGAGCGGCCACGGGAGCGTCCACTCCCGGACCCGCTCGTCTGCACTCACACGTCTACAGGTTGATCATGTGCCCGAGAGCGCCGTGGAACGTCTCCTGCAGTGCTTCCGACATGGTCGGGTGCGTGTGCACGTTCCGCGCCAACTCCTTGGCCGTGAGATCCCACTTGTGGGCCAGCGTCATCTCCGGGAGCATCTCGGAGACGTTGTCGCCCACCAGGTGTCCGCCGAGCAGTTCGTCGGTGTCGGCATTGGTGACGAGCTTGGCGAAGCCCGCGGTCTCGCCGAGCCCCTGGGCCTTGCCGTTGGCCGAGAACGGGAACGTGGTCGCCTTGACGTTGTAACCCTCGTCCTTGGCCTGCGCCTCGGTGAGGCCGAACGATGCGACCTGCGGCTGACAGAAGGTGGCGCGCGGCATGAACCGGTAGTCACCGAGGGTCATGGTCTCGACGCCGGCGATGGTCTCGGCGGCCACCACGCCCTGTGCCTCGGCGACGTGCGCGAGCTGCAGTTTGGCGGTGACGTCGCCGATCGCGTAGATGCCGTCGACGTTGGTGCGCATGTAGTCGTCGATCGCGATGGCGCCGCGGTCGGTGAGCTGGACACCGGTCTTGTCGAGGCCGAAGCCCTCGACGCGCGGGGCGAATCCGACGGACATCAGGACCTTGTCGACGGTGAGCTCACCCTCTTTGTCCTTGGCGTCGGTGTAGGCGACGGTGACGCTGTCACCGTTGTCGGTCACCTTCTGGACCCGGGTGGAGGTCAGCAGCTTGATGCCGAGCTTCTTGTACTCCTTGGCGAGGGCCTTCGAGGAGTCGGCGTCCTCGTTGGGGAGCACGCGATCGAGGAACTCGACGATCGTGACGTCGACGCCGTAGTTGGCCATGACGTAACCGAACTCCATACCGATGGCGCCCGCACCGACGATGACGATGGACTCGGGCAGCTCACGGGTCAGGATCTGCTCTTCGTAGGTGACCACGTTCTCCGACAGTTCGACGCCGGGGAGCAGCTTGACGGTCGACCCGGTGTCGATGATGACGTTGTCGAACGTGATCTCCCGATCGCCCACCTTGATGGTCTTGGCGTCGGTGAACACCCCGTAACCGTCGATCTCGGTGATCTTGTTCTTCTTCATCAGGTAGTGGACGCCCTTGACGATGCCGTCCGAGACCTTGCGGCTGCGGTCGAATGCCGCGCCGAAGTCGAAGGACACGTCCCCACTCATGCCGAAGGTCTTGGCCTGATGGTTGAAGATGTGTGCGAGCTCCGCATTGCGCAGCAGAGCCTTGGACGGGATACATCCGACGTTCAGACACACACCGCCCCAGTACTTCTCCTCGATGACGGCGGTTTTCATGCCCAGTTGAGCCGACCGGATCGCGGCTACGTACCCACCTGGACCTGCACCCAATACAACTGTTTGAAAGTGTTCAGCCACGACTGCCAGCCTACGTCGCGCCCGACCGTCGCCGCAGAGTGTCCCACTACTCGCCGGTAGCAACTTACGTATTCAATCATTGATTGAAACATCGACTGAACTGTGCTTTCCTCGACGTGTGACCCAGACCACGCGCGCCGGACGCGGTGAGCGCCGCGATTCGACGTCGCTGCCCACCCGCGACGCCCTGCTGGCCGTCGCCGAACGTCTCTTTCTCGCCGAGGGATACGACAAGGTGTCCGTCCGGGCGATCTGCGCGGCCGCCGAGGCGAACCCGGCGGCGGTGCACTATCACTTCGGCACCAAGGACGACCTCACCATCGCGCTCCTGGAGTCTCGCCTGGGTCCGCTGTGGGCCGACCCGCTGGCCTCCCTCGACCCGGCCGGTACGCCGATCGCGCATGTCGTCGACGTTGTGGTGGCCCCCTTCGTCGACCTGCAGTCCGACCCGACCGGACATCTGCACCTACAGCTGCTCGCACGGTTTGTGTTCGCCCATCCCACCGCGAGCTGGACGTCGCGCTGGTTCGATCTCGATCCGTTCGCCGACATGCTCGCCGAGGCCGTCCCCGGCCTGACCGCGAGCGAGGCGCGCCGACGCTGGGCACTCGCCTTCCAGTTGATCCTCCTGCGGTTCGGGGGCACCGAGACCTCGAGCCCCGCCGCGGTGACGGCCCTGGCCGGCTTCGTCACCGCCGGACTGACCGCACCCGCCACGTGAGACACGAGTGAGAGGAACCGTTGTGGACAGCCCCACCACCGGACCGTTCAGCCCCGCCCGGCTGGGACCGCTGCACCTGCGGAACCGCCTGATCAAATGCGCCACCTTCGAGGGGATGACGCCCGACGCCCTGGTGACCGACGAACTCATCGAGTTCCATCGCGAGGTCGCCGCCGGCGGGGTGGCCATGAGCACGGTCGCCTACTGCGCGATCTCACCTGAGGGCCGCACCGACCGCCACCAGATCTGGATGCGCCCCGAGGCGGTTCCCGGATTGCGGAGACTCACCGACGCCATCCACGCCGAGGGCGCACTTGCGGCGGCCCAACTGGGGCACGCGGGCGCGGTCGCGAACTCGGCGTCGAACCGGGCCGCCTCCCTGGGACCGTCACGGATACCCGCGCCGATGGGGATGTCGGTGACCCGTGCGATCAGCGTCGACGACATCGCCGACCTGCGGACCACGTTCCGCCGGGCCGCACGGCTTGCGGTGGACTCCGGCTTCGACGGACTCGAGATCCACTGCGGCCACAACTATCTCATCTCCAGCTTCCTGTCCCCGCTGCTGAACCGGCGTCGTGACGCCTACGGCGGGAGCCTCGTCAACCGCGCCCGCCTCGCCCGTGAGGTGGTCGAGAGCGTGCGCGACGAGGTCGGGGACGAGACTGCGATCTGGGTGAAGCTCAACCTCTTCGACGGCGTCGGCCGGGTCGACCTCGAGCGCTCCCCCGCGGCGCGCGCCCGGGGCCGGGCGAGGCTGAGTGGCTTCAACGTCGACGAGGCATGCCAGGTGGCACAGCTGCTGGAATCCGACGGCCACCTCGACGCCATCGAACCCACCGCGGGAAGTTCACTGCTCAACCCGATGTACCTCTTCCACGGCGAGGCACCCCGCAAAGAGTTCGCCGATGCGTTCTCCGGTGTCATGAAGTACGGACTGAAGGCCTTCGCACCGGTCTTCCTCAAGCACTACCGCTATCACGACGCCTATCTGCTGCCTCTCGCGCGCGAACTCCGCAAGGCCGTCGACCTGCCGCTCATCCTCCTGGGCGGCGTCACCGATCGCGCCTCGATGGACCTCGCGCTCGCCGAGGGCTTCGACTTCATGGCCATGGGGCGCGCGCTCCTGCGTGAA
Source organism: Gordonia sp. SGD-V-85 (assembly GCF_001456905.1). Lineage (NCBI taxonomy): Bacteria > Bacillati > Actinomycetota > Actinomycetes > Mycobacteriales > Gordoniaceae > Gordonia > Gordonia sp. SGD-V-85. The sequence goes on from NZ_LNQO01000006.1 coordinate 160,548, forward strand.
CCCGACCTACCGCTGCGCCTCGCCGCCGACCCGTCGACGACGTCGAAGTGCGTCCACTGCAATCTCTGCATGCCGACGATCTACTCCCACACCCGATGCCCGGTCCGGACCGGCGAGGTCCCCGACCCGGTGGCCGCCCACCATTAGGGTGGGGGCCATGCCTCCCCGCCGTCGCAAGGACACCCCGCCACCGGCGACCGGCGGTTCGGAGAAGGAGGTGCTGGTCGGTTTCCTCGACTATCTGCGCGCCTCCGCGGTGGCCAAACTCGACGGCGTCTCCGAGGTCGACGCCCGTGCGGCCGCGGTGCCGTCGGGCACCAGCCTGTTGGGGGTGGTCCGCCACCTGACGTTCGTCGAACGGTTCTTCTTCCTGGGCGAGGACGCGGACGACTGGCAGGCGACGTTCACCTGCCCCGACGACGAGACCGTGGCATCGGTGCAGGCGGCATACCGCCGCGCGGTGTCCGAGGCGGGCGAGGTCATCGACGCCTACACCGATCTCGCCGAGGCGGCGCCCAGGGCGAGCGGACGTCGCTCCTCCCCGTCGATGCGGTGGGCGTTGACCCACATGATCGAGGAGACCGCCCGTCACGCCGGCCATCTCGACATCATCCGCGAGGGCGTCGACGGCCGGACGGGCCGCTGACCGTCAGCGCCGGATGAACTCGCCGTTGCTCTCCTCGTCGTCGTAGTACTCGATCGTCATACGCGGGCCGTCGAACGTGACCTGCGAGATCGAGCCAGGTTCGGCGTTCTCGTTGAGCAGGGTGAAGGTGAAGGTGTTGCCGTCCCAGTGAGTGAGTTCGTGCTTACGGACGCCGCCCGGCCCCATCTCCAGGACGAGCTTCCCGTCGCGTTCGACGACCTCCACCGGTCCGTACACCGCGTTGGCGTAGGTACCCACATACGACGGCAGTGGTTGCGACGGTGCGGGATTCGACGGCGGTTCCTTGCCGACGAGTTCGCCGCTCGGCACGCTCAGGGGCGCATACGCCTTGGCGTAGAGGTCGCGCCAGTCGTTGCGGATCTCGCCGAACTGCACGAGGTCCATGAACTCGGCGGCGATCGAGTCCACCGCACCGAGGGGCGCGGCGTTGGACAGGACGACGATCGCGGTGTCGGCCGACGGCAGGATCGAGAACACCGTGCCGGCGCCCGACGCGAACGCGCCGGCATGGTTGAACTGCGTCCGGGCGTCCTCGGTCACCCCGACGTTGAAACCGTAGCCGTACGATCCGGCGCGATTGTCCGGCGTCTGGGGCGGGCTCGACACGATCTGCGGTGAGAGGGCCGGGAGCAGCGCGTCGGGGGCCACGACCTCCTGGCCGTTGTGCTTGCCCTGCGCCAGCACCATCTTCAGCCAGGTCGCCATGTCGTTGACGTTCGAGCTCACACCGCCGGCGGGTGACTGCGCATCGGGATCGCGCGGGATCGGGGTCTTGACCCACTTGTCGTCTTCCTTGATGTGCCCCACCGCGCGGTCGGCCCGGCGCTCGAAGTCGACGTAGCGGGAGCTGGTGCTGGTCATGCCCAGCGGACCGTAGATGAGGTCCTGCGACAGCGTCGCCCAGTCCGTCCCGGCCTTCACCGCCACCGCCTCGCCACCGGTCGTCACCCCGAAGTTGGTGTAGGCGTAGCTGATCCGGAACGGGTCGAGCGGCATGAAGCGCATGCGCTGCATGATCTCCTGCTGCGAGTACCCCATGTCCTCCAGTTTGTCGCCCGCGTGGTCCGGCAGACCGGATCGGTGCGAGTACATGTCGCCGACGGTCACGGTGCGCGTGACGTACGGTTCGGCGAGCGCGAACCACGGCAGCGATTCCACGATCGGCATCTCCCACGTCACCGTCTTGTCGGTGACGGCGGCCGCGACCACCGTCGATCCCACCGACTTCGACACCGACGCCAGCTGGAAGACGGTGTTCGGGTCGACGGCCTCACCGGTCGTGATGTCCTTGACGCCGAACCCCTTGGCGTACTTGGTCTCCCCACCGGACACGACCGCCACGGCCACACCCGGGATCTTGGTCGACTCCATCATCGAGTTGACCAGGTCGTCGAGTTGCCCGACCGCCTTGTCGACCGCATCGGCCGGCAGCGGTTCGGCGGCGACGGCATTCGGGTTCTCCAGAGACTCCGATGCAGACGGTGGCGCCCCGGTGCCCGACGACCCGCTGTCGCAAGCCGCGACGAGCGCAACCACGGCGACGACGGAACAGGTGGCCATCGAGAGGCGGGCCCATCGCGACGTCCGTGGGGGTTCATGGCCGGGACAGCGGGCGGGAACGGAATGGGCAGTGGCCATGGGGGTCTCCTCGACGTCGCTGCGTCACGATACCCCGCGCGGACAACCTGTAGTGGGCGTTTTGCCGGGGCCGACACCGTGAGCGCTCCTGCGCGGAGCACGGTCGCGACGGCCGCCCGCGTAGTTTGGACGCCATGACCGAGCACGGCTACGACGCCCCCACGTCCGACACCGACCCGTACCTGTGGCTGGAGGACGTCACCGGCGACGACGCGCTGTCCTGGGTGCGCGCGCACAACGAGCCCACGGTGGCGGCGCTGACGTCGTCGGAACGCTTCCGCGAGTTGGAGGCCGCAACGCTTGCCGCCCTGGACACCGACGACCGCATCCCCTACGCGCGTCGCCGCGGGGAGTACCTGTACAACTTCTGGCGCGACGCGACCAACCCGCGTGGTCTCTGGCGTCGTACGACGTACGACTCCTACGTGACCGACACCCCCGACTGGGATGTCCTCATCGACGTCGACGAACTCGCACGCGCCGAGGACGAGAACTGGGTGTGGGCCGGCGCCTCCGTACTGCGCCCCGAGTACGAGCGCGCGCTGATCTCCCTCTCGCGCGGCGGCGCCGACGCCTCCGTGGTCCGTGAGTTCGACATCCCGTCGCGCACCTGGGTCGCCGACGGCTTCGAGCTGGCGGAGAACAAATCCGACGTCGGGTGGATCGATCGTGACACCGTCTACGTCGGAACGGATTTCGGCGTGCAACCGGACGGGCTGAGCTCGCTGACCGACTCCGGCTACCCCCGCATCGTCAAGCGCTGGACGCGCGGCACCCCGCTGTCGGATGCCGTGACGGTCTTCGCGGGCGAGACCGGGGACGTGTCGGTGCGGGCGAGCTACGACAGCACACCGGGATTCGAACGCCACTTCGTCGGTCGCGCCACCGACTTCTTCAACTCACTCGACTACGAACTGCGCGACGGCCGCCCCGAGTTGCTCGACGTGCCCACCGACGCGCACGCCGGGGTCCGGATGAACTGGCTGCTGGTGCTCACGCGATCGGAGTGGGAGATCGACGGCACCGCGCACGCACCGGGCACACTGCTGGCCTTCGACTACGAGGCCTACCGGGCGGGCGACCGCGACGCGGCCGTGCTCTTCGCGCCCGATGCGCACACGAGCCTCGTCGACTACGCCTACACGCGTACGCATCTCATCATCGTGAAGCTGCATGACGTGCACACCCGGGTCGAGGTACTCGAACTCGGCACCTGGCAGGCCGTGGACATGCCGGGTCTGCCCGACCTCGCCACGGTCTCGGTCCTCGACACCGATCCCGACGAGAGCGACGAGGTGTTCTGGTCGGCGACGTCGTTCACCGATCCGCCGAGTCTGCTCCACGGCCAGAGCGGCCGGGCTCCGGAGGTCATCAAACACAGCCCCGCGTTCTTCGACTCCGACGCGGTGACCGCCGAGCAGCACTTCGCGACGTCCGACGACGGCACGCAGGTGCCGTACTTCGTGGTGCGTCGGCGCGACGTGTCCCAGGGACCGACGCTGCTCTACGGCTACGGCGGATTCGAGAACGCCCTCACCCCGAGCTATCTCGCGATCGCCGGGCAGAGCTGGATCGAGCGCGGCGGGATCTACGTCATCGCCAACATCCGGGGCGGCGGCGAATACGGCCCGTCGTGGCACACCCAGGCGCAGAAAGCGGGACGGCACAAGGTGTACGAGGATTTCGCCGCCGTCGCGCGTGCCCTCGTCGACACCGGACTCACCACTGCGTCACAGCTGGGCGCCCAGGGCGGTTCCAACGGCGGGTTGCTCATGGGAGTGATGCTGACGCGCTATCCCGAGCTGTTCGGCGCTCTGGTCTGCCAGGTCCCGCTCATCGACATGAAGCGCTACCACCTCCTGCTGGCCGGGGCGTCGTGGATGGCCGAGTACGGCGACCCCGACGACCCCGAACAGTGGGAGTTCATGAAGCCGTTCTCGCCCTATCAGAACGTCGACGCGGACGCGACATACCCGCCCATCCTGGTCACGACGTCGACCCGCGACGATCGCGTCCACCCCGGTCACGCGCGCAAACTCGTTGCCCGCCTGGAGGAAACCGGTCACGACGTGCAGTACTACGAGAACATCGAGGGCGGCCACGGCGGCGCGGCGGACAACAAGCAGGCCGCGTTCAAATCGGCCCTGGCCTACGAGTTCCTCTGGCGGACACTGTCTCCCGAGGACTGACCGCTCCGGAAGACCACCACTGCCGCCGGCCGGACCGAGCGCTCGCCGACGACCAGCCCGGGACGGAGCAGCTCGGCGACGGTGCGGTCCGCGGAGGTGTCGTCGGTCGGATGGACGTCGACCGCCTCCATGGTGCGGGCATCGAAGTCGGTCCCGGCCGGCGGTGCGACGACCGCTCCCCCGCGGCCGACGATGAGGCGTTCCAGTCCGGCGCGCAGCAGCTCGAACGCCGGCCGGTCGGCCTCCGACGCCGAGACCGCACACGTCGCCGCGTCGGTGTGGAGTGCGAAGAGGTCGACCAGCAGGGCGGTGTCCGCCCCGGCCGCGGCGGCCGGGGATCTGGCGGCGTCGACGAGCCGCTCGATCGTCCTGGTCTGCCGCGCAACCACGAGGGCGAGGTCGGACACCTGCTCGCCCAACTGCGCGAGCCCGTCGATTCGCTCGGGCACATCACCCTCCGGAGACGTCATTCCGCCAGCGTAATCAACTCCACCGGCCGATCGTCCGGCACCGGCGAGACCGTCTGCGCTGCTAGCATCCCCGGTCGTGGGCGTAATCGGGATCGACCTCGGAACCACCAACTCGGCGCTGGCGAAGATCGACGCCAACGGCCGCCCGGAGGTGATCGTCGGACTGACCGGCGCACCGACCACCCCGTCGACGGTGTTGCTGACGTCGCCGACGGATCACGTCGTCGGCGAGGGGGCCCGCCGGCAGGCCAGGCTCGACCCGGAGAACGTCTGCAGCCTGGTGAAGCGGCGGATGGGCGATGCCCAGTGGCGTTTCGTCGCGCACGGCCAGACGTGGTCGGCGCCGGCGATCTCGGCACTCATCCTCAAGTCGCTGATCTCCGACGCCGCGTTCGCCGGCGAGCAGGTCGAGCGCGCCGTGATCACGGTGCCCGCCTATTTCGGCGACGAGGAGCGGCGCGCGACGATCCAGGCCGGCACGTACGCCGGCCTCGAGGTCGCGGGGGTCCTGTCCGAGCCGATCGCCGCCGCTCTGTCCTACGGCTTCAGCCGCCTGACCGACCCGCTGGCCAAGGGCACACCCGACGAGACGGTCCTGGTCTACGACCTCGGCGGCGGGACCTTCGATGCGACGGTCATCGAACTCGCCGACCGCCGGATCACCGTGCTCGCCGTCGACGGCGATCACCAGCTCGGCGGTGCCGACTGGGACGAGCGGTTGGCGCTGCACCTCTCGCGCACGTTCTGCGCCGAACACCCCGACGCCGAGGACCCGCTCGACGACTCGGCCGGCTCGCAGTCGCTCATCCTCGCCGCGGAGCGCGCCAAACACGAACTGACCGAGTCGGATTCGACCTCGGTCATCGTCGCCCACGACGGCGCCCGGTCGGTCATCACGCTCACCCGGGCCGAACTCGAGGAACTCACCCGTCCGCTGCTGGCCCGGACCGTCGAACTCACCCGGTCATGCCTGGCCGCCGCCGAACGCCGAGGCGTGTCAGCCGTCGACCGTGTCCTGCTGGTCGGCGGTTCGTCGCGGATGCCGATGGTCGCGCGGGAACTCGCCGCCGCACTGGGCACGACACCGGAACTGAACGACCCCGACCTCGCTGTCGCCCGCGGGGCAGCGATCTACGGCGAGAAGCTGGAGATCGAACGACTCGTCCGCGCCGACCTCACGACCCGCGGACGCCTGCGCGAGGACCGCGGTCTCGACGGCGTCGCACCGGCCGACCTCGACGAGTCCTGCACCCGGGTCGCCCACGCGTTCGCGCTGCCCGTCAGCAGTGTCCGCCGCATGCTCGAGGTCGTCGTGGACACAGTGGTCTCCCGCGGTTTCGGGGTGCTGGCGGTCAACGGCCACAACGGCGAACTGGAGGCCAGCTGGCTGGTCCAGCGGAATTCGACGCTCCCGATCCGGGTGCGACGGTCGTTCGGGACCATGCGACGCGACCAGTCCCGCATCGAGCTGGTCGTGCTGGAACAGCAGGGGCAGGCCGCCTCCCCGCGACCGGAGGACGCCAAGGTCCTCATCGAAGGAGCGATCACCGACATCCCGCCCGGATACGACGAGGGCAGCGAGGTGTCGGTGACCTTCGAGATGGCCTTCGACGGCGTCCTGCACGTCACCGCTTTCCACGTCGATGCGCAGATTCCGCTCACATTGTCGGCCAAAACCGGTGCCTCGCTGTCGAAATCGGAGGTCGAGCGCGAACTCGATCAGGTCCACCGCTCCCGGCGCCGCGACCACTGACGGCCTCCGCCGGAGGAGAGAGACCTGATGGAACCGTTTGTCGGCAACGACTATCGCAAACGTGTGCTCGCCGCGGTCGAGAAGCGCGGAGGCCCGAGCGAATCGGATTCGTTCGAACTGTATGACCTCCCGATCGAGGAGGCCGAGCGACTCGACGACGCCGCGGTGGCCGCCCGACTCGACGAGGTGTGGGCCTTCTGGCAGAAGCAACGCGACCACCCGAAGTACCGCATCCTGGTGGCCCGGTTGGTTGCCGAACACGACGAGCGGTCGGCGCCGTTGCGGCACAAGACCGGTCGGATCGCCGAGGCTCGTGCGGTGAGCACCCGACGCGAACTGCGCGATCAGCAGCGATTCGAACTCCTCGACAACGCGATCGCGCGGCTCAACGAGCGCTACGGCGGAATCCCGAGATCCAAGCGCGCCGGGCTCGACGAGATCGGCGCCATGGGCGGCCTCGATCCGGCCGAGATCGACACCCGACTGCGGCGTCATCGCATCGTCGACGACGCCCCGCCCGCGTCGGCCGAACCCGCGCCGCCGCGGGTGTCCTTGTCGGCGCAGCAACGCGGTCAGATCGCCGACCTGCTCGCCGAGTTCGACCGACTCCGCGACGGCGATCCCACCCCGACGCTCCTGACCCTGCTACACCTCGACACCGACGCCGCCGCCGATCGCGGCGTCATCGAGTCGCGGGCCGTCGCGCTCAACGAACGAGCCCGTGAGCTCGCCGCCGGCCGCTTCCGCGCGGTCCTCGACGAGCTGCTGGTCCACGTCCACGACGTCCTGCTCTCCGATCCCGTGCTGGCGCAGGAGTATCGGCAATCGGTCGTTGACGCCGTGACCGACCATCTCCGACCACGGGTCCGGGCCGCGGTCCTGGTCGAGGACGAACTGGGTGCGCAGGACCATGAGTTCCTGCTCGACGAGGCCCGCACCCGCGGACTCGGCACACGCGATGCGCGCACCGTGATCGCCGGACTCGCCGCCGAATTCGGAGCAGCCGTGAGCCCACCGGCCGGCCCCCCGCCGTCGGCCGAGTCACCCCCGCCGTCGGCCGAGCCACCCACGCCGCCGGCCGAGCCTGTCGAGGTCCCCCCGCCGAAGCGGCTGTGGGAGAACGATCTCCGCGCCGCCCGCGCTGCCCTGCGCGACGGCCTGCCCGTCCGGGCGCGTGCGGCCATCGCCGATGCGCGTGCCGGAGCCGGCGACGATGCCGCTGCGCTCCGGCAGATCGCGGCGGTCGCCGACGAGGTCGAACGGGTCATCGCGCAGGCGGTGGCGGACTCCCGCCGGGCTCGGGACCTCGCGGACGAGATGCGCCACGTCGCGGCGCTCGAACTGCTGGAGGACGTGTTCCGGCGAGCCCGGGACATCGACCGTCTTCCCGACTCGGGCGGGTCGCTCCAGGCCCGCCTCGAGGCGTCGCGAGACATCGTCGCCCAGGCGGGCGAGATCGCGCGGTCGGCATCCGCGAGCAACCCGGCGAGCCTCACCGCCGCTGCCGTGATGCGACGTCGGATCACCGATCACGAGGGCCTCAACTCGGCGGCAACGGTGCTGACCGTGGAGCCGCCGCGCAACGTCCGGTTCGTCGCCGAGAGTGGTGCGATCACCGTCTCCTGGGATCCGTCCGCGACGGAGTCGGTGACCTACCGCGTCGTGCGCATCGGGTTCGACGGGTCGACCCGGACGCTCGGCCGCACCGCAGGGACCGAACTCTCCGACGGCAGTCGGCCCGACCCGGTGCCGCCGGTGTACGAGGTCACCGCCGTGCTGGCCGGAAGCCAGTCCGCCCCCGCCCGCTCCGACGCCACCCCCGTCCCGGCCGCCCCCGCTCCGGCGACCACAGCGCCGCAGCCGCCGGCGACCCCCCATCCGGATGACCCGCCGCCGATCACCGCGGTCCGCGTCGACGCCGACACCGTGCGCTTCGAGTGGCCGGCCGGTGTCACCGAAGCGATGGTGGTCATTCGGGCGGATGCCGCTCCGGAACACCCCGCCGACCCGGCGGCGGTCGCGTCGAAGATCACCAACACCCGGTACCAGATCGACGACGGCTACCCGATCCCCGCGAACGTCCCACGTCCGTGCCATGTCGCCGTGGCCAGCTGCCGCCGGAATCCGCAGGGGCAGCTCGACGTCGCATCGAGTTTCGGTCCGTCCGCGCGGGCTCACGCCCCGGCAACGGACACCGGCCGCTGACGATGGTCCACTACGCTGGGCGCCAACACCTGCGGCGAGTGTGTGTTCGCCGTCCGATCATCGCACCCGACGACGATGTCACCACGACGAGATGAGGAACCGAGATGGGGATCGACTACACGAAGCGTCCGAAGGCCCAGCCGCCGCAGCCGCCCGCCCAACCCCCGGCCGCTCCCGCGGGTTACGGCCAGCAACCGCCCACCCCCGCGGGCTACGGTCAGCAGCCGCCCGCGCCGCCGGTCTCGCTGTCGAAGATCACCCTCACGAAGTCGGCGCCGAGCATCTCGCTGAGCAAGCAGGGTGCGACCTCCGGTCAGGTGCGTGTCAATCTGAGCTGGACGTCGAACTCCAAGGGCGGCGGGCTCTTCCGCAAGGCGCAGGGTATCGACCTCGACCTCGCCTGCCTGTGGGAGTTCACCGACGGGAGCAAGGGCATCGTGCAGGCCCTGGGCAACTCGTTCCGGGCGCCCCGTGACGGACAACCGATCATCTACCTCGACGGCGACGACCGGTCGGGTTCCGGCGGCGAGAACATGTACATCGACCTCTCCGCGACCGACCGGATCCGCCGGATCCTGATCTTCGCCTACATCTACGAGGGCACCCCGAACTGGGCCGGCGCCAACGGCGTCGTCACCCTGTTCCCGGCCAACGGCCCGGAGATCGAGGTCCGGCTCGACGAAGCGGATCAGTCGGCGCTCTCGTGCGCGATCGCCTTGTTCGAGAACCGTGGTGGCGAGCTGGTTCTCAACCGCGAGGTGCGCTACATCCGCGGGGCACAGGACAAGGTCGACGAGGCGTACGGCTGGGGCATGAACTGGCGCGGAGCGCGCAAGTAGTGGCCGACTCCACGACGTCCGACCGGTTGGCCAGCTTTGTCGCCGGTCTGGCCGATGGCTCCCTGCGAGTCATCGACCTGACGACCCCGCTCAGTGCGGCGACGCCCGCGCTGCGACTGCCCGCCCCGTTCGCGAACCTGATCGACTTCAGACTCGAAGAGGTGAGCGCCTACAACGAGCCGGGACCGTACTGGCGGCACAACAACATTCACACCGGCGAGCACATCGGCACCCATCTCGACGCACCGATCCACTGGATCAGCGGACGCGACGGGGACGACGTCTCGCAGATCCCGGTGCAACGGCTGATCGGCCCGGCGGCCGTCCTCGACCTGACCGATGAGGTCGCCGACGAGCCGGATCATCTCCTGAGCGTCGCCGAGGTCGAGGCCTGGGAGACCGAACACGGTCGCCTCACCGCCGGCACCTGGTTGCTGTTGCGGACCGGTTGGGAGTCGCGGGGCGGCTCCGAAGCCGAGTTCCTCAACGCCGACGACACCGGGTCGCACACCCCCGGGGTGTCGGTGCAGTGCGCGCAGTGGCTGGCCACCGAGCGCGAGATCACCGGCCTCGGCGTCGAGACCGTCGGCGTCGACGCAGGTCTCGCGGGCGGTTTCGATCCCGCGTTCCCGGTGCACTACCACTTCCTGGGCAACGACAAGTACGGGCTGACCTCGCTGCGCAACCTCGGCTCGCTCCCGCCGACCGGCGCGGTGATCGTCGTGAGTCCGTTGCCGATCGTCGGCGGCACGGGCAGTCCGTCGCGCGTGCTGGCGATCGTCGAGAGTTGATGGCGGCACCCGGCCGCTACGGCCCGACGGTCGCCGACGTCGCGGGCCGCGTTCTCGCCGATCTCGGCGTCGGCCATGCCTTCGGTGTGGTCGGCAGCGGGAACTTCGTGCTGACCAACGCCCTTCGGGCCGGCGGTGTCTCGTTCACCGCCGCCCGCCACGAGGGCGGCGCGGCCAGCATGGCCGACGCCTATGCGCGGATGTCGGGACGGGTGGGCGTGCTGTCGGTGCACCAGGGCTGTGGGCTCACCAACGCGATGACCGGCATCGCCGAGGCCGCCAAGAGCCGCACGCCGATGATCGTGCTCACCGCCGATGCACCCGCGTCGGCGTTGCGGTCGAACTTCCGCATCGACCAGGAGGCGCTCGCCGCGAGCGTCGGCGCCGTGAACGACCGCGTCTACGGACCGGGCACGGTGGTGGCGGATGTGACCCGCGCTTTCCGCACCGCGGTCACCCAGCGCCGGACGGTCGTTCTGCACGTCGCGATCGACATCGCCGCCGCCGCAGCGGGTTTCGAGGGACCTGTCGAGCTCTCCGTCGAACCGCCGCGGCCGCGTCCCGACACCCGGTCGGCGGCCCGCCTCGCCGATGCGATCCGCGGTGCGCGGCGTCCCGTCTTCGTCGCGGGCCGAGGGGCGCGCTCCGCCGGTCCCGAAATCGCGGCCCTGGCCGAGGCCGCCGGTGCGCTGGTGGCGACGTCGGCGGTCGCGAACGGCCTGTTCGCGGGAAACCCGTTCTCGTTGGGCATCTCCGGCGGCTTCTCCTCCCCCACCACCGCCGAGCTGATCGCCGACGCCGACCTCATCGTCGGATGGGGTTGCGCCCTGAACATGTGGACGATGCGGCACGGCCGACTCATCGGCACGGACACGACCGTGGTGCAGGTCGACGTCGACATCGACGCCATCGGCGCGCATCGCCCGATCGACCTCGGGGTGGTCGGCGACTGCGGTGCAACGGCGACGGATGTGCACACGATCCTCGCGGCCGATGGCGGCCCCACCGGTTATCGCACCGAGGAAGTCAGGGAACGGATCTCGGTGTCATCGAGGTGGCAGGACGTCCCCGTCACCGGCGAGGTGACCGCCGGCCGGGTCGATCCGAGGGCACTGACCATCGCGCTCGACGAGATCTTGCCCGCCGACCGCGTCGTCTCCATCGACTCCGGCAACTTCATGGGTTATCCGTCGACGCATCTGTCCGTGCCAGACGAGTTCGGCTTCTGTTTCACTCAGGCCTTCCAGTCGATCGGGCTGGGCCTCGGGACGGCCATCGGCGCGGCGTTCGCGCAACCGGACAGGGTCCCGGTCCTCGGCACCGGCGACGGCGGATTCCTCATGGCCATAGCCGAACTGGAGACCGCCGTACGTCTGGCACTGCCGCTGGTCGTGATCGTCTACAACGACTCCGCCTACGGGGCCGAGGTGCACCACTTCGGCGACGCCGACATGACGACGGTGACGTTCCCTGAGGTCGACATCGCCGCGATCGCCCGTGGACACGGCGCGACGGGCGTGACGGTCACCGGCCTCGACGACCTCGACGAGGTACGGGACTGGGTCGCCTCGCTGCCCTCACCCGAACCTTCCGGGCCTCTCGTCATCGACGCCAAGATCACCGACGACGGCGGCGCCTGGTGGCTCGCGGAGGCCTTTGCCGGGCACTGACCCCGCCGGGATCGCCTCACACTGTGGAGTTGTCAAAGGTCGTGTGGCGCCGGGGTGTCGACGCCGGAGGGTCTGGTCTGCGCGGGGCAGTTATACGAGGGCGTCGTCGAGTCGCATGGTGCGTCGGTTGTAAGCGGGTCGGGGCAGGCGTCGGGGGTCGATGTCGGCGGGTGGGATCAACCACGGGTGCCGGTCGGGACCCATCACCACCTGCCAGCCGTGATGATGAACCTGGGTGTGACAGCGTTGGCACAACAGGCACCCGTTGTCCAGATCTGTGGGACCACCATCGACCCAATGGACCAAGTGGTGAACTTGCGTATGCGCTGCTGGCGCACCGCATTTCACACAACACCGATCGCGCACGATGATCGCCTGCCGCAGATGGTGCGGGAACAGGCGTTTCGTGGTGCCCATTTGTAGCGGCACGCCTTCGTCGTCGAGGACGATCTCGGCCACCCCACCATCACACGACAGCCGTCTTGTCGTCGACTCCGAGACCGCCCCCATCCACGGCAGCCGTGCCGGATCAGCGCCGTCGGCGGGGATGGTCACCATCAGTTGGGTGCGGGGTGCGCCGGCGGTGGTCATCGCCGCGCCGATCGCGGCTTGATCCAACAGCAACTCCAGCGCATCGGCGCGTCGCTCGGCCGCACCGCGACGATCGGCAGCGCCGTCGGGTTCGGGACGCGGACAGGACCGTTCGTCGATCATGGACACGAACTTCTCTCCGATCACCGCGGTCACATCTCCGGCGATCGCGACCCGCCCGTCTTCGGTGATCCTGGTGTGCACGGTGTTCAGCGACGCGTCATCGGCCGCCGGCACGGTGCTGGGATCGGTGTCGGCGACCCGCTGGGCGATCCCGCGGGCGTGGTCGTCGATCTCGGTCGGGGTGGCGCCGGAGAATGCCTGCGCAAGCAACTCGCTCTCATATCCGCTGCGCTCGTCGTCGAACAGCGGTGACGCGGATCGCTTGTTCACCAGGGTGATTCCACGGATCACCGCGTCGACACACTCGGCAGACAGATAGCCTTCGGCAGCACAGTCGGCGACCTTCGCCACCGACTCCAGCCCGCCGGCGATCCGCACATAGCGGTACGCGGCCGCGGGGGGCATGCCCATCTCGATCAGTGAGTTCCGTGTGGTCGACCCCGCCCGCGCTGCCGCACCCGTGGCGTCGAAAAGTGCTGTATGTACGGCGATCTGGTGATCGAGCACGTTACGCAGCATCCGCAGCTCGTCGAGCCGCTCGTGCAGAGCACGGCCACTGCCGTCGTCGGGTGGCTGTTGCAGTGAGATGAGGGTGTCGCGTAGTTCGGTGATCGAGGGCATGACACCAAGCTACTCGCAATCACGTTCGACGACGAGATTTCTCCACAGCCCTCGTTGTCATCGAATCCTGTTGCACCGCAGTCGCTGTCACTCACGTCTCAGCGGTGAACGGTGATGAACTGTGGTGAACAAAAACCCCACCAGTCACATAGGGTCAGCGTCTGCGACCCAACAACCACCGTGGTAGAGCTCAGACGAACTGCTTCAGCGAGCCGGCCCGACCTCGCACTGCATCCGGCTCCGACCGATGAACTCGAACTCGACGGATGCACTTCGATCGAAGTCCATCGGTCGAGTTGAGGTCCATCAGCCGGGGGTGCTCGGCGGACCCTGCGTGACGCGCCCTCCGCAAGCTCCGGCCACTCCTCAGGGAACGGGCGTGACGCACACTCCGGGCAATCCTCAGTATCCGAGGCCTGGCGACCCGTCGTGGAGACGAAAGAACTCCGCTCCCTGAGGAGGCCGGAGCTTGCGGAGGCCGTCACGAAGGGTCCTGGCGAGATGCGTCGCCAACCCTTCGAGGCTCGTCGCTATCGCTCCTCGCGCCTAAGGGAGCAGAGGGAAGGCATCGCCGGCGCTCCTCGCGCCTCAGGGAGCAGAGGGAAGGCATCGCCGGCGCTCCTCGCACCTCAGGGACCAATGGTCATGTCGTTCTTCGGATCTGGGAGCAGGGTTGACGCACCCTCCCTCAGCGCCGCCCGATGATCAGCCGTCCCAGGATCCCGACGGCGAACATCGCGACGCCCACGCCGCCGACGATCAGTGCGACCCGGGTGACGTCGTCGTAGGCGCCGTCGATGATGAGCTCGGCGACCTGGCGGCCCGAGCGCTCTGCGCCGGCCACCTCCTGCTTGGCGCGGTCGGCGAAGAACAGGCCCATGGCCCAGGTCGAGACGCCGGCTGCAAGCACGCCGAGCCCGAGCCACGCGAAGACGGTTCCGCGTCGTCGGGCGATCAGCAGCGCGAGCACGGCTGCGATCACGGCCACCGCCGCCGAGCCCCAGGCGAGCAGCGTGATCTGGCTACCCACCTCCGCGTACCGGCCCGCCTCGAGGCCCGAGGAGCCGTTGGTCAACTCGACGACCACCGGCCCCTGGATCGCGTTGCCACCGGTCAGGTTCAGGGAGCGGTTGATCATGTTCGTGATGTCGAGTTGCATCACCGAGGTGTCCGAACCGGGTGCCGGCTCCTCGAACAGGAACGCGTGCTGCTGGCCGACGACATCGGCGAAGTCCTGCTGGAACTGTTCACTCTCGGTGTAGCGGCCCGCCAGCGGCCGTACCAGGACGCCGGCGATCGGCAGGTCTGTCCGCGCGGTCGCCTGCGCGGCGATCTCATCTGCGAGGTAGTCCTTGACCTGCTGGTTCTCGGCCATCGGCGCGACCGTGGCGACGAACCCCGCCTGGTCGACGATGCGTTGATCCAGCCAGAAAGACGGTACGGCGAGAACGGTCGCCGCGATCGCGACAAGTGTCAACAGGGCACTCAGGAAGCTACGCACAGCCACGAGGCTACCGAGCCGGGGAACTACTCCCCGATCACATCCGCGGCGCGGCCGACGATCAGCGGGTCGGGCGTGCCCACGAAGGACTCGTTCTTGCCGTCGTAGTCGAAGAGACTCAGCACGTGACGCATGGCGTTGATGCGCGCCCGCTTCTTGTCGTTGGACTTCACCACCGTCCAGGGTGCGTGGTCGGTGTCGGTGGTGGCGAACATCGCCTCTTTCGCCTCGGTGTAGGCATCCCACTTGTCCAGCGACGCCAGGTCCATGGGCGACAGCTTCCACTGGCGCACCGGGTCGATCTGACGGATCGCGAACCGGGTCCGCTGCTCGAGCGGGGTGACCGAGAACCAGAACTTGACCAGGTTGATCCCGTCGTCGACGAGCATCTTCTCGAACGCCGGGACCTGGGCGACGAACTGCGTGTACTGCTGCGGACTGCAGAACCCCATGACCCGTTCGACGCCGGCGCGGTTGTACCAGGAGCGATCGAAGAACACCATCTCCCCGCCGGCGGGCAGGTGCTGCACATACCGCTGGAAGTACCACTCGGTGGCCTCGCGTTCGCTGGGCTTCTCCAGGGCGATCGTGCGTGCGCCGCGCGGGTTGAGGTGCTCGTTGAATCGTTTGATGGTGCCGCCCTTGCCCGCCGCGTCTCGGCCCTCGAAGACCAGCAGATGCCGCTGCCCGGTCTGCTTGGACCACTTCTGCAGCTTCAGCAGTTCGATCTGCAGCCGCCGCTTGGTGACCTCGTACTCGCGGCGGCTCATGCGCTCCTCGTACGGGTAGTCCTCGCGCCAGGTGTCGACGACATTCCGTTCGGGCAGGGTCAGCAGGACCGGGTCGTCGTCATCGTCGTCGTTGACCGTGAAGTGCGTGGTGTCGTGGAGGTCGACGAGTTGCTGAAGTGCTTCGCGGCCGTTGAGCACGCTGAAGTCGGGGCCGATCTGTGTCTCGGGATCGTGGAGGTCGGTCACTCCACAACGATAGGTCGAAGCGGCGAACGACGCCCGACGCTCCGGTGAACTACCGTCGCGCCGGGCGTGTTCTGTCTCTCAGGTGTCGTGAGGTGGAGCCGCTCAGTTCCGCAGGTCGATCGAACCGGCGTGCAGACATGCCTTACCCGTGCTGGTGTCGAACGCGGTCGCGAAACCGCCACTGCAGCGGGCACCTTCGGGACCGGCGTAGGCCTCGCCGCCCCAACCGCCGATCGCGACCGTCGTACCGCCGCGACGCGCCTGCGCGACGGACAGCGCGCTCGGGCCGGTCGTGACCGAATAGGCGTTGCCCCGGCTGTTGGCGCCGGCGAGCGCCGTCGAACCGGGCTGCAGGTTGTAGGCCGCGGCGTTGCCGCCGTTGTCCGAGACCGAGACCGCGGTGCCCCGACCGCTGTATTCGTCGGCACTCGCGCGACTGCCGACTCCGGCCTTGGCGCCGCAACCGCTGCGCCCCTCGACACGCTCGACCTGATGACCGTTCGACACCGAGCAACGCGTGTCCGCCGCGGCGACCCCTTCGCCCGACAACCCGGCGAAACCAACACATCCGGCGAGCCCCGCCGCCAGGACCAGGCCGCGAACGGCAAACTTCTTGATTCTCAACTGCTTTGGCCTCCATAGCTCGGGCGCCCGGTAAGGAACGCCCTCAGCGTACAGGGGCCGGCGCCGTGGAGGAGACGATCGACTCGTCACGTCCCGGTCACGATCGTCCTCAGGCCGCCGCGCGCTTCTCCACTTCCGCGGTGAGTCCCTTGCGCGCGGTGTCCACGGCCATCTTCTGGGCGCGTTTCACGATGAGTCCGGGCAGCTTGATCTTCAGCTCGACGGCCAGGTCGAAGCGGACATGGGCACCCTTGTCGGATTCGGTGACGGTGTACTTGCCGTGCTGCTCGCTCAACTGATTCGACTCGATGAGGTGCCATTCGCACGAGTTCTCGGTCCAGTCATAGGTGCAGGTCTGCTCGTCGGAGATACCCGCGGCGGTGACGACCATCCGCACCTTCTGCGGCGTGCCGTCGTCGTAACTGGACAGGATCTCGGCTTCCTTGTGCGGTCCCGACCAGTCCGGTAGGGACTCGATGTCCATGAGCACTTCCATCACCACCGAGACGGGGGCGGCGACGTCGAATTCGATGTTCGCTGAGACAGCCATGCGCTGAACCTACCGCGCGCCCTGGCCGCCGATGCAACGAACTGTCGAGGCTGTGTCGAGCCGCGACGGAGTCGCCCTGGATTGCCGCGACGGAGTCGCCCTGGATCGAACCGTTCAGCTCTCGCGGTCGACCAGGTTGACCGGCCACGCCTCGTCCGGGATGTCACGCAACGAGCACGCCTGGTCGACGGCGGTGAACCAGCCGCGGAAGTGCATGATCTCGCCGATGACCGGGTTGCGGACGGTCGCGTCGCAGCGGAATCGATCCCGTTTCTCGTCCCACCCCTCGATGTACTTCATCTGAGCGGTGAACAGCCCCTTCATCCCGACCTTGGGTCCGCGTCCGAGCCAGCGCATCGGTCCGCTCTCGAGCAGCAGTTCGCCGGATCGCGTCACCGACGGCTCGATCGGATACAGGAACTCGGGGCCGTCGCCGAAGTAGTCGACCAGGCCCGTGCGCCCGGCCACCAGCAGGGAATTCAGCTTGCGCGGGCCGGTCGTGTACTGGAAGTTCCGCAGCACCGCGAGCGACTCGCGCCCCAGCTCGTCGGAGTAGCAGTAGTAACCCTGGGTGAACGGCACCATGCGACTGGTCTTCGAGGGCAGCGCATTGCGCTTGGCGTAATGCCACAGGGCGGGCGGCGGCAGCGCCGACGACACGTAGACCGACTCGTAGATCCCGCTACAGACCTGCGCGACACCGGAAGTCGAGTCGATGCCGTAGCGCCATGCGACGTTGGGATGCAGACGGTCGAAGTCCGAACCCAGCGCATGCCGGAAGACCGGCGTCATGGCGCAACCTCCCCGAGCTCACCCACCGATTCGAGCCCGCCCCGACGATGAACGGATGCAGGCCAGACGCCACCACGGCGGTGACGACATGGTGAACCTACTAACGGAGCACACCTGTGTCCAACGTCTCGCCCCGGATCAGACCCGATCGACGGCCGCGTCGCAGAGGCTCGCCAGTTCGGCTATGACGCGATCGAGGGGTTCGACGCTGCGCCGCGTCTGGCACAGTCCGACCGCTCCCTCGACCGCCGCGATGATGAGGTTGGCCAGTGAGTCGGCACGGTCGCTGTCGACGCCGTCGACCACCAGCCGCGCGGTGACCAGGTCGGCCCAGCGCTGCAGGATCTCGGCGGATGCGTCCGCCACCGCGGGTTCGCTGCGTCGGGCGAGGCCGCCGGCCAGCACGGGACAGCCGAACTGGAAGTCGGTGTTGACCAGCAGTCGCCGCCACACCCCGCCGATCTCGCGCACCGTGTCGGCCGGGGTCATCGTGGTCGGACGCCCGATGCGTTCGGCGATGAACTCACCGGCGTACCGGACGGCTTCGGTCATCAGTTGGGTCTTACCGCCGGGGAAATGGTGGTAGATCGATCCCCGTGGTGCGGAACTCGCCGAGATCACGTCGCCGATGGAGGTGGCGGCGACCCCGTCGCGGCCGATCAGATCGGCCGCGTGCACGACCATGCGTTCGCGGGGGCCGCGGTCGTCCGCGCCGGTGATCACGGACTCGGCGGGATGTGACGCCATGCAGCAACAACTCCTATGCCGACCCTCATACAACCGATGTCGTGGCCAGCATACATAGCATCGGCCGAGGTCATCCCGTATGCGGCGCGGCCTCGCCGATATGCAGACCTTCATAACCACGACGGAGTATGCAACCATGCATAGTCATGACGACCACGACTGACGCACCCACCGACCCCACCGCCATGTCCGGACTCGAGCTGCTGCGAGCCTGGCAGGCGGGCGGCGCGGGCTCCGACCGTCCGAGCATCGGCCGCCTCCTGGGCATGGTGCCCAAGCAGATCGACGAGGGCGCGGTCACCTTCGCCGTGACTCCGCAGCCCGACTTCGCCAACCCTCTCGGCACCGTTCACGGCGGTATCTGCGCCACGCTGCTGGACTCGGTGATGGGGTGCGCCGTCCACACCACCCTGCCCGCCGGGGTCGGCTACACGACGCTGGAGCTGAAGGTGAATTACATCCGCTCGGTCGCCGTGGACGCCGGGGAGCTGACCGGCGTGGGTACCGTCATCCACGCCGGCCGCACCACCGCGACCGCCGAGGGCAAGGTGTTCTCCGCCGACGGCAAGCTCGTCGCCCACGGGACCACCACCTGCATCGTGTTCCGGTAGCCGGATCCAAGTCCGGCTGCATCAGCTGGCGAAGAGCCGAGGCGACATCTGTGCATGTCGCATGCCGAACAGCTCGAGCGCGAAGCTGCTGGAGCTCAGGGCGTCGAGCGGAGCCCGCTCGACGTCGGCGGCAAGGTCGACGAGAGCGGGTGTCGCCGCGACCAGTGCACGCTGTGCGCCCAGCGAACCGAGCCTGCCGAGACGTACGCACGCGCTGAACGCGGATGCCATCGACGAACGCAGCGTCCCCAGGGTCGCGATGCGCCGGTCGATCCCGAGTGCCGCCTGGACCACGGCTTCGACGACGGCCAGATTGCCCGGTGCATTCGCCGACGACACCGCGCGCAGGTAATCCGCGCGAGCACAGTCCGGCACTCCGCAGATCATCCCGACACGAGCTGCGGTGTCGGCGAGCTGACGCCCCGGCTTGAGCGACGCGTCTCGCGCGTTCTCCGAGGTCTTGTAGCTGAGCAACTCCCGATCGAGGCCCGTGAGCATCGCGAGATCGTCACTCGCCCAAGCGTGGACACCGACAACCGCATCGAGTGTCGCGACCGAGGTCGCCACGTAATCCACGACGAGCTCGACGATCTGATCGGGCCCGGCGTCGGGAAACGCACGCAGCCAGCTCTCGATGCCGTTGCTGTGGACCAGACGGCCTGCGGGAAAAGCGCTGTCGTGCAGGTTCAACCAGCCGACGGCCGCCGCGAAGGAATCGGGCACAGAGCAATCGGACACAGCGGAGTCGATCGCGGTCCGATAATTCGGGCAGCAACTGATGACGGGTCGATCAGTCATGATGGTGATGATGGTGATGATCGGCCGACGTGTTCGACCATCCGTGTGAGGCGAGCGGGACGTCGGCCACCACACCCTGCAGACGCAGTGCGGCGAGGGTGTCCTTCGCGGTCGTCGCGCTCGTCATCAGCGGCGTCGACACCTGGTGCGCCGAGACATCCAGCGGGGCATGCTGGTTGCCCAGCAGATAACCCAGCAACAGCATTCGCCGCGCACCGTCGGGTCCGCCGTTGGCATCGAAGTCGACAACGATGGCGGGCTCGGCAGCACGACGTACCACGGTGATGGTCTCGCCGTCGTCGGCCAGGACCGCGCCGTCGTCGAGAAAGGAACCTCGTGGGAGGCGGAGCCGCACCGTCGATCCCGATGCGGTCGTGAGCATCTGTCGGTGCTTACGCGCGTCCCCCCAACCGATCTCGACGAGGTCGAGTCGACGTCCGTGGAACTCTTCATCACACTCACGTCCCAGGAGGTGGGTCACTTCCCGCGCCTGCTCGGTGGATTCAGTGATCATGGGGTGTCCTCTCAGATCAATCGCCTTGGGGGCGGTGCCAGCATCAACAGTTCGGACCGGATTGACGCCAGACACACGGCGAGCGCCTCACGCATCGCGGGTGCTCTCGTGCCGAGCACGCGCACGATCGCACCACTCTCGCCCGGCAGTGCGCTGACGCCGCTGACCACATCCAACGCGTCCAGGGCCGATTGCAGTGCATTCTGTAATGCACCGGTGCTTCTCGTGGGAGCTACTACCAGCAACGTAGCGCAGTAGTTCGCGCCGATCAGCCGCTCCGGCAGCGAACCGGCGTCGTCGACCCGCCCTTCGGGTCGACTGAACCGAAGCGCGTCCCGCGCAACGACCTCACCGTCGACCCGCACCGTGGTCCGGCAGACGAGAGACCGGTACCGGAACCGCTCCCCACGGCCGATCCGCCCGGAAGCGAGCATCTCCCATCCGACGAAGAGCCCCGAACCCCAGACGTCGATCTCGGTGTACTGAGCGAACCGGGAGTCGGCCTGCGGAATGATCTCGCGCGGTACGAACTCGACCACCGATCGATCTGTGACCCGGATCCGTTGGTGGTGGGTTGCCCCCGGTCCGTCGTGCCCGTCGAACACCTGGGTTGCCGCCTGGGACGTGAACAGGAGATGGCTGCCGGGGCCGGCCGCCACAGTCGTGTGCAACGAGTCGTCGGCGAAGATCCCGCCGGACGGATTCTGTACGCAGAGATAGGCGATCCGTGGGTCGACGTCGACATACAGCGGTGTGGTGACCCGTTGCGGGTAGGCCTGCCGCAGATGCCGCACCCGAGTCCTTCCGCAGATATCGGCGACCACGTCGACATCGAGAACCCCCGGCTCGATCATGCCCTCGGTGGCGTGGGAAGCATTGCTCCCTTGACTATCTCGTCGGCCACCTCGACAACGCCCACCTCGTGCCGTAGGTCGGTGAACAGTGTGGGTTTACTCGGCCGGGCAACCGAACAGTCGTGTCGCATGCGATCCAGGTCGGCTCCGACCATCTCGGCGAGATCGATCTTGTTCACCAGGAGCAGGTCAGCCTGCAGAAGGCCGATACCCTGCTTCCGCGGGATGTCGTCGCCGGCGGCGGTGTCGATGACGAAGATCCAGTAGTCGACGAGATCACTGCTGAACGTGGCAGCGAGATTGTCTCCGCCGGACTCGATCAGCACCGCGTCGAGGCCTGGGTAGGCAGCCGCCAGGTCATCCACGGCGGCCAGATTGACCGATGGGTCCTCGCGGATCGCGGTGTGCGGGCACGCACCGGTCTCGACGGCTCGGACCCGCGCGGGGTCGATGATGCCGCTGCGTCGTACACGCTGGGCGTCCTCGTCGGTCACCAGGTCATTGGTGATCACTGCGAGATCGACCCCGCGTTCTGTGAGGACGGGGACCAACGACTCGACCAGCCTGGTCTTGCCGGAGCCGACCGGTCCGCCGATTCCGATACGGATCGGATCCGAACTCATGCTCTCCTCCTATTTGAGCGTGTACCGGCGTCCGAGCGGGACGCTCGACATCGGTGTGCTCGTGCAGATCTCCCCGTTCACCACCACCCGGTAGGTATCGGGTTCGATGGAGATCTCGGGCAGGTGGTCGTTGTGGACGAAGTCCGCCTTGGTCAAGGCCCTCGATCCCGTGCAGCCGATCAGCGGGGTGTCGAGGCCGAGTCGTTCCCCGAGGCCCGAGTCGAGGGCCGCACGTCCGACGAAGTTGACCGACACGTCAACCGGCGACTTGCCGAAAGCCGCCCATTGCGGGCGATACTTCAGCGGTTCGCAGGTCATCAGCGAGGCGTTCGATTCGCCCATCACCGACCACGCCGGGAAGCCACCTTTGAACACCACTTCTGGACGGATACCGAAGAACTTCGGCTCCCACAGCACGATGTCGGCGAGCTTGCCGGGCTCCAGCGAGCCGACCTCGTGGTCGATGCCGAACATCTTCGCCGGATTCAACGTCAGCTTGGCGATGTAACGCAAGATGCGCTGATTGTCCGCGCCGGTACCGGCGTCGTCCGGCAACGGCCCACGCGTGGCGCGCATGTGCGAGGCGAGTTGCCATGTACGGGCGATGGTTTCGCCGATGCGGCCCATCCCTTGCGAGTCCGACCCGATCGCGGAGATGGCGCCAAGATCGTGCAGGACGTCCTCGGCGGCGATCGTCTCTCGCCGGATACGCGACTCGGCGAAAGCCACATCCTCCGGTATCCGCGCATTGAGGTGATGGCACACCATGACCATGTCGAGATGCTCGTCGAAGGTGTTGAGCGTATACGGGTTGGTCGGATTCGTGGACGACGGAAGGCAATTCGGCTCACCCACGACCCGCATGATGTCCGGGGCGTGTCCACCGCCCGCACCTTCGGCGTGATAGGTGTGGATCGTGCGCCCACCGATTGCGCGCATGGTGTCCTCATAGAAGCCCGACTCGTTCAGGGTGTCACTGTGGATCTGCACCTGTAGGTCGAGTTCGTCGCCCGCGTCGAGCGAGGCGCGGATCGATGCCGGCGTCGCACCCCAGTCCTCGTGGATCTTGTATCCGATCGCACCGGCGAGTCCCTGCTCGATCAACGGTGCTGTGGATGCGGCACTTCCGTTCGCGATGAAGCCGAAGTTCATCGGGAATGCCTCTGCTGCCCGAAGCATCCTTGCCAGATTGTGTGGCCCCGAGCTGGTGATCCCCACCGTGACCGGACCCAGGCCCCCACCGATCATGGTGGTGATACCGCTCGAGATGGCTTCCTCGACCAGTCCGGCGCTGTCGAAGTGCACGTGGACGTCGATGGCTCCCGCGGTCGCGATCATGCCTTCACCCGAGCGGATGTCGGTGCCGGCGCCGATCACCAGCTCGGCATCGACCCCATCCATGGTGGCGGGGTTGCCGGACTTGCCGATGCCGGCAATGCGCCCGTCCTTGATCCCGATGTCGGCCTTACGAATCCCCAGCACAGCATCGATGATGAGGACGTTCGTGATCACGAAGTCCAGTGCGCCTTCGGCATTCGTGATCGCGTTGTGCACGGCCATGCCCTCACGCATGGTCTTGCCGCCGCCGAACACCGACTCGTCGCCGTATACGGTGGCGTCGGACTCCACGCGCGCCAGGAGTTCGGTGTCGGCCAGACGCACCCTGTCGCCGGTCGTCGGCCCGAACAGCTCCGCATAGTGCCTACGCGTCAGTCTCTGCACCATAGTCCCCTCCTGAAGTGGTCCTCCCGGCTACATCTCCCGCGGACGTGTCCAGGAATCCCGCTGCGCGCAGGTCGCGTAACGTCGCGGCGGGCAGCGCAACATCGGTTGGGCCGTTGGTCATGTCGTTGAGGCCGGTGATGACGCGCTCGCCGCCGAAGGCGACGAGTTCGACATCGTGCTCGGCCCCGGGCTCGAACCGGACAGCGGTGCCCGACGGGATGTCCAGACGCATCCCGAAGGCTTCCCGTCGATCGAACAGCAGCGCCCGGTTGGCCTCGAAGAAGTGGAAGTGCGAGCCGACCTGGACCGGTCGATCACCGGTGTTGACCACCGTGATCGCTGCCGTGTCCCGCCCGTCGTTGATCACGACGTCTTCGTCGACGAGCAGATACTCCCCGGGCGTGTGCTCGTCACCGGCCAGTCGCGTCGGCGCAGGGCCGGTTCCCGGCCGGATCGGGTCGTGAACGGTGACGAGCTTCTGGCCGTCGTCGAAGAATCCCTCCACCTGCACCGACCCCAGGAGGGCTGCGACCCCGGGGGCCACGTCGTCATCGGTGAGGAGCGACGCACCGAGTGCCGCCGCCTCCGAGACGCTGGCTCCCCCACGAGCGGCTTCCGCCACCTCGTCGGCGATGAGCGCACGCGCTTCCGGATACGTCAGACGCAGTCCGCGCGACCGGCGTCTGCGTGAGAGCTCAGCTGCGAGGAAGAGTAGCAGCCGGTCCTCGTCCTTCGGTGTGAGATGCACAGGTGTTCCCTCTCAGATGGCCGACACGTCCGGGGTTAGCAGGTCAGGCCCCGACGCCCTCAGCCCACGGATAACTGTCGAGGAAAGGGTCGGGTTCGATCGGTCCGTCAGAACTCCACACCACATCGAACTGACCGTCTGCGGTCACTCGGCCGATCCGTGCCGTCTTGGTGACATGGTGGTTCTCGCCGTCGACGGTGACCAGTCCCTCGGGCGCTTCGTAACTGACGCCGGCTGCAGCAGCGGACACCTCTTCCGGTGTGAACGTATCCGCCTTCTCGACCATCTGCTTCCACAGGTGCACAGCGGTGTAGGCCGATTCCATCGGATCCGAGGTCACACTCGACGACCCGAACCGCTCCTTGAAGTCGGCAACGAACTCGTTGTTCACCGGATTGTCCAGTGACTGGTAGTAATTCCACGACGACAACTGACCGACGAGATTCTGGGCTCCGATGCTCCTGACCTCTTCCTCGCCGACGCACATCGACATGACCGGCATCGTCGAAGCGTTCAGGCCGACGTTGTTGTACTCGCGGAAGAATGCGGCCAACGAGTCGCCGACAACCACATTGAACACGGCATCGGCGTCGGATCGACGGATCTTGTTGACGATCGTGGAGAAGTCGGTGGAGCCGAGCGGAGCGTAATCCTCACCGGCGATGGTCATTCCGTTCTCCTCCGCATAAGCACGCACAATCGCGTTCGAGGTGCGGGGGAAGACGTAGTCACTGCCCACGAGGTAGATCGACTTCACTCCTTGTTCGCGGAGGTAGTCCAGTGAGGGGATGATCTGCTGATTGGTCGTGGCACCCGTGTAGAAGATGTTCGGAGAGCTCTCCAGCCCCTCGTACTGCTGGCCGTAGTAGAGCAGCGCACCGGTGTCCTCGAACACGGGAAGCATCGCCTTCCGGCTGGCAGAGGTGTATCCGCCGAAAACTGCTGCGACACAGTCGCTCGCAACGAGCTTCTGGGCCTTCTGAGCGAAGATGGCGGGATCGGAGGCACCGTCCTCGGAGATCTGCCGCAGTTGCTTTCCGAGTACACCTCCTTCCGCGTTGATCTGCTCCACGGCGAGCGTAATGGCGTCGTGGATCACGACTTCACTCACTGCGGTGCCACCGCTGAGCGAGTTGATCGATCCCACCGCGACCGAATCTCCGCTCGTATCGAGACAGTCGACGCGGCCTGCGGCGCTGTCACTGTCGGAAGCCGCACTCCCGCACGCGGACAGCATGACACCGGCCACCGCCACAGCGGTGATCGACATCGTCATGCGCCATCGGGAACGTTCACGTGAAGAGTCCGTGGTCATCGGTAACTCCTGGCTTGTCGGCCGGAGTTGCTGCTCCGGGCCGTCTGAGATCAATCGGTCACCGGCCGCACAGCGGTGTGCGACCCGTGCCTCGAATCTAAGGACCGAGACCTGCCGCGCGAATCGGGAGAATTCCCCATCTTTCCCACTTCGATTGTTAACTGCTGGTTTCTAGATCGACAACGAGTGTTGCGTCGCCGGCCTGATGGGAAACATCGCCGAAACGCGCTTGCGGAACAATGCAACCCATCGAATGATCATCGTCGGGGGGTTACGGAGAGCGCATGAGATCGTCGACCACCGGGCCCTATCATGAGGCACTGGGGAGCGCGGCCGACCTCAACACGCGTGCCGACGAACTGCTGTGCGCGCTCGGTGAGCGCGTGTCGTCGTCGGCAAGCGCGATCAGTCTGTGGGATCCGGTCGCGGGCCGGCACCTGACCCTCGCCAATCACGACTATCCCGATTCGGTCATGAGCCATTTCAACAGCTGGTTCGTCTCGAACGACCCGCTGTTCAAAGAGATGGAGAGAACCCGCTCCGGCGCGTTGCGCTGGCGTGACTTCCCCGGGTACCGACGGACCCACTCGGTCACCAACGTGTTCACCCCGGCCGGATTCGACGAGGGACTGTCCGCCCGCCTGGTCACCGCACAAGGCACTTATGCCGGGACCTTGCACGTCAATTCCGACGACCGCCGCTACCCCCGCGACGTGGACGTCACCGAGATCAACGAGCTCCGCAGCAGTGTCGCGTCGCTTCTCGACACGACGATGCGTCCGGTGATGGTGGCTGACTTCCTCTCTCCAGGGAGCCCCGCGTGGCTCATCGACAGGTCGGGAAACTGCCGGGCCCTGCACGATCAGCTCATACCAGATGTCGACCCCGAACTGCTCTCGATCGTCGCACGACTCGCCGGTACCGAGCGCAAGTTCCGATGGTGCGACCCCGGGGGAACCTGGCATCTGGTCCGGCTGCTCCCGGCGACGCCGCGATATCGGGCCGCCACCCCCGTGGCCCTGACCTTCGCCACGCCCGAGCCGCTCCCATTCGACCTCACCGGACGGGAGCTGGAGGTCCTCACCCTGGTGGCGAACGGTCTGACCTCGGCGCAGATCGCCGTTGCGCTCGTCATCAGCGCCAAGACAGTCGGCCGCCACATAGAGCATCTACTCGGCAAGACCGGGGTCGCCAACCGCGTCGGACTGGCAACGCTGGCGCATCAGCACGGTCTCCTCAGCGGACTCCAGATGCAACCTTGAATCGCCGGCGTGGTGTCGGAGGTACCCGGCCGGTCAGTCCGCGCGTGCCGCCGCGATGATCGCGGCGATGTCCTCGTCCCGCATCCCGAACCCGGCGAGGCGTCCGAGCGGTATCGACGCCATCATCCGTGCCATGTCGACGCCCAGGGCGTCGTCGGAGCTCGTCAGCGGGTTGTCCTCGAATCGGGACGCGAGCGCTTGCGCCGCAGCAGGATTCGCCAGGACCTCGCCGAGGGTCGAGTTCTCGTCGATCGCGAGGCGAACCTCGTCGCCCGCGATCTCGACGGTGGTGGTCAGCCGGATGTCCCGGCTCGACGCGCCGACCTCGACGCCGTACTCACCCGGTTCGACGATCCAGCGGTCGACGCGGGTGTCCCAGTAGGCCAGGTCGTTGCGGTCGATTGCGATCGAGATGATCTGCGACTCACCGGGTTCGAGGCCGCGGGTGGTCGCGAAGCCCGTCAGCTCGCGCGGCGGTCGTCCGACATGTGAGTCCGGCTTCGACGTGTAGACCTGGACGATGTCACGCCCGGCCCGAGAACCGGTGTTGGTCACCGTCACCCCGACGACCACACCGGTGACGCCCGGATCATCCGATGCGACGGACAGATCCGAGTACTCGAAAGTCGTGTAGGACAATCCGTGTCCGAAAGGATAGGCGACCTCGATGTCCCGGGCGTCGTACCAGCGGTAGCCGACGAAGATGCCCTCGCCGTAGCGGATGTGCGAGTTCTCGTTCGGGAAACTCAGATACGCCGGGGTGTCCTGCAACCTGACCGGCACGGTCTCGGTGAGCCGACCCGACGGGTTGACGACCCCGAAGAGCACGTCGGCGATGGCCCCGCCCCCGGCCTGGCCGAGGAGCGCGCCGTCGAGGATTGCAGGGGCCGCGGCGATCGATCCGAGGCGGAGGACGCCTCCGTGAGCGAGCACGACCACCGTTCGCGGTTGCACCGCCAGGATCGCGGTCAGCAACTCGACCTGGTCCGCCGGCAGTTCGATGTCGTCGCGGTCGAAGCCCTCCGACTCCTGTGCGGCCGCCAGTCCCAGGAACAGCACGGCGGCATCGGCGCCCGCCGCCGCGGCGATCGCGCCCGCCGTATCCACCCGCGAGCCGTCGGTGCTGAAACCCGGGGCGTAGATCACCGTGCCGCCGGCTGCCCGGATCTCGTCCACCGGTACGTCGAGGCGCGTCGGGTTCACGTGCGAACTGCCGCCGCCCTGATAACGGGGGTCGTGCGCGAACGAGCCGATGACCGCGACGGAGCGTCCGGGGCTCAACGGGAGGAGATCGCCGTCGTTCTTGAGCAGGACGATTGACCGAGCCGCGGCCTCGCGCGCGAGGCGATGGTGGAGATCGAAGTCGACGACGGACCGGTTCGTCCGGCCCGCGGCGGCCCGCTCCGCGAGTTGCCGGACCGCCCGGGCCGACCGGTCCAGCGCCGCCTCGTCGAGGGTTCCGTTATGGACTGCGTCCACGACCTGCGCGTCGGTGCGGTCCCCCGGGCCGGGCATCTCGAGATCCAGGCCGGCGGCGACCGCCCGAACGCGGTCGGCGACCGCACCCCAGTCGGAGACCACCACGCCGTCGTAGCCCCACTCACCCCGCAACAGGTCGGTGAGGAGCCACCGGTTCTCCGCCGCGTACGTGCCGTTGATGCGGTTGTAGGAGCACATCACGGTCCACGGGTTCGCCGTGCGGATGATGTGCGCGAAGGCGCGAAGGTAGATCTCCCGCATCGGGCGCGGGTCGACGTCCGAACTGGACCGCATCCGGTCGTCCTCGGCGTTGTTCAGCGCGAAGTGTTTGAGCGACGTGCCGACCCCGATGCTCTGTACGCCGCTCACCCACGCCGCGCCGAGCCGGCCCGTGACGAACGGATCCTCGGAGAAGTACTCGAAGTTGCGGCCGCACCGGGGATCTCGCTTGATGTTCACGCCCGGGCCGAGCAGCACGTCGACGTCGAGACCGCGTGCCTCGCGTCCGAGCGCTTCGCCGACACGACGGATCAGCCCGGTGTCCCAACTCTGGCCGAGACCGACCGCGGGCGGGAAGCAGGTGGCGGGTTCGCTGCCGGCGAGGCCGAGGTGGTCGGCGGCGCCGGTCTGTTTCCGGACCCCGTGCGGACCGTCGGTGAGTGTCAGCGCGGGAACGGAACCGACCGATTTGGTGGTCCAGAAATCGGCGCCGCTGCCCAACGCGGCCTTCTCGGTCAAGCTGAATTCACTCACTCCAAGACACTACCGACGATCGTCGGGCGGTCAGCTCGCTCCCGGGCAGTTCACGGTGTACTCCCACTCCGTGTTCCGGTCCGGCCCGGTCACTCGCACCACGACCGAGGTGTCGCCACCGGGTGGCACGGTGACCCGGACACTGCCGGTTCCCTGGTTGATGTCGTCTCCGACGTAACCGGTGTTGTAGATCTGCCGGCCACTGTAGAACACCCGGATCTCGTCCGGGATGTCGTAGGTGTCGTAGTTCAGCGTGAAGCTCGTCGGGCCTCGCAGGCCGAGGATGTGCCGGGTCTCGGTGACACCGTAGCCGCCGGACTTGGTCTCGGAGTTGCACCGCTGGGTCGACGGCGGAGCCTGATTGCCCCCGAGACTCCCGAAATAGTCGAGGCCGCCCAGACCGTATTCCTCGAGACTGCCCCCGTCGACGCTTCCGCCGTCGAGGCTCCCGGACTCGAGTGGCGCGGCATCGGCGATCGCGGCCGGGACGACCGCAGCGGTCGCCGTCGCGGCCAGGATGAGGGCAGCTCGAACGAAAGTGGTTGTGCGCATCGATTTCTCCGGCAGTCGAGTCGTTTCGGGGGTGGTTCCGACGCTAACGCGACCTGCCATCCGCGGATATCCCCTCATCGGGTGAAAGCACGACGACCAGATGACACCCGTGCGGGTGACACCTCGCTGCCACAGCGTCTCGGGCGGCCAGCCCCTACGTCAGATATCGGTCCCGGAGCGCCTTCTGGTCGGCGGCACCCAGACCCAACGCCTCGCCGAAGTAACCCTCGATTCCGCCGTACCGCTTGTCCACCTCGTCGAACGCGGCGTCGAGGTAGCCGGAGTCGACACCCAGCACGCCGACGAGGAGCTCGGGTTCGCCCCCGGCGGCGGCGAACCCGTCGAAGATGGGTTTGAGCGACGGGATCAGACGTTCATTGGTGAGCAGGTAGTCGCGATAGACGTCGTCCTTCGGCACCCCGAGCAGTGTCAGCAGAGATGCTGCGGCCCAACCAGTTCGGTCCTTGCCGGTGGTGCAGTGCACCAGGGCCGGCGTCGAGCCGTCGATCAGTCCACGAAACAACTGCGTGTACGACGCCGTCGCACTGGGCAGGGTGATCATCTCGCGATAGGTCCCGCAGATCATCTCGCGCGCCTTGCCGCCGGACAGCATCTCGTCGGCCTGCGCGACGACGGCAGGGTCGGCGAGGACAGCACCGATGTTGGCGGGAATCGACATCTGCGCATCGGCGAGGACATCGAGTGCGATGTTCGACGCACCGGGCAGGACGGGGTCGGGAATGGCCTCGCTCTCGTGCGCCGATCTCAGGTCGTAGACGGTCTTCAGACCGAGCGACTCGAGCGCGGAGACGTCGGCGGTGTCGAGCGCGGAGAAATCCGTGGACCGGTACAGGACGCCGGATCGAACCGTCTGCCCGTCCCCGGTCCGCCAGCCGCCGAGATCGCGGAGGTTGGGCAGGCTGGAGATGGGGCTGGGCGCGCCGGGGGTCGCAGTCACGGTCACATCGTGACAGATTGTGCGGCGGTCAGTCGGTGAGCGCGCTTTCGAGCATCGGCCACGACTTCACGAGCTGGTCCTGCCAGTAGGGCCAGGCGTGCGTCCCCGGTGCATAGTCGACGGTCGCAGGAATGCCGAGTTGCTTGAGTCGACGATCGAGATTGAGCGTGCACTGGTGGGTGGCGGCCTCGATGGCGCCGCCGACCGCGATCTGGTCGATGTAGATCGTGGTCTTCCCGTCGATTCCCTGGCCCTGCAACTGGTCGTGCGGTCCGGGGACCCCCGTGCCGGTGCTGATGTAGATCGCCTTGCCGCGCAGCTTGTAGGCGTTGACGACCGGGTCGTGCGCCCGCCACCCCGGGGAGCCGACCGGACCCCAGATGTTGGCGATGTCGCCACCGCCACGTCCTTCGACGACCGCGCGGATGGCGAGTCGGCCGAGATTCGTACTCGTCTCGGCACAACCGCTGTAGGAGGCGACCGCGCGGTAGAGCTGAGGTGCGGCTTCGGCGAGACTCAACGACGACGTTCCCGCCATGGAGATCCCCGCGATCGCGTTCACGCCGGTGGTGTTCAGCTCCCGATCGATGAGCGGCGGTAACTCGCTGGTCAGGAACGTTGTCCATTTGTTTCGCCCCAGCACCGGGTCGACTTTCACCCAGTCGGTGTAATAGCTGTACGCGCCGCGCATCGGCACGACGACATTCACATTCTTGTCGGCGACGAAATCGACGATGTCGGTTTGCTCGAACCAGTGTCCGGTGCCCTCTCCGCCACCCGCGCCATTCAGCAAATACAGCGTCGGTCGGGGCATCGAGCGGTCGGCCGGCACGAGAACCCGGACCGGTACGTGACGTTTCATCGACGGCGAATACACCGACAGGTCCAGGACCCGGCCATCGGCGACAGCGCGGGCCAGCGCCTTCGCCCGGGACGAGGAATCTCCCGGCTCGGCGCCGGCGAACGACGGAACCGCAAGCGCGACAACGAGTACAACGATCGAGACCGTTGTGGCGACCAGGCGTCGGCGGAACTGACCACCCACTGCGGACATCACAGTCCCTTCACATCACTACATGCTCACATCGCTACCGCGCCGCCGTCTCGACAACGGAATTCACACACGCCGATATCGATCCGAATACGTTTCACCATACGCACCGGAGACGGCCCCGTCCGGATTACCACGGCCGGGGCCATCGCTGTTCACCTCGCGATTGCGCACACCATGGTCATTATTGGAGGCGATTCACGATGACTGATCCCGGCCGGTCGAGGTGTCGTGCTCCTGAACAGCTGATCTCGTGCGAGTGCGCCGGCCGTGATCGTCTCCGCCGTCGAAAACGACCGGCCACTTCGAAAGGCGCAGGGAACGCTTTCACCGACCACCCGGTGCCAGATTCGGCCGATCGGACTACAACCGGACCGCCTCTGATCGCACCGACACCGGAAACAGCATTCGTGGATTCTGGAGCAGCGCCGGCGGGGCGACGGCCGACCGCTCGAGCGTGCCGGTCCAGCGGACCCGACGCCGATGCGGGGTGAGCGCCCTGCCTCGACGGGAGAACTCGTACTCGCCGATCAACGTCCCCAGTGGCAGCACGTTCGGGTCGGTGGGGTCGACGACGGCGACCTCGTCCCCCACCCGCAGATCGGAGACGAACGACGCGAGCACGCGGAGGTCCTTGCCCGGCCGCCGCCCGGGACTTCGCTCCTTCAGCAACACGCGCAGGCCGGTCTCGGTGCCCACCGAGGCGTCGGTATCGATGCCGGATTCGACGCCCAATCCGACGATTTGCCGGCGTCGGAACTGAGCGAACTGTTCGTCGGATCCGGCCCGGATGATCCACACGGTGCGGGTCGGTTCGTCCAGATCGTGCGCGTCGGTGGCCGGCGGATCCGGCCAGAAGTAGGGCATCTCGTCGTCGATGTCGACGTCGTCGAACACGGAGCCGTAGAAGTCCGGCGCTTTGCGGAGCAGCGCCGAACGGTGACTGCGATGGAGTCGGTCGTCGCCGAGCCACGCGGGCATCAGGCCCTGCGCGGTCAGCTCGGCTTGGGACGCACCCACCACCTCGGGCGCGAACTCGGCGATCATCGGAGCAGTGGTGTCCGCACGACCGCCGCTGGTCCACACGTCGACGAAAGCGAGCCCATAGGCGACCAGCGCCGGAGTGTGCCCACGCCACATCGTGACCGCGGGATGGCTGGCCCAGCCGTAATCGAAGAGTTCGAGCGCCCGCAGGATCTGCAACGTCTCCACACGCTGCTTACCGAGGCGCGCGGGGTCCAGGACCTCGGCAGAGCGTCGAAAGTCCGGGTAGGGCAGGAACGTCTGCATGGCGCTCGCATACCCACTTCGGACGGGCGCTCACACCCGGCGGAGCCGCGCGGCGCCGAACTCAGAGTTGTCAGCTGCTACCGAAGATCGGCGATCCCGGCCCCGGCGTCACACCCGGACCGGCTCAACCAGCGGCGGGTGCGACCTACTGCCGCGCGGCGTCAGCCGAAGCCCGCGATGGCCTCGAAGAGGTGATCGACGCGCGGACTTCGGGGCTCAGTCGGATGCGGAGTCCGACGCGTCGGTCCCGACCTCCGGCACCGCACACACGCCGTCGACGCAGACCGCCGCGTCGTCGTCGCCGATCATCTCGAAGGGCACCACCGGGTCAGACACGATCGGGCTCCTCGGCGCGGACCTTGTCGAGGGCCTGCGCGAAGGTTTCCGGCGCCTGGGCTCCGGAGATGCCGTACTTGCCGTTGATCACGAAGAAGGGAACCCCGCTGATCCCGTATGCACGGGCTTGGTCGATGTCGGCTTCGACGGCCGCGGCGTACTCGCCCGACTCGAGCGCGGCCAGCACGGCGTCGCGATCGAGACCGACATCGGCCGCCAGATCGGCGAGTTCGTCGGCGCGGCCGACGTGGCGCCCCTGCTCGAAGTACGCCTGGAACAGACGCTCGGCCAGATCCGCCTGTCGGCCATGCGCTTTCGCGAAGTGCAGGGCCTCGTGCGCTTTCAGCGTCTTGGTGTGCTGCAGCCGGTCGAAGTCGTAGTCGAGACCGACCTCGGCGGCGATCCCGCGGACCTGGTCGAGCATCCCCCGGACCTGATCGGCCGGCATGCCCTTGTGCCGGACGAGGAAGTCGACCTCTGAACCGTCGAAGTCGACCGGCGTATCCGGTGCGAGCTCGAAGCTGTGGTAGGTCACTTCGACGTCGTCGCGTCCGTCGAACTCGGCGAGGCCCGCCTCGAACTTGCGTTTGCCGATGTAGCACCAGGGGCAGGCGATGTCGGACCAGATGTCGACGGTGATGGGAGCGCTCATTGCCCTCTCAACACCTCGCGGATCGAGAACGTTCCCGGAGTGCGTCACACCCGATCAGCCGCCCCAGGCGCGTCGAGCAGGTCGTCGAGATGCGTTCGCGACCAGTCGCACAGGCCGTGGACCGTCGAGACGAGGTCGCGGCCGGCATCCGACAGGGTGTAGTCCACCCGCGGATTCGCGCTGCGATGGTCGTGCCGATGGATCAGGCCGTGCGCCTCGAGATCGCGCAGCGTCTGGGTGAGCACCTTGTCGCTGATCGTCCCGATCGACCGCTTCAACTCACGAAACCGGCGGGGACGCTGCCGGACCTCCTCGAGGACGGTCAGACCCCATTTCGTCGACACGACGGCGAACACCGACCGCGCGAGTTGCCGGGCGCGCTCTTCGGCCTCGGACGACGGCGCGGCGTCCCCGCTCACCTCGAAGTGCGTACTGCCGCTCATCCGCCTGCGCTCCTAGCGTGGGGTCGATGCGAGTGCTGAAGACCTACGCCAGGATATTCGTCGCCGACCTCGACGAGTCGCTTCCGCTGTACGAGACGATCGTCGGTGCATCGGCCGATCTCCGATTCGCTTTCGAGAGGGCCGAACTCGCCGCCGTCGGCGACTTCCTCCTCATCGCGGGAGCCGACGACGACGTCGAGGCCTACCGGTCGACCGTCGGACCGGTCATCGTCGACGATCTCGACGCCTTGATCTCGCAGGTCAGCGGCGGAGCCGGATCCGAGAGCGCGACTGGACGATTCGCCTACCTTCGCCATCCCGACGGTGCGGTCCTCGAGTATGTCCAGTGGTCGCAGGAAGTCGCCGAAGCCGTGCTCGGAACGCCGAAGGCCGGCCACCCGCTTGGGTGACCGGCCTTCGGTTGGTGCTGCGTGAGTGGACGCAGGGATCTGATCAGGAGATCAGAAGCCCATCCCGCCCATCTCGTCGCCACCCGGCATGGCCGGTGCGGCGTTCTTCTCGGGCTTGTCGGCGACGACGGCCTCGGTGGTGAGGAACAGAGCCGCGATCGAGGCTGCGTTCTGCAGCGCCGAGCGGGTGACCTTCACCGGGTCGTTGATGCCGGCCTTGAGCAGGTCCTCGTACACACCGGTGGCGGCGTTGAGGCCGGTGCCGGTGGGCGAGTTGAGGACCTTGTCGGCGACGACGCCCGGCTCGAGGCCGGCGTTGATCGCGATCTGCTTGGCCGGAGCCGACAGGGCGACCTTGACGATGTTGGCGCCGGTGGCCTCGTCACCCTCGAGCGAGAGTGCGTCGATGGCCGGCTCCGACTGCAGCAGGGCCACGCCACCGCCGGCGACGATGCCCTCTTCGACGGCAGCCTTCGCGTTGCGGACGGCGTCCTCGATGCGGTGCTTGCGCTCCTTGAGCTCGACCTCGGTGGCCGCGCCCGCCTTGATGACCGCAACACCGCCGGCCAGCTTGGCCAGACGCTCCTGCAGCTTCTCACGGTCGTAGTCGGAGTCGCTGTTCTCGATCTCGCCGCGGATCTGGGCGACACGACCGGCGATGGCGTCGGGATCGCCCGCGCCCTCGACGATGGTGGTCTCGTCCTTGGTCACGACGACCTTGCGAGCGGTACCGAGCAGCTCGATGCCCGCGCCCTCGAGCGAGAGGCCGACCTCTTCGCTGATGACCTCGCCACCGGTGAGGATGGCGATGTCGGCCAGCATGGCCTTGCGGCGGTCACCGAAGCCCGGGGCCTTGACGGCGACGGACTTGAAGGTGCCCTTGAGCTTGTTGACGACGAGGGTCGAGAGAGCTTCGCCCTCGACGTCCTCGGCGATGATCAGCAGCGGCTTGCCGGCCTGGATGACCTTCTCCAGCAGCGGCAGCAGGTCCTTGATGGTCGAGACCTTGCCCGAGACCAGCAGGATGTACGGGTCGTCGAGGACGGCTTCCTGGCGGTCGGCGTCGGTGACGAAGTAACCCGAGATGTAGCCCTTGTCGAAGCGCATGCCCTCGGTGAGCTCGAGCTGCAGGCCGAAGGTGTTGGACTCCTCGACCGTGATGACGCCTTCCTTGCCGACCTTGTCCATCGCCTCGGCGATGAGCTCGCCGATCGAGGCGTCGCCGGCCGAGATACCGGCGGTGGCAGCGATCTGCTCCTTGGTCTCGACCTCCTTGGCGCTCTTCAGCAGCGACTCGGTGACGGCCTCGACGGCCTTCTCGATGCCGCGCTTCAGACCCAGCGGGTTGGCGCCGGCGGCGACGTTGCGCAGACCCTCACGGACGAGAGCCTGGGCGAGAACGGTGGCGGTGGTGGTGCCGTCGCCCGCGACATCGTCGGTCTTCTTGGCGACTTCCTTGACCAGCTCGGCGCCGATCTTCTCGTACGGGTCCTCCAGCTCGATCTCCTTGGCGATGGACACACCATCGTTGGTGATCGTGGGGGCGCCCCACTTCTTCTCCAGGACGACGTTGCGACCCTTGGGTCCCAACGTCACCTTGACGGCGTCGGCAAGGCTGTTGAGGCCCCGCTCGAGGCCGCGACGGGCCTCTTCGTCGAACGCAATTTGCTTGGCCATGGGTAAGTGATCCTCCGAAGGGGGTGACACTAGGTTCGTATGGCCGGAACTCGGTGCCCGCGACGGACGACCGGTGTGTCATTCGGTACCGGCCTCACCGTCCCGACCTGGCACTCACAGCTCGCGAGTGCCAACCTCGTTTTTAGCACTCGACCAGTGCGAGTGCAAGGCTGGATCAGGTGTCCCGGTCGGCTGCGTGGTCGGCCGCCGCGACGCTGACTACGTTGAGGACATGTCACTCGCCTCCAGGGAGTTCAGGTTCGGGGTCAACATGCTCGCGGCCGACACCGCGTCGTCGTGGCAGACGCGTGCCCGATCGGTCGAGGAACTCGGCTACGACGTCCTGCTCGTCCCCGACCACCTGGGCATCCCGAGCCCGTGGCCGGCACTGGCCGTCGCGGCCACCGCGACGCAACGCCTGCGCGTCGGCCCGTTCGTCCTCAACGCCGCGTTCACCAACCCCGCGCTGCTCGCCCGGGACGCCGCCACCGTCGACCGGTTGTCCGACGGCCGCGTGGAACTCGGACTGGGCACCGGCTACGCCCGGGAGGAGTTCGACGCAGCGGGGATCGAATAC
Source organism: Gordonia sp. SGD-V-85 (assembly GCF_001456905.1). Lineage (NCBI taxonomy): Bacteria > Bacillati > Actinomycetota > Actinomycetes > Mycobacteriales > Gordoniaceae > Gordonia > Gordonia sp. SGD-V-85. The sequence continues at coordinate 197,924 of NZ_LNQO01000006.1, forward strand.
CGGTCCGCGGGCCGGCGCGTCGATCACCTGTCGGCGACCGCCGCCCGCGTGACAGAGCTGCTCGCCGACGAGGATCATCAGCCCCGACCCGTGCAGCCGAGGATTCCGCTCCTGCTCGCCGGCAACGGCGACCGCGTGCTGACGATGGCCGCCGAACACGCCGACATCGTCGGGTTCACCGCGGCCCGAACGGGACCCGACGGCGATCTGGAACCGCTGTCCGCCGGCGATTTCGACGAACGGGTGGGCTTCGCACGCGCCGCGGCCGGGGACCGCGCCGTCGAGGTGGAGTGGAACCTCCTGCTACAGATCGTCACCGTGACCGATGATCCGACGGCGGTGGCCGACGAGCTCATCGCGAATCACGAACTGTCGATGAGCGCTCAGGAGTTCCTGGGCCTGCCGTCGGTGCTCATCGGATCGGTCTCCGACATCGCCGCCCGCCTCGTCGACCTCCGGGAGCGGACCGGGATCAGCTATCTCACCGTGCTCGAACCCGCGCTCGAGGGTTTCGCCCCGGTGATCGCGGAGCTGCACGCCGTCGACGCCGGAGGGCGGTGAGGCGGTCACGGTCATTCGCACCCCCGACGACCGACGTCCCGCAAGCCGCCGGTCGACTAGGGTCTACAACCGTGGAATTCCTGCTGATCATCATCGTGGCGCTGCTGGCGATCATCGCGGTGGTCGTCATCTTCAACTTCCTGGGCAATCGGCGGGCCCGGCAGGCCGAGCAGGACGCCCTGCGTGAGCGGACCTATCGCCCCGGCGATCCTTTCTCGTCTGCTGACGACGACTCCGTCTACGGCGACCCCCGCGATCTCAAACCCGGCGACCTCGTCGAACTGCGCGGTCAGACCTACGCGGTCCGGGGCACCCTGCGCCTGACGCAGGACGGCTACACCTGGACCGAGAACTTCCTCGACACCGGTGTCGGGTCCAAGGCCTGGGTCTCGGTCGAGGACGATCCCGACCTCGAGGTCGTGCTGTGGCACGAGGTACCCGGTGCCGCCGTCACCCCCGGCCCCGACACCGTGGAGCTCGAGGGGCGTCGATACCAGTCGGAGGAGGCGGGCTCGGCGCGTTTCACCTCCGCGGGGACCACCGGCGTCGCGACCTCGGGCCGGATGGCCTATCACGACTACCAGGCCGGCGACGACCGTCTGTCCTTCGAGGACTACGGCAGCGGCTGGGAATGCGCCCGCGGCGAACTGTTGTCCCGCGCGGACTACCGCATCTACCCCACCAACCCGGCTCCGGAAACACCCTGACGGCGGCCCCGACGCCCGCCCATCCACACGACGCCCTGAGCACGGAGACCCCACACCGCATGACCGAGAATTCCGAACATCCCGGCGACCCCGCCGCGCAACTCGCGGTGGCCTACGCCGACACCAGCGCGAGCCAGCTCGGCTTCTCGCTGAGCGCACCCTTGCAGGAGCCCCTGGCACAAGAGGATCGCGAGATCGACGGCATCAGGGTGTCGGTGCGGCTGCTCGGCGCGAGCCATCAGGTACTCGTCGAGGACGGGGTGCAGCGGATCTGCGAGACCGTCGCCTGCCTGCCGGAGGTGACCTCGGCACTGCCGGAGAGTTTCCAGGAGAGCGGTTACTACTTCAGTTCCCGTGTCGAACATGTCAATCCCGACCAGCTCGCCGCACTCGTCGAACAGCTGAGCGTTCGCGTCACCGAACAGCTGGCCACCGGACATCCGTGCGTGATGGGTCGCTTCCCGGGGGAGCCGCACGCCGTCACCGCGATCGTGTCGGAGTCCACCGATGACTCCATCAGCTGGCGCACCTGGCACACCTATCCCGAGGCCGCCGAGGTCGTGATCACCTCCAGCAGGATCGACCGCGGTCCGGTGGCCCGCCCATGACCGGGCAACCACCGCCCGGCGGCCCACCGGACCCGCGCCGCCGTCTGAACAAGACCCGCAACATCATCATCGGCGTGATCGTCGTGCTCACCATCTTCGCGCTGATCGGTGCTTGCACCGCGCGAGTTGCCCGTGGCGGCGGCATCGGGGGGTCGGCGCGCGACTACATCACGCAGAACTACGAGCGCGACACCTCCCTCGACGAGGGCGACGTCGACGCCTATGTCGCCAACGGGACCCCGGAGCAGGTGGCGGCCGAGATCCGCGACGCCGAACGTCCCAGCGACCAGCGGAGCGGCGCCACCGGCACGGGCAACATCGCCGGCACGCAGTTCCTCCAATACCCCGACTACCTCGTCGGCCTGTTCCCGCTGGCGGCCGGCGCCACCCGGGTGATGCTCAGCCGGGATTACCGGTCGGGGTATCACCACTACCACCCCTACGTCGGCGCGTTCTGGGTCCCGACCCCCCGCTACGCGGGTAGCGGCAGCGGAAACCGCGGCGGCGGGAGCGGTGGTGGCGGTAAATGATCGTCGTCCGTCCGGCACGTGCCATCGAATTCGTCCGACCAATCAACGGAGAAGACCATGCTCGCTGATATCGCTGAGAACGCCTACGCTGCAGGCGCTTACGCCGGTGTCGGCGTGATCCTGATGATCATCTCGTTCGGCATCCTCGACCTGCTCACGCCCGGGAAGCTCCGTTCGCAGCTGTGGACGGACCGCAACCGCAACGCCGGCATCCTGGTGGGTTCCAACATGCTCGCCGTCGCCGTGATCGTCACCGCCGCCATCGTCGCGAGCGAGGGACGACTGCTCGAGGGGCTCACCTACACCGCGGTGTACTCGGCGATCGGCCTGGTCGTGATGGCGGTGACCTTCCTCGTCATCGACCTGCTGACCCCCGGCAATCTCGGCGAGTTGCTGGTCCACCCGGAGAGCCACCCGGCGGTGTGGGTGCAGGGCGTCGCACACATCGGGGTGTCGATCATCGTGGCCGCCTCCATCCTGTGACCGGGTTCCCGCACTCCCCCGCTTGTCCGTGACCGGTCACGACTCCGCTGCCGCCGACGCCGAACCGGTGACGACCGAACCCGTTCCGGACGCGCTGGCGATGCGACCGCGATTCGCCCGCGCCGGACTGCTGGCCGTCGTCTTCGTCTGCGCCGCCTGCGGGTTGGTGTACGAGCTCGCGCTGGTCTCGCTCGGCTCGTTCCTGATCGGCAACACCGCGACGCAGGCGTCGATCGTCCTCGCGGTCATGGTCTTCGCGATGGGCATCGGGTCACTCGCCGCGAAACCGCTCCAGCCACAATCGGTCACGGCCTTCGCGGTCATCGAACTGCTGCTCGCCCTCATCGGCGGACTGTCGGTGATGGCGCTCTACGCGGCGTTCGCCTACCTGGAGTTGTACACGCCCGCCCTCGTCCTGGTGGCCTTCGTGCTCGGCATCCTGATCGGTGCCGAGATCCCGCTGCTGATGGTTCTGCTGCAACGGATTCGACGCCAGGAGGCGGGTTCGGCGGTCGCCGACATGTTCGCGGTCGACTACATCGGCGCCCTCATCGGCGGCCTGTGCTTCCCGTTCCTGTTGCTGCCGTTCTTCGGCCAATTGCGGGGTGCTCTGGTGGTCGGGCTGGTCAACGCCGCGGCCGGCTGCTTCCTCGTCTTCGTCATCTTCCGCAAGTCGTTGTCGCGCACCCAGATGGGTGTCCTCTCCGCGTCGGCCGTCGCCGTCGTCGCCGTCCTGATCGCCGGCATGCTGCTGTCCGGCCGCTTCGAGATCACCGCACGCCAAGCGCTGTACCGCGATCCCATCGTCGCCGCCGAACGTAGTGCGTACCAGGACATCGTCATCACCGAGAACCGTTTCGGCGCAACGGCCGACACCCGCCTGTACCTGAACGGCGACCTGCAGTTCTCCTCGGTCGACGAGCATCGCTACCACGAGACGCTGGTGCATCCGGCGATGTCCGGGAACCACGACTCCGTGCTGATCCTCGGCGGCGGTGACGGACTCGCGCTCCGCGAGGTGCTCACCTACCCCGACGCCCGCGACGTCACGCTCGTCGAACTCGACCCGGAGATGATCCGACTCGCCCGGACCGACGAGCGTCTCACCACCTTGAACCGGGGATCGATGACCGACCCCCGAGCCGAGGTGATCGCCGCCGACGCCTTCTCCTGGCTGCGCGGCACCGACCGCCGGTTCGACGTCATCATCGTCGACATGCCCGACCCCGACGACTCGGCCACCGCGAAGCTGTACTCCACCGAGTTCTACGCGATGGTCCGGGCGCATCTCGCCGAGGCGGGCCGCACCGTGGTCCAGGCCGGGTCCCCGTACTTCGCGCCGAAGTCGTTCTGGTGCGTGGCCTCGACCATGCGCGCGGCCGGACTGGACCCGACCCCGTACCACGTCGACGTACCGGCCTTCGGCGACTGGGGATTCCACCTGGCCGGCGCCGGGGGCAGGGTGACCCCGACCGTGGCGGCACCCGGACCCCTCCGGTTCCTCAGTCCTGAACAGTTGGCAGCAGCAACGGTTTTCCCACTGGATCGGCAGCGACTGGATCTGCCGCCGTCGACCCTCATGGACCCGCGTATTCTCCGGTACGCACAGGGCGAGTGGGCGACCTACTGACGCCGGAACGTCTCCACGCGCAGATACTCCAGGTGATCCCACAGGTCGCGCTCACGATCGGGGTCACGACTGTCCGCGGATGACTCCGACACCCGTCCGCGATCGATGTAGGCACCGGTGTCCGCCTGCGGTACAACGAGAATCGTTTCGGCGAGGCGTCGACCGGCCGTCGGCACCCGATCGAACGGGCCGACCAGGGTCAGACCCGGCAGGACCCATCTGTTCGCGAGACGCTGCGGTGCGCTCGCCGCCCGGGCCAGGTCCGTACCGGGCACGTAACCCGGGTTGTACGAGACGATCTCGACGCCGTCGGGGAGCCGGCGTGCCCACTCGTGGACGAGATGGATGGCCGCCAGTTTGCTGGTCGAGTACGCGGTGCGGCCGGCGGCCGGACTCGAACGCCCGAACGCACCCGGGCGGGACATGCGTGCCGGGCTCGTCCACCGCGGCGCGGGTACCATCCCGAGGTTGTGCCGGAGATCGCCGAAGTGCGTGTCGCTCACCGTGATGGTGATCCGGGAGCCACGGGTCAGATGTCGGACGAGCTCACCGATCAGCAGGTGGTTCGCGAGTACGTTGACCGCGAAGGTCGCCTCCAGTCCGTCGGCGGTGACGTGCTCGTCGTCGAGGTACTGGATGCCCGCGTTGCCCGCCAGCCCGCGCAGCGGCGGCAACGTCGCGTCGTCGAGCATCTGCCGGATCTCCGCCGCCGCCCTCATCGTCCCGGCGGTGTCGGCGAGATCGGTGTCGACGGCGATGACGCGCCCGGCGCCCTCGCCGAAGCCGTCGACGAATCCCGCGGGTCCGCCGCCGCGAGCGAGTACCACGAGATGACATGACCGGTCCGTCGACACGATGGACCGGGCGGCGACCAGACCGAGCCCGCGGGTGGCTCCCGTCATGACCAGCGTCCAGTCCGGATTCGGGGTGAGTGGTCGAGTCATAGCGGCTCCCGCCGTTTGAGTTGACGTTGTCAACACAAGAAGACGCCATTCGGTTGACGATGTCAACTGTAGGGTCGGGTGATGACCACGAGAGCGGAGAGCGCGGCACACACCAGGCAGGCACTACTGGCCGCGGCGTCGGCACTTCTCGACCACGGCGGGCCGGAGGCGGTGACCCTACGCGAAGTCGGCAGTGGCGCCGGGGTTTCCCGCTCGGCCGCCTACCGCCACTTCATCGGGAAAGAGGAGTTGCTGGCGGCCCTCGCCACCGACGCATGGGCGGTCGTCGCGGACGGTCTCGACGCCATCGCCGCCGACCCGAAACCGTCGCCCGAGGATGCCGTCCGATCGGCCCTGCACGCGCTGTCCGACCTCGGCGTGCACCGGCCACACCTGTACCGGCTCATGTTCGCAACCCCGGCAGGCGCGCCGGCGATCCCCGCAGCGGCACGCGCTCAGGACGGCCTGGTGTCCCTCGTGAGTCGCATCGTCGGTGCCGATGCCGCGCGACACCACGCAGCGCTGCTCTTCGCGGCGGCCCACGGCCTCACCGACCTCGACACCCACGGCCATCTGCCGCCCGACAAGTGGCACGCCGACCGGCACACCCTCATCGACCTCGCCGTGTCGTCGTTGCCGCACACCACGGACGCCGATCGGGGCATCGATGTCTAGCGGCGTGACCATCGCTCTCGTTCTCCTCGGCGTGCTCGCGTGCGTCGGCGCAGTCGCGCTGATCCGCACCCGTCGCGTCGTGCGGACCCCGGCCGAGCGGGCAGTTCATCTGGCCCTGCACACCGCTTCGCTCGCCGCCCGCTCACTGCGCACCGGACTGTCGGCGGAGTCGGCTCGCGAAGCACTGCCGCACCTGCACACCCTGACCGGCGCCGAAGCGGTCGCACTGTACGACGGCGAACCGAGCCGCCTGGCCCACGAGCCGGACGGCGAGGCCATCTGGGACGCCGAGATGCTCGGTCACGCCGACCGTGCGGCGTCGTCCGCGCTGGGTGACCTCCGGCGCGTCCTGCTCACCGACCCCAGCGGCGCCGAGTCGCCCGTGCGCGCGCTGGTGGCCCAGCCGCTCCTCGCCGACGACGTCGGAGTCGGGGTCCTCGTGGTCGCCACCACGCGACGCCCCGGACCCGGGATGCTCGGCGCCATCGCCGAAGTCGCGCGGTACGCGTCGAGCCAGATCGAACTCGCCGACCTCGACGCCTCTCGCGCACGGCTCAACCGCGCCGAGGTCCTCGCCCTGCGCGCGCAGATCAGTCCGCACTTCATCTACAACGCGCTCAACACCATCGCCTCGTTCGTGCGGACCGACCCCGACCGGGCGCGCGATCTCGTCCTCGACTTCGCCGACTTCACCCGATACTCCTTCCGGGCCGCCGGCGAATACACCGTGCTGGCCGACGAGCTACGGAACATCGACCGCTATCTCACCCTCGAACGAGCCCGTTTCGGCAATGCCCTGGACGTCAAACTGCATGTCGCACCGGAGGTCCTGAACGTCGTCGTGCCGTTCCTCGCGTTGCAGCCGCTCGTCGAGAACGCCGTCCGGCACGGCCTGGCGTCGAAGGGCGGCGGGACCATCACCATCGTCGCGGCCGACGAGGGCACCGACTGTGTCATCACGGTCGAGGACGACGGCGTGGGCATGGAACCGGAGCTCCTGCGCAGCGGCGCTCTCGACGCCCTCGACCACAGCGAGGGTGCCCACGTTGGCCTGACCAACGTCGACCACCGGCTCCGCGCCGCGTTCGGCAACGACTACGGACTCGTCGTCGAGACGGCGGTCGGCGCCGGCACCAAGGTGGGGATGCGTGTCCCGAAGTTCCGCGCGGGCATCCGGGCGTGAAACGCAACGCCCGAGTTCCGGCGGTGCCCGAACTCCCAGGCGGTAAACTGCGGGCTGTCGTCGAGGCGGGAGGTGTTCCATGACCGCACTGGTCGTACTCGCGGTCGACGACGAACCACCAGCTCTCGACGAGCTCGGCTACCTGTTGAACCGGCAGGACGACGTCGCCGAGGTCCGCTCCGCGTCCGACGCCACCGGCGCCCTCCGCGAACTCAACGAGCACCGCATCGACGCGATCTTCCTCGACATCAACATGCCCGGCCTGTCGGGACTCGAACTCGCCGGCGTCCTCGCGAAATACGCCTCGCCCCCGGCGATCGTGTTCGTCACCGCCCACGACGACCGGGCCGTCGACGCCTTCGAGGTCGGAGCGGTCGACTACCTGCTCAAACCCCTACGCGAACAACGTCTCACCCAGGCGGTCGACCGGGTCCGCGCGAGCCTCGACAGTCGAGAGCGTGCACCCGAGCCCGCGCAACCGACCGTTCGACCGGAGCGCCGCGCCGTATCGGACGAGGTCATCCCGGTGGAGATGAGCGGCGTGACCTCGCTCGTCCGGCGCGATTCGATCTCCTGGGTCGAGGCCGTCGGCGACTACGCCCGACTGCACGCCGACTCGGGCGCACATCTCGTCCGCATCCCGTTGTCGACGCTCGAATCCCGCTGGCAGGAAACCGGATTCGCCCGGGTACACCGGTCCTACCTCGTCGCGCTGCCGATGGTCACCGGATTGCGGACGGTCGGCGGCGGCACGGTGGTGTGTGTCCGCGCGAACGGCGCATCCGAGGCCGTCGAGCTGCCCGTGAGCCGCCGACAGGTCCGCGAACTCAAGGATCGTCTCATTCGGGACCCGCTCCGCCAGTACCGTTCCCCCACCGCACGGGACGATGGCTGAGCACCCGCCCCAGCGCGAACGGGTGGTGCTCGCCTCCCGCCGCGGGGCGCGAATGGTCCGCACCCGCGTCGAGGTCCAGGAACAGACCGAGGTCGGCGACGCGCTCGTCCGCGGTCTCATGCGCGCCCAACTCGGTCTCGGCCTCCGGCTCGGGGGTGCCCTGCTCACCGTTGCTGCCGCCATACCCGTTGCCGCCTGGGCGTTTCCGGGGATCGCCGACGCCGACGTCTTCGGGATTCGACTCATCTGGCTGATGCTGGGAGTGCTCGCCTTCCCACTCCTGTATCTGACCGGACGGCTCTACGTCCATCTCGCCGAGCAGGCCGAACGCGACTTCATGGGCCTCGTGGATGACGATCTGTCCGACGCGCCCGAACCGGGTCCGCCGTGACGACCGACGTCCACGTCCTCACCGCGATCGGCCTGTTCGCCGCGGCCATCGCCACGATCGCGGTCGGCGCGTGGGGTGGGCGTTTCTCACGGACCACGTCGGACTTCCTGGTGGCGTCCCGGTCGGTCGGCTCACGCTGGAACGCCGCCGCGGTGTCCGGTGAATACCTGTCGGCAGCATCGTTTCTCGGCGTGGCGGGCCTCATCGCGAAGTACGGCGCCGACGCACTTTGGTACCCCGTCGGGTTCACCGCCGGCTACCTGGGCCTGTTGCTGTTCGTCGCCGCGCCCCTGCGTCGTTCCGGGGCCTACACGGTGCCCGACTTCGCCGAGTTCCGCCTCGCCTCGCCGGCGGCACGGAAGACCGCGATGCTCGTCGTGGTCGTCGTCTGCGTGCTGTACCTGATCCCGCAGTTCCAGGGCGCTGGACTCACCCTCAACATCCTTCTCGGCGCACCGGTGTGGGCAGGCGTGGTCGGCGTCGGACTGATCGTGATCGTGAACGTGGTGGGCGGCGGCATGCGGTCGATCACCTTCGTGCAGGCCTTCCAGTACTGGCTCAAGCTGACCGCGATCGCGGTTCCCGCGCTCGTCCTGATCGGCGTCTTCGCCCAGGACCCCACGCCCGTCGGCGAAACCGCGCCGCCGCGCATCACCACCGCGACGACCGTCGACGTGACCACCGACGTCTCGGTCACCGTCGCCGAGACCACCGGCGTGCGGGTCACGGGGACGCTGGACGGGGTCGTCGTCGACGACGCGCCGGTGGACACCACCGGACCCCACGTCATCTCCGCGGGCTCGACGATCTTCCTCGACGCCGGTGCGGCCACCCCGGTCGTCGCGGGCGCGCCGGCACAGAACGCGGACTGGATCGCCCCCGGCGGGGGCTTCGGCGGCAGTCACCCGCTGTACCAGGTGCTGTCGCTCATCATCGCGATGTTCCTCGGCGTGATGGGTCTGCCCCACGTGCTGGTGCGCTTCTACACCAACCCCGACGGGCGATCGGCGCGGCGAACCGCGCTGGCCGTCATCGCACTGCTGTCGTTGTTCTACCTGTTCCCCATCCTGCTGGGGGTGTTCGCACGGCTCTATGTCCCCGAACTGCTGATCACCGGCACCGCCGACGCCGCGGTCCTGTTGCTGCCGAGCGCGGCGGTCGGCGGGATCGCCGGTCAGATCCTGGCCGCGCTCGTCGCCGCCGGGGCGATCGCCGCCTTCCTCGCCACGTCGTCGGGACTGCTGGTGTCGGTCGCCGGGGCGCTCGCCACCGACCTGCTGCGCGGCCGGGTGCGCGACTTCCGGGTGGCCGCGGTCATCGGCGGACTGATCCCGATCGGCTTGTCGCTGGCCGCCGCGTCCCTGGAACTGTCCCGGACCGTCGGGTTGGTGTTCGCCGTCGCCGCGTCGACGCTGTGCCCGCTGCTGGTCCTCGGGATCTGGTGGCGTGGACTCACGGCCGTCGGCGCGATCGCCGGACTCGTCGTCGGCGGCGCGTCGTCGGGGTCGGCGACGATGCTGGCGATCGCCGGGGTCGTCGACGACGACGTGCTGGGCGGGTGGCTTGCGGTCGTGATCGGCTACCCGGCCGCCGTGACGGTCCCACTCGCGTTCGGCACGATGGTGCTGGTCAGCAAGGCAACCCGGGGACGGGTACCCGTCGACCTCGCACGGACCTTTGCCCGGATGCACGTCCCGGAACGAGTCGGGATGGGGCTCGATCGCACCCCGGGACGGGCCCCGGACGAGCGGACGACCTGACCGTTCGGACAGGTGACCGTTCGCCGTTCGTCGGATCTCACCGACCGTCCGGCGCACGGACGGCGGGTTTCGGCGTGTGACCCAGGCCACCCGATTGTCTGTGATCTGCACCTCATTCAGGCTGAGTTCCGTAGAGCCATCACACATGTGGCCACGTCACCCTGGGAGGAAACGTGTCGACCGTCGACCAACCACCACCGGCGCCACACGCGCCGACCGGCGAAGAGTTCATCGAGATGCAGGCCAGTCCGGAGTTCCAGGAGCTGCGGCGGACGCTGCGGAAGTTCGTCTTCCCGCTGACCGCGTTCTTCCTGATCTGGTACGCCCTCTACGTGCTGCTCGGCGCCTTCGCCCATGACTTCATGGCGACCCAGGTCTGGGGCAACATCAACCTCGGCCTGATCCTCGGTCTGTTGCAGTTCGTCAGCACCTTCGTCATCACCGGCATGTACGTACGCTTCGCCAATCGCAATCTCGACCCGAAGGCCGAGGCGATCCGCAACGAGATGGAAGGCGGGCCCGCACTGTGAACACCACTGCCGTACCCACCACCGACGTGACCGTCCTCGCGGCGACCGTCGGCAGCCCGGCCGCCAACATCGCCATCTTCGCCGCGTTCGTCGCGGTCACGATGTTCGTGGTCATCAAGGCCAGCAAGAACAACAGCACCGCCGCCGACTTCTTCACCGGCGGCCGCGGCTTCTCCGGACCGCAGAACGGCGTCGCCATTGCCGGCGACTACCTGTCGGCGGCCAGCTTCCTCGGTATCGCGGGCGCCATCGCGGTCTACGGCTACGACGGCTTCCTCTACTCCATCGGCTTCCTCGTCGCGTGGCTGGTCGCGCTGCTGCTCGTGGCGGAATTGCTGCGCAACACCGGCAAGTTCACGATGGCCGACGTCCTCAGCTTCCGTCTCAAGCAACGCCCGGTGCGTCTGGCCGCGGCGATCTCCACCCTCGCGGTGTCGCTGTTCTACCTGCTCGCCCAGATGGCCGGCGCCGGCGGCCTGGTCGCGTTGCTCCTCGACATCGAGGGGCGCCTCGGCCAGTCCATCGTCATCGCCGTCGTCGGTGCGCTGATGATCGTCTACGTGCTCATCGGCGGCATGAAGGGCACCACCTGGGTGCAGATCATCAAGGCCGTCCTGCTCATCGCGGGCGCCGGCATCATGACCGTCATCGTGCTGGCCAAGTTCGGCATGAACCTGTCGTCGATCCTCGGTGCGGCGCAGGACGCGGTGACCGACTCGACCAGCGAAAAGGTCGCCGCGCGTGACGTTCTCGCTCCCGGCGCCCAGTACGGCGGGTCACTGACGAGCCAGATCAACTTCATCTCGCTCGCCATCGCGCTCGTCCTCGGCACCGCGGGCCTCCCGCACGTGCTGATGCGGTTCTACACCGTGCCGACCGCGAAAGAGGCTCGCAAGTCGGTGGTCTGGGCCATCGCCCTCATCGGCGCCTTCTACCTGTTCACCCTGGTCCTCGGTTACGGAGCGGCCGCCCTGGTCGGACCGGACAAGATCCTCGACGCCGCCGGCGGACAGAACTCGGCCGCACCGTTGCTCGCGTTCGAACTCGGTGGCGTGGTCCTGCTGGGCATCATCTCGGCGGTCGCCTTCGCGACGATCCTCGCCGTGGTCGCCGGCCTCGCCATCACCGCGTCGGCGTCGTTCGCCCACGACATCTATGCCTCGGTGATCAAGCGCAACAAGGCGAGTGAGGCCGACCAGGTCCGCGTCTCGCGATACACCGTCGTGGTCCTCGGCATCGTCAGCATCGTGCTCGGCATCCTCGCCAACGGCCAGAACATCGCCTTCCTGGTGGCGCTGGCCTTCGCGATCGCCGCGGCGGCGAACCTGCCGACGATCGTCTACTCGCTCTACTGGAAGCGGTTCAACACCCGCGGCGCCCTGTGGAGCATGTACGGCGGCCTGATCTCGACGATCGTGCTGATCGTCTTCTCCCCCGCCGTCTCCGGGTCGTCGACCGCCATGATCTCCGGCGCCGACTTCGCCTGGTTCCCGCTGGCCAACCCGGGCATCATCTCGATCCCGCTGGCCTTCGTCCTCGGCATCGTCGGCACGCTGACCAGCCCGTCGGACAACGGCACCCCGGAACGCAACGCCGAGATGGAGGTTCGCTCCCTCACCGGCATCGGGGCCGAGAAGGCCGTGCAGCACTAGGTCATTCGCAAACCCACCCCTGTTCCGTGAACCCACTGCCTTGCAAGGCGGTGGGTGTGCGGAACAGGGGTGGATTTGTGGGGGCACGCTCAGCTATCCGGGCGAAGTGCCGCCACACTCACCGGTGAGCTGAGATCACCGGGATCGCCGAAGCATGTGACCAGCACGGCTCCCGGAACGGGTACGACGCCACCCAACGTCTGCCCGCACGGCGACGGTACGGACGCGATCGAACCGCCCGGGTGGATCGTCGTCAGGTCGTACCGCCCCTGGTTCTCGAGAGGTCGCTTCAGTTGGGCCGTCACCACGGAGTCGTGCAGAAGAACCCAGCTCTGCGACTCCGGGATCGGATCGCGTGGCCAGTCGGTACCTTTCGGGATCGTGACGCGGGTCGACGAGCGAGAATCCAGATGTCCGATGACTACCGCCCCGGGCTGGTCGAAGTACATACCCCAGGACGGCTGCGCGTTCACATGGATCCCCGTCATCCGGCGCCCTCGAGCATCTGAACCCCACCACCATCTGTCCACCGGCTCGTGTCCGCCGTTCGCTATGGAGACCACCAATGCCCGGGGGACGTCATCGAGGTCCCACAGGTGAGCCACGAACTCGGAGTCGCCTGTCTCGCCGACGCTGACGTCGAACCGCTCGTCCGCCGCCGTGATTGCGATGCGATGGGTCCGATCCGCTCCGGTCAGGGCGTCGAAGACAACGACCTTCACATGACCCCTGTCAGGAGTCACATAGACCACATGATGACCGGCAGCGAAGACCGAGCGCGGATGCGGGTTCGGTTCATCACGTCCGGTCGGCGGCGACACACGTCGCTGCCATCTGACCTCTCCGCTCCGAGGTTCGAGAACTGCCATCTCGCCGTCACGGATCACAGCCACTGGCTGATCGACGCGTCCGGCGCGTGGTACGTCGGAAATCAGAATCCACGGCGAATCGTTGGTCCAGAGGACCTGTCCTGTCATCGCATCGATCCCGGTCGTGAAATACCCCACCCGCCCTGCGCGGGCGTAGTCACAACCGACCACGACCACTGAATCGGTTCCCGTTCCGGTACTGGTGACGCGATCGAACCCTCGCTCAGCGCAATTCGCCGCTCCGACGCCATCGGGAGTGAGGCTCCACCGTGGTCGGCCCGTCGTGCCGTCGTAGGCGACCAGGATGTCATCGACGACTGCGGCGAAGCCCGGGCCGGCCGGGGTGATCGACCAGGGATCGACATCATCCACTCGGTAGGCTGGTTCCCCGGTGACCGAAGGCGGCACTTCGGGAATCCGAATGGCGTCGGCCCCCGTCGCTCCACTGCGCTCGAACGGCATGAGACCGATCGCCAGTGTCACGACGAGAGCGACAACGGCGATTGCGCCGACCTCTCTTAGAGACAATCGATCTCGTCGAAACGTCGCCGCGACCGCGGCGACGAGCAGGCACGCCCACGCCGCCAGGACCGTTCGTACCACGTCATGTCCGCCCGGGCCTCCCGTCAGCGCCGCGATGGTATCGACCGCCTCGGATCGGACCGAATAGGCGAGGCAGACCCCCGAGACCAGGGCCGACCCGATTGCCGGACCGCGACCGACGAAGCTGAGCAGTACGACACCAATCACGAGCGACAACCCGAGTGATACTCCGAGCACGAGTGTTGTTGCGGCCCATTGTGGTCCGGTCCAGAATCCGTCAGACACCCGACCCGACGGAGCCCGTTGAACAAACGCCAGCCCGGAGAGGACGATTCCGGCAACCGCGGAAACAGTAGTCACGTAGCCGGCGAAGCGGGATGCGGCGGACGACCTTCGATAACTTCCGCCCACCGTGACGCCACAATGTCCGGCGCTGATCGTCTCGGACTCTTGCGCCATCCCATGACCGTTCATCCCACCCCCGTCGACTGAACTCATTCGGTGCTGCCGGGCAGACTATCGGAGTTCGGCATCTCGGTCAGTCGCGCGTCCCCAGGCCGACCAACACTCCCGCGGCGCAGTTTCCGTCGTGCTTATAGGATCCAATAAGCGCGACGGAAACGTCACCGCGGGAACGAATTACGTATCTCAGGCGTCCTGAATCCGCGCGAACGGCCGGGCCGCCTCGAGTTCGAAGGCCAACTCGAGGAGGGTGCGTTCCTGGCCGAGGTCGGCCGCGAAGTGGATGCCCACGGGCATGCCCGATTCCGTCTGTCCCAGCGGCAGACTGATCGCCGGGGTGCCCGCGGTGTTGTTGGCCGGGGTGAAGGCGATGAACCGGGTCAGCCGGCCCATCGCCTCGTCGAAGTCGAGTGCGGGATCGAGGTATCCGATCTCCGGGGTCGCGTGGACGACGGTCGGGTTGAGGACCACGTCGAAGGTGTCGTGCAGTCCGCGGATCGCGGCCGTGGACCTCCGCAGCCCGCGGACCGCCCCGGGCAGCCGGTAGAAGTGCCGGAGCGCGCCGCGCGAGAGCCCACGGGTGAACGAGTCCACCTGGGAACGGTCGAAGCCCTTGTCGACCACCCGTTTTCCGAATCGGTCCAGCGCCAGTGCGAGCAGTGACCAGTAGTCGATGAAGTCCCGGACGTAGTCCCGGTCCACCGGCAGCGGCACCATCTCGGTGCGATGTCCGAGGGACTCGACCAGCTCGGCGGCCTCGGTGACACACCGTTGTGTGTCCCGGTCGAGCAGCGAGCCGGTCAGCGGCTCGGTGATCAGCGCGATCTTGAGCCGTTTGGTCCCCGGCCCCTCGACCAGCCCGACCGGCGGCATCCCGGGCGCGGGCCGGAAACCCTGTGTGTCGGCGAGGAATCGGGCGGTGTCGCGCACCGATCGGCTGACGATCCCGTTCGACACGAGGTCAATCGGCGCGTCCCGTGTCTCTTTCGACGCCTCGACGCGCCCGCGACTCGGCTTCAGTCCGACCAGCCCACAGATGGCGGCGGGGATGCGAATCGATCCGCCACCGTCGTTGGCGTGGGCGATCGGCAGTGCACCGGCCGCGACGAGCGCCGCGGAACCACCGGACGAGCCGCCCGACGAGTAGTCGGTGTCCCACGGGTTGCGGGTCGGCTCGCGGTCGACGAACTCCGTCGTCGAGGTCAGCCCGAAGGCCGGCATCGTCGACGCGCCGACCACATTGACGCCGCTCGCCAGGAACTGATTGGTGAACGCCTCGTTGGCCTTCGCCGGTCGTTGGGGCACCGCAGCCGAACCGTGACAGGTCGGCAGCCCCGCGAGGTCGGTGTTGTTCTTGATGATCGACGGCACCCCGATGAACGATCCCAGCGGGAAGTCGTTGTCGACCGCGCGTTTGCGCGCACGCTCGCGATCGTCGAAGGCGATGGCGTTGAGGTGCGGGTTGACGGCATCGATCCGCGCGATCGCGGCCTCGACCGCCTCGGAAGCGGAGATCTCTCCGGATGCGATGGCCTGGGCGACGCCGACCGCGTCGTGCTCGCCGAGTGCGTCGTCGGTGAACGCGTGAACGTGTTTCATTCCCGGGACCCTATCGTCTCGGCCTACCTTCTCGGCGCAGCTCCGATCATCGACAAGACGTCATCGACCAGGCCGGCGGCATGATCGGCGTCGAGCTCGAGTCCGAAGACCGCATGGTGATACAGCGGGGCGATCACGTGGTCGAGCACCTGTCGGACCGACGGCGTGGGTTCGCCGCGGTCCCGCGCCCGCGCGATCATCTGTTCGGCGTGCCCACGCCGGATCTCCCAGCAGGGGCAGACCTCGACGATGTCCTCGCGCGCGGCGACCATGGCCCGAAGGTAGGCGCGGCGCTTCGGGCGTGCGATGTCGGCGGCGATGATCTGCGCCCACTCGGACAGGTCCTCGGCGAGAGTGCCGGTGTCGGGCAGGGGTTCGCCCTGCGTCAACGCCGCAACGGCGACCTCCCCGAGAAGCGCGTCGATCGTTCCCCAGCGTCGATAGATGCTGGTCGGATTCACCCCGGCGAGTTCGGCGACCTCGGGGATCGTCATCGTCTCGCGGCGTCCGGCCCCGACGAGCTGACCGACTGCCGTGTAGACCGCCGATTGCACGCGCGCGCTACGACCACCTGGACGACGGGTCGGCGAGGCGGGAGCACCAGAAATCGGGCTGTCGGGGGTGCGGGCCGTCGTCATGGAAGCCATTATTGCAAAGCTGATTGCTTTTGGAACGCAGTCCGGGCTAGTTTCTGAATGCAAACCTGTTTGCTTTAAGGAGACCTCGTGGCGCCACTGCACCCACATCGCGCGTTCTGGCTGATCGCGGCGACGTACATGATGGTCCTGTTCGCGTCCGCGGCACCGTCGCCGCTGTACCCCGTGTATCAGGAACTGTGGGGATTCTCCGCGCTCACACTGACGCTCGTGTTCGCGGTGTACGTGGTGACCATGCTGGTGAGCCTCCTGACGGTCGGGTCTCTGTCCGATCATGTCGGCCGGCGGCCTGTCCTCGCCGTCGCGCTCGTCCTGCTCATCGCGAGCATGGTGCTGTTCGTCGTAGCCGAGGACGTCGGCACCCTACTCGCCGCGCGCGCCCTGCAAGGCCTGGCCACCGGCGCGGCGATGGGCACCTTGACCGCGACGACGGTCGATCTGCAGCCCTCGGCCCGTGCCGGATCGACGATCGTCGGCGCAGCCCCGGCGGTCGGCCTGGCGAGCGGCGTCGCCGTGGCCGGGGTGCTCGTCGAGTACGCACCCGCACCCCGCGTGCTGATCTACGAGATCATCCTCGGCCTGTTCGCCGCACTGCTGATCGCACTTCTCGTCGTCCCGGAGACCCGCGAGCGAATCGGCTTCGATTCTCGACGGCACCTGGCCGGCACGCTCGCGCCGCAGGTGCGCGTGCCTCGCGAGGTCCGCACGGTGTTCCTGGCGTCAGTTCCCGCGCTCGTCGCCACCTGGTCGCTCGGCGGCCTGTATCTCTCGCTCGGGTCGTCGGTGGTCTCCCGTGTGTTCGGTGTGGGCAACCACGGCGCGGCGGGCGCGATCCTGTTCGTCTTCTTCGCCTGCGCGGCCGTCACGTCCCTGTTCATCACCGATCGCTCGTCGACGATCAAGGCTGCGTACGGATTTCCCGCACTCGCCGCCGGCGTGGTGATCTCACTGGCCGGGGTCCTCATCGAATCCCTGCCCTTCTACATCGTCGGTTCGATCGTGGCCGGCTCGGGCTGGGCCGCCACCTTCCTCTCCGCGATGGACAACATCACCGCCGCGACACCTCCCGCGATGCGCGGTCAGGTCTTCTCGTCGGTGTTCGTGGCGAGCTACCTCGCATTCAGCGTCCCGGCCGTGATCGCCGGGATCGTCGTCTCGCACATCGGTTTGCGCGACACCATCATCGGCTACGTCGGTTACGTTCTCGCGATGGTGATGATTGCGGCGGTATTCGCGGTGACAGTGCGCCGCCGGGCAGCATCCGCAGCCCGGAACGCAGTCGAAGTCTCTCCGTCGCAACCGGAACCGGCATGCAGGGGCTGAGTCACCCGCCGACGGGCGGTCGCCATCCCACCATCCGCGTGGCCAGCTCCGCGTAGAAGCCCCCCATCTCCTCGGGCGAGAGTGACCCCCCGTCGCGATACCAGCGCGCGACATCGATCCCCATGGACAGCATCGCGTTGGTGGTGGCGAGCGAGTCAGCGACATCGAAGTCCCCGCATGCGATCCCGGCTTCGATGATCTCGCGCACCCGTCTGGTGATCTCGCGACGCATGGCCATCACCGTGTCCAGATGGTCGGGCGCGAGGGCGTTGAGTTCGTAGTTCACCACCCGACCCCCCACGTGCTCGCGCGCGTGGTGCTCGGTGAAGGCGTGGAAGATCGCCCGCAGCCGGTCGCCGGGGGACGCCGACGGATCGTCGGCGTCGTCGATCGCCGCGAGAATCGCGCGATGCCCGGCGTCGGAGATCTCGAACAGCAGCTCCTCCTTGGAGCGGAAGTGCACGTAGACCGCCGCCGAACTCATCTGCGCGCCGTTGGCGATGTCTCTCGTGGTCGTCCCGTTGAACCCCTTGGCGGCGAACGCCTCGACGGCGGCGCGCAGGAGCCGGGCCCGGGCGGCCACGGGCCGGACTTCGGGCGTCGGATCGGCAGACGGGCCCACGGTCACCTTCTCGGAACGGTCGGACTGGTCATCGCGACGAGCCCGTGATTGACAGCATCCAGCCCGCGCGGCATAGTGCAACCTATCACTAAGCAAGCGCTTAGTCATTCGTGGCTCGGTTGGGTTTCCCCAGCTTGGGTGCACACGGCAGAGGTCCCCAGTTCGACCACACCGCCCGGGGTACGGACACCCTCGACAGGAGTAGAGAAGAACCCATGCAGCTGAAATTCAGTCCTGAAGAAGAGGCCTTCCGCGAGGAGTTGCGCAGCATCTTCGCCAAGGTCCCCGAAGACGTCCGCAAGCGGTGCGAAGAGGGCAAGCTCCAGTACCCCGAGGACCTCGTCACCACGACGCGCATCCTCAACGAGCACGGTGTGGCCACCCCCAGCTGGCCGGTGGAGCACGGCGGCAAGGACTGGACCCCGATCCAGCATCACATCTACCGCGAGGAGATGAGCCTCGCGTTCGTCCCCGACATGCTGCCGTTCAACGTCGGCATGATCGGCCCGGTCATCGCCCAGTTCGGTTCCGACGAGATGAAGGAACGCTTCCTGGCCAAGACCGCCAACCTCGACATCTGGTGGTGCCAGGGCTTCTCCGAGCCAGAGGCCGGCTCCGACCTCGCCTCGCTGAAGACCCGCGCGGTCCGCGACGGCGACGACTACGTGATCAACGGACAGAAGACCTGGACCACACTCGGACAGTTCGCCGACTGGATCTTCTGCCTCGCGCGTACCAACCCCGATGTCAAGAAGCAGGCCGGCATCAGCATGTTCCTGTTCCCGATGGACACGCCGGGCGTCGAGATCCGCCCGATCCAGCTCATCGACGGCAGCTACGAGGTCAACGAGGTCTTCTTCAACGACGTCCGCGTGCCCGCCGAGAACATGGTCGGCGAGGAGAACAGCGGCTGGACCCAGGCGAAGTTCCTGCTCGGCAACGAGCGCAACGGCATCGCCCGCGTCGGTTACACCAAGGCCAAGCTCGCCCGCGCCAAGGAACTCGCCAAGCAGACCCGGACCGCCAAGGGCACCCTCCTCGACGATCCGCTGTTCGCCGCCCGCCTGGCCGAGGTCGAGAACGAACTGCTCGCCCTCGAGCTCACCCAGCTGCGCGTCGCCGCCTCGTCGGCCGACGGCAAGCCGAACCCGGCATCGTCGCTGCTCAAGCTGACCGGCAGCCAGTTGCAGCAGGCCGCCATGGAACTCCTCGCCGACATCGCGGGCCCCGACTCGCTCCCGGTCGCCCAGCTCGACGCCTCGGCTCCGAATGGCAGCGCCGAGGTGAGCGCCCCCGAATGGGCCCAGCTCGCCGCCCCGACCTACCTCAACTACCGCAAGGTCACGATCTACGGCGGGTCGTCGGAGGTCCAGCGCCAGATCATCGACAAGGCTGTCCTCGGCCTCTGAGCGCCGACCCCGCACCTTTCGACCTTTCACTAAGGAACACCATGGATTTCGAGCTTTCCGAAGAGCAGGGGATGCTGCGCGACACCGTTCGCGAGGTCCTCACCAAGACCTACGACGTCGAGACGCTGCGCAAGGTCACCGACACCGATCTCGGCTGGAGCGAGAAGGTGTGGAAGTCGCTGGCCGAGATCGGCATCCTCGGCCTCACCTTCCCGGAGGACGAGGGCGGCATGGACGCCGGCCCCGTCGAATTCACCAGTGTCATGACCGAACTCGGCCGCGCACTGGCACCTGAGCCCTACCTCGACTCGGTCCTCGTCCCCGGCTCGCTCCTCGGCCTCGCCGACGACGCGACCCGCGCCGAGCTGCGGACCGCGCTGGCGTCGGGCGAACTGCTGATGGCCTTCGCCCACACCGAGCCGGGCGACCGCTGGCCGGAGGCGCGGGTGGAGACCACCGCGTCGGCCGACGGCGTCCTCAAAGGCACCAAGAGCCTTGTCGGACATGGCGATTGCGCTGCGAAGCTGATCGTGTCGGCGCGCGACGACAACGGCGTCGGCCTCTACCTCGTCGACGCCGATGCCCAGGGCATCACCCGGACGCCGTACCGGACGCACGACCGCCGTCGCGGCGCGCAGATCGAGTTCAGCGACGTCAAGGCGACGCGACTGGGCACCGGCGACGCGTCGCAGACCATCGCCGACGCCGAGGTCGGCATCCAGACCGCACTGTGCGCCGAGGCCGTCGGCGCGATGGAGCGGAGCCTGGACCTGACCGTCGAATACCTCAAGTCGCGCAAGCAGTTCGGCGTCACGCTGTCGGCCTTCCAGGCACTGACCCACCGTGCCGCCGACATGTACGTCCAGCTCGAACTCGCTCGCAGCCTGAGCCTCTACGCGACGTCGGCGCTGGCGGATGGGATCGCCGATCCCATCATCGCGTCGCGGGCCAAGCTGCAGATCTGCCGCTCGGCGCGCCTGATCGGTCAGGAAGCGATCCAGATGCACGGCGGTATCGGTATGACCGCCGAGTACCCGATCGCCCATTACGTGAGCCGTCTGACGGCGATCAGCCACACCCTGGGCGACGCGTCGGACCATGTGACCCGCCTGGCGGAGAACATCGACACCTACGACATGCTCAGCGTCGGCTGATACCGGCTACTGTCCTTCAGCGAAGGCCCTGCGCGTTCTCGCGCGCAGGCCTTCGCTGAAGTCCTTTCGGGCGGCAGCCCGCTCGAGGTGTTGCAGTCGGGCGGCAGCCCGCTGATGTCGATGCGAGGCGAGAGGGAGCCGGATGGAACTGCTGCGGGACAACCTGGCCGCGGGGGCATCGTTCAGCCTGGTGGGGATCGCCGTGCTCGTCCTCGGCTTCGCCGCCCTCGACCTGGTGACACCGGGCCGGCTGCGGCAGCTGGTGTGGATCGAGCACAACCGCAACGCGGTGCTGCTGACCACATCGATGGTCATCGGCCTCGCGATCGTGCTGGTCTGTTCGGTCATCGACACCGAACTCCTGGAACTGTGGCGCGCGCTGCTCTACACCGTCGCGTACACGGTCTTGGCGATCGCGGTGATGATGTGGTCGTTCGTGCTGATCGACTGGCTCACACCCGGGAAGCTCGGCACGCTGCTCTTCGACGGCGCGCCGCGCAGTGACGAGACCCCCGACGACGCCGTGACCACCGGCCGCCGGGCCGCCGACGAACACCCCGCCGGGTGGATCACCGCCGCCGTCTTCCTGGCCATCGGTGCCGTCATCGGGATCACCCTGCTGGTCTGAGTTCGGCGCGACATCGCTGGTCCACGCGTTTTCCGGGGTTGACTCGGGCACCCGAACATGCTTATTGACCCTCGGCCAACAAGCACATAGGGTGAGCGACCATGACCGCAGCACTCATCGAGGAATCCATCGACATCGACGCCACGCCCGAACAGGTGTGGTCGGTGATCTCCGATCTGAAGCGCATGGGCGAGTGGAGCCCCCAGTGCAAGAAGATGATCATCCGCGGCGGCACCGTCGGGTTGGGGACCAAGACCATCAACATCAACCGCCGGGGCCCGCTGGTGTGGCCGACCACCTCCAAGGTCGTCCGGTTCACCCCGAACCAGGAACTCGGCTTCCGGGTCGCGGAGAACCACACCATCTGGAGCTACACCATCACCCCGAAGGACGCCGGGGTCACGGTCACCGAGCGGCGCGAGGTCAACGGGTCGACCACCAAGGTGTCGTCGGTACTCGTCGACAAGCTCTTCGGCGGCGCCGAGTCGTTCGAAGAGGAGCTCAAGCTCGGGATGGCCGAGACGCTGGGCAAGATCAAGCGCGCCGCCGAGTCCAACTGACCCTTCGAGACGCTCGCAAGCTCGCTCCTCAGGGAGCGGGGAGACGCTCGCAAGCTCGCTCCTCAGGGAGCGGGGAGACGCTCGCCCCCTGCTCCCTGAGGAGGCCGGAGCTTGCGGAGGCCGTCACGAAGGGTCCTGTGCGATGCGTCGCCAACCCTTCGTGGCTCGTCGCTTTCGCTCCTCGCACCTCAGGGGGCAATGGTTGTGTCGGTCTCTCGGGTTTAGGCGCGGGGATCAGGCTCCGCCGAGCTTGCCGATGAGCTCGGGGAGGTCGGCGACCGAGTCGATGATGTGGTCGGGGTAGGGCCCGAACTCGTCACGCTGCAACGCATGCAGCGCCTCCTCGCGGAACTTGCCGGTACGGACCAACACCCCGATCAGCGCCGCCGCCTGGGCACCGAGAACGTCATTGTGCATGTCGTCGCCGACCATCACCACCTGGGTCGGCTCCAGACCGAGGACCTCGGTGGCCGCCCGGAAACCGACCGGCGAGGGCTTGCCGATCGCCTTGATCTTTGCGCCCGAAGCCTTTTCGAGACCCTCGAGGTACACCCCGGTGTCGATGCTCAAGCCGTCCGCCGTCGACCAGGTCATGGACCGGTGCATCGCGATCACCGGAATCCCGTCGAGCATCATCTCCAGGACCTTGGACAGCGTGGCGTGCGTGAAGACCGAACCGGCACCGCCGAGTACCACCACCTCGGCCGACGCCGGGTCGTCGGTCAACTCCACGCCGGTCATGTCCTCGGCGATCGGGCCCTGGTTGAGCACCCACACGCGCTTGCCCGGATAGGTGGCGGCGACGTGTTCGGCGGTCAGCTTGGCGGCCGACAGGATCTCGTCCGGCTTCACCTCGAAACCGCATTCGTTGAGCGCCTCGGCGATCTCGCCACGCGAGCGGGACGTCGTGTTGGTCAAGAACATCCGCGGGATGCCCTGGTCGGCGAGATCGGCGATCGCCTCGACCGCGCCGGGCAGCGCCTGCCACGAGGTGACCATCACCCCGTCGATGTCGAACAGCAGACCCAGCGCCATGCGCACGAATGTAGTCCTCGCCCAGCGGCGTCGCAGGACGGCCCGGTCACCTGCCGGGACGACGCCATGGTCTCCGTCGACACCTGGCATGCTGAGCGGATGCGTACCGTCGTAGAGCATCAGCGCATCGTCGCGGCGTTGTTCGGCCCCGCCGAACCGTCGGAGGTCGCCGTGCCGGAATCGCTCGGCTTCGCCACGTTCACCGACGTGGACGCCCCGCTGTCGCTGCCCGGCTTCGACAACTCCGCGATGGACGGATTCGCGGTCCGCGCAGACGATCTCGCGGACGCGAGCGCCGACGAGCCGGTCACCCTGCCGGTCGCCGCGGACATCCCCGCCGGCCGTACCGACGACCTCACTCTCGAGCCGGGCACCGCGCACCGCATCATGACCGGCGCCCCGATGCCCGCGGGCGCCGACGCGGTCGTCCCGGTCGAACTGACCGACGCCGTGGTGGGCCCGGTGGCCGCGGCGCCGACCGTCACGTTCACCGCAGCACCCGAGCGCGGCAGGCACATCCGGCGCGGCGGCTCCGACATCGAGGCCGGCACCCGGGCGCTGCCGGCCGGCACGGTGATCGGCGCACCGCAGATCGGCCTGCTCGCCGCACTGGGCCTCGCCGAGATCACCGTCGCCCGGCGGCTGCGGGTCGTCGTGCTGTCCACCGGTTCTGAACTCGTCGAACCCGGAAAACCGTTGCGCCACGGGCAGATCTACGAGTCGAACGGCGCGATGCTGACCGCCGCGGTCATCGAGGCCGGCGCGGCCGGCCGTCACCTGCACTTCGTGCCCGACAACACCGCGGACTTCGCCGCGCGGCTCGACGAGGTCGCCGACGACGCCGATCTGATCATCACCTCGGGCGGTGTCAGCGCCGGCGCCTTCGAGGTGGTCAAGGACGCACTGTCGGCGACCGGGACCGTCGAGTTCGTGAAGGTTGCGATGCAGCCGGGCATGCCCCAGGGGTGCGGCCACTTCCCCTCCTCCCGCGGCCGGCGCGTGCCGATCATCACGCTGCCGGGAAATCCCGTCAGTGCACTCGTGTCCTTCGAGGTCTTCATCCGGCCCGCGCTGCGGGCCGCGATGGCACTGCCCGCCGACCGGGAACGAATCCGAGCTCGTCTCGGTGCCGACATCCGCTCACCCCGCGGCAAACGACAGTTCCTGCGGGGCGTGCTCGACGCCGGGCCTCGCGACGGGGTGGTCGGGGTGGACCCGATCGGCCCGCCGGCGTCCCATCACCTGCGCTACCTCGCCGAGGCCGACGCGCTCATCGACGTCCCCGCCGACGTCGAGGCGGTCGAGGCGGGCACCCTGGTGGACGTGCTGGTCCTGCGCTGACGACGAGGTCTCCGGGCGCGGCGCTCTAGAGTGGACGCCGATGCACCCGGCGATGCGGTGCGCACCATTTATCCGGCCTGGACACAGGCCAGAGGAGGTTGATCGTGGCCCGACGTCCGCGTCCGGACGGCTCCGGTGACACCGGCCGTGTCGCCCATTTTCTCGATCTGGCCCGAGAGACCATCCCTCCGATCCATCCGGCGGGTGTGCCGTTCGTCGCCGCGCCTGCAGCCGTCGCGCTCCTCGGGCGTCGACACCGCTGGATCGCCCGACCGGCCACGCTGACCGCCGCCGCGTGCGCAGCCTTCTTCCGGCATCCGAAGCGGGTCACCCCGACCGAACCCGGCGTGGTGGTCGCCCCCGCGGACGGGACCATCGCCCTGGTCGACGAGGCTGTCCCGCCCGCCGAGTCCGGCCTGGGCACACAGCCGCTGCCCCGGGTCTCGACCTTCCTGTCGATCTTCGACGTCCACGTGCAGCGCGTGCCGATCGCGGGCACGGTGACCACTGTGACCCACACGCCCGGCGCGTTCGTCTCCGCCGACCTCCCCGAGGCCAGCCGCGACAACGAGCGCACCACGATGACCATCCGCACCACCGCCGCAGGCGGCACGCCCGGCCCTGAGCTGGCGGTCGTGCAGATCGCCGGTCTCGTCGCCCGTCGGATCGTGTGCGAGCCGTCGGTCGGGGACTCGCTGACGATCGGCGAGACCTACGGGCTCATCCGATTCGGATCGCGCGTCGACGTCTACTTCCCGGCCGGCACCCGGCCCCGCGTCTCGGTCGGCCAGCGCGCGGTCGGCGGCGAGACCCCGTTCGCGTACCTGGATCAGTGAACTCCGGCCCGGTGAACCCGACCGACATGACCTCACCCGGCACGAACCCCGGCCGGCGACGCCCCGGCTCGCGCACCGCGCGCAACCCGACCGCGCGCTCGGCCAGCCGGCACGCACAGACACATCCGGTTCCGCGGGAGCCGGAGCGCCGGCGTCTGCGGCGCCAGGCACAGGCCAGCCGCATCGTCATCCCGTCGTCGCTGACGATCCTCGCGATCTGCGCGGGCCTGACGGCCATGCGGTCAGCGATCAACGGCGACGTCGACACCGCGATGGCTCTCCTGGTCGCGGCCGCGTTCCTCGACGGCATCGACGGTCGGGTCGCACGCCTGATGGGAGCCACGAGCCGGATCGGCGCCGAGATCGACTCGCTGGCCGACGCGATCAACTTCGGTGTGGTCCCGGCGATGATCATCTACTTCTATTTCATCGACGGGCATGACCTCGGCTGGGTGCTCGCGCTGATCTACTGCTGCGCCATCGTCCTGCGCCTCGCGAGGTTCAACACCCTGCTCGACGACGACGAGGCACCCGCGTACACCAAGGATTTCTTCGTCGGTGTCCCCGCGCCCGCCGCGGCGATCTGCGCGCTCCTGCCCATCGGGCTGGAACAACAGTTCGGCGACGGGTGGTGGACGTCGCTGCCGGCCGTCGGCGGGTGGCTGATCTTCGTCGCCTTCCTGGCCGTAAGTCGCGTCCCGACGTCCTCGCTGAAGACCGCATCGATCCCGGCTCGCGCGGTGACCGGCCTGCTGGTGCTGGTCGCCGCGGCCGCGGCACTGTTGGTGACCTTCCCGTACGTGCTGATGATGATCGCCATCGCCGGATACGTCCTGCACATCCCGTACGCGTGGCGCGCGCGCCGCTGGGTCGCCTCCCGGCCCGAGCACTGGGACGACAAGCCGGCCGAACGTCGGGCGCAGCGTCGGGCCCTGCGTGCCACGTCGCCCGGAGGTCGACGCCGTCGGCCGGTCATCAACTCCCTCGGCCGCATGGGCCTGAACCGTCCCACCGGCCCCGGCCGGTCCGTGGTCGGCGCGCCCGGCGAGACGACCGAAAGCGAGTCCGAATGAGCACACCGGCCTCCCTCACGCTGACCGCGCGGCACAATCCCTCGGCGGCCGAGGCGCGGCGCGGCATCATCCGCGTGCATCCCGAGGTGTTGACGGCCCTCTCGCTGCGGGAATGGGACGCGGTGTCGATCACCGGCGCACGGGTCACCGCCGCCGTGGTGGCCGCGACCGAGGCCTCCGCGCCGACCGGCGTCGCCCTCCTCGACGAGATCGCCTTCTCCAACGCCGGTGTCCGCGAGAACTCGACGGTCGTGCTGGCGCCCGTTGAGGTGCAGGGCGCGAGCCGGGTGGTGGTGAGCGGTTCGGCGCTGGCCACCCAGTCGATCACCGAGTCGACGCTGCGCCGCGCGCTGCTGGGGAAGGTCTTGTCCGTCGGTGACGCCGTCTCGCTCCTCCCCCGCGACCTCGGTCCCGAGCTCGCCGCCACCGAGGCCACGCGTGCGCTGGCCAGGTCGGTCGGGATCACCTGGACCACCGAATTGCTCACCGTCACGGCAACCGAGCCCGGCCCGCCGGCGGGTGGCCGGGTGTCGGCGCCGGTCAGCGTGCAGACCAACACCGCCGTGCTGTGGTCGACCACCGCGGGCGAGGTGGCACCGCTGGGCGATCGGACCGGTCCCGGTTCACCCCGGATCCCCGGCGCCCTCGGCATGGTGTCGGAGTCCGACTCCCGCCCGCGGCCGGCCGCCGCGCCCAGCCCGGTCCGCGAGCCCGCCCGGGAGCCCGAGATCCCGGTCCGGCCGGTGTCGGAGCTGGTCGGCGTCGACTCCCAGATCACCAAGCTCACCGAGTGGCTCACCATCACCCTCGACGAGCCGGAGGTGCTGCGCACCCTCGGTGCGACACCGCGTCTCGGCGTCCTGGTCACCGGCCCGGCCGGCGGCGGCAAGGCGACCTTCGTCCGTTCGGTGTGCGCGTCGCGCACGCTGGTGACCATCGACGGCCCGACGGTCGGCGCGACGGAGGCCAACACCCGCCTGCGGACGGTCGCCGACGCGGTGGCCCGCACCCGGGCGGCCGCCGGGGTCCTGCTGATCACCGACGTCGACGCGCTGTTACCCGCCGAACCCGAGCCCGTCGCCGCACTGATCCTCGACGAACTGCGTTCCGGCATCGCCGACGGCCGCATCGCACTCATCGCGACCACCGCCGAACCGGTACGCCTCGACGCCCGGTTGCGCGACCCGTCGCTCTGCGACCGGGAACTGGTCATCGGCCTCCCCGACGCCGCGACCCGGGCGCGGTTGCTCTCGGCGATCCTGTCGAACGTCCCGACCGACGGCGACCTCGACCTCACGTCGGTCGCCTCGCGCACCCCCGGTTTCGTCGCCGGGGATCTCGCCGCGCTGGCCCGCGAGGCCGCGCTGCGCGCCGCGACGCGCGCGAGTGCCGAGAAGTCCGCGCCGTCGCTGCGCACCGAGGATCTCGTCGGCGCCCTCGACGTCATCCGGCCGGTGTCCCGCTCGGATTCCCCCGAAGTCGCGCTTGGCTCGATCACCCTCGCCGACGTCGGCGACATGGTCGAGACGAAACAGGCTCTGACCGAAGCGGTCCTGTGGCCGCTGCAGCACCCCGACACCTTCGCCCGGCTCGGCGTCGACCCGCCGCGTGGAGTGCTTCTGTTCGGCCCGCCGGGCTGCGGCAAGACCTTCGTCGTCCGCGCGCTCGCGGCGTCGGGTCAGTTGTCGGTGCACACGGTCAAGGGCGCCGAGCTGATGGACAAGTGGGTCGGGTCGTCGGAGAAGGCGGTGCGGGATCTGTTCGCCCGTGCCCGCGAGTCGGCGCCCTCGCTGATCTTCCTCGACGAGGTCGACGCGCTGGCACCGCGCCGCGGTCAGTCCACCGACTCCGGTGTCGGCGACCGGGTGGTCGCCGCGCTGCTGACCGAACTGGACGGCGTCGAACCGCTCCAGGACGTCGTGGTGCTCGGTGCGACGAACCGACCCGACCTCATCGACCCGGCGCTGCTGCGGCCCGGGCGGCTGGAACGGCTGGTTTTCGTGCCGCCGCCGGACGCCGACGCCCGCGGGGACATCCTGCGCGCCACCGGGCGCGACGTCCCGCTCGACGGAGTCGACCTCGATGAGTTGGCCGGCGACCTCGAGGGCTACTCGGCGGCCGACTGTTCGGCCCTGCTGCGCGAGGCCGCCCTGTCGGCGATGCGCCGGGACATCGACGCCGCCGCGGTGACCGTGGCCGACGTCGAGGAGGCCCGCAAGCGGGTTCGGCCGTCGCTCGATCCCGCGCAGGTCGCCGACCTCAAGGCTTACGCCGAGCGTCGGCTCGACTGAGCACCGCCGCGCTCCCCGCTGCGTCTGAATGAGTCCCGGAACACACCCGGAATAACCTCCGATAGTTATTGGTTGCAACCATCACGACTTATAGTTGCATCAATCAACCAATCGGGTGCGCCACCGCGCGCGCCGTTTCGCCGCCCGCCCGTCTCCTCGTCGCGGGCAGCTCTCTTTCTCGGAGGTTTGCCATATGAGTGCACCCGCGTCCGCGATGGCGCCGGCCGAAGAGGTGCCGATGACGCATCGTCAGAAGATCGAGGCCCTCATCGGCCTCCTGCTCGGCATGTTCGTCGCGTTCCTGTCGTCGACCGTGGTGTCCAACGCCCTGCCGACGATCATCACCGACCTGCACGGCACCCAGGACCAGTACACCTGGGTCATCACCGCGACCCTGCTCGCGTCCACCGCGACCACGCCCATCTGGGGCAAGTTCGCCGACCTGGTCAGCAAGAAACTCCTGGTGCAGGGCGCGCTGTTCCTGTTCACCCTGGGTTCGGTCCTCGCCGGGCTCTCCACCTCGGTCGACATGCTGATCGGCTTCCGCGTCATCCAGGGTCTGGGCCTCGGCGGCCTGCAGGCGCTGGTCGTGATCGTCGTCGCGACGATGTTCAGCCCGCGCGAACGCGGCCGCTACCAGGGCCCGATGGCCGCGGTGATGTCCGTCGCGACCGTCGCCGGTCCGCTCATCGGCGGCGTCATCGTCGACACCAGTTGGCTCGGCTGGCGCTGGACGTTCTACGTCTGCGTCCCGCTCGCCGTCATCGCCCTTCTCGTCATCCAGCGCACGCTGAACGTCCCGGTGGTCCGCAAGAAGGTCAGCATCGACTACCTCGGTGCCGCCCTCATCGCCTCGGGCGTCAGCACCCTGCTCATCTGGGTGACGCTGGCCGGTAAGAACTTCGACTGGGCCTCGCTGACCTCGTACGGTCTCGTCGCACTCGGTGTCGTGCTCCTCGCCCTGGCGATCTTCGTCGAGTCGAAGGTCTCCAGCCCGATCATCCCGCTGCACATCTTCCGCGACCGCACCACCACCCTGGCCACCCTCGCCAGCGTCGGCGTCGGCGTCGCGCTGTTCGGCGGTGCGGTCTTCCTCGGCCAGTACTTCCAGATCGCACGTGGCTACTCGCCGACCGCGGCCGGCCTGCTGACGCTGCCGATGGTCATCGGTTCGATGCTGTCGGCGACCGTGTCGGGCAACCTGATCACCCGGTACGGGCGGTGGAAGCGATTCCTCGTGGCCGGTGCCGCGATGATGACGATCGGCTTCGGACTGCTCGCGACCATCGACGCACACACGGACATGGTCGTGGTCGGCGTGTTCCTCTTCATCCTGGGCTGCGGCATGGGCATGACGATGCAGAACCTCGTGCTGGCGGTACAGAACAACGTCAGCCCGGACAACCTCGGTGCGGCGACCTCGACGGTCACCTTCTTCCGCTCACTCGGCGGCGCCGCGGGTGTGTCGGTGCTCGGCGCGGTCCTGTCCAACCACGTCACCGACCTCATCGCGAAGGGGCTCGGCGCGCTGGGCATCGGCGCCGGTGCGTCGAGCGGCGGCAGTGCCGGGCTGGCGAACCTGAACGAACTGCCCGCCCCGATCGCGGCCATCGTGCGCGGCGCGTACGGCGACGGCACCGCCCGGGTGTTCCTGGTCGCGGCGGTCATGGCGGCCCTGAGCTTCATCGCCATCGTGTTCATCAAGGAGGTTGCGCTGAAGACGATGAGCAGCGACGAGGAGCGCCGCGCGCAGGAGGCGGCGGTCGCCGACGTCGCCGTGCCCGCAGCCGTGGCACCGTCGGCGGTCGGTCCCGTCGCGGACGACGCCATCGCCGGCGAGACGCGGACGGGCGACGCCACCCGCGCCCGATGAACACCATCGCCGTCGGGGTCGATCTGAGTCCCGAATCCGAGGCGGCCGCTCACTGGGCGGCCGCTTCGGCCCGCGACGGGGACCGCCTGCTACTGATTCACGGATTCGCGGCAGCCGTTGCGCTGCAACCACTCAGCGAGTTCGAACTCGACTTCGACGTCACCGCCACGCGGCAGGCAGCTGCCGCCCACCTGACCGCGGTGGCCGGCCGTCTCGGCACCCGGCATCCGGGCCTGCGCATCGAGACCGTCGTCGAACACGACTTCGCGATACCCCTGCTCACCAGGCTGTCGGGTCAGGTCGATCTGATGGTCCTCGGCCATCATCGACCCGGCCTCATCGAACGCCTCACCACCGGGAGCATCAGCTCCGCGCTCTCGGCCCGGTCGCGATGCCCGGTCGTGACGGTTCCGTACGGCAACCTCGCGACGGGCGGTCCGGTCGTCGCGGCCATCGATGCCGACGCCCCGTCCGACCTCGCGCTGTCGACCGCCTTCGAGTACGCCGTTGCCACCGGCAACCCCGTGGCGATCGTGTGCGCGATCCCCGACGACGCCCCGCCCGCTCGGATCGAAGCGCTGTACGCGCGAGCCGACGCGCTGCTCGACCCCTGGCGCCGACGCTTCCCCGACCGCGACACGACGCTGCAGTTGGTGAACGGCAACCCGTCGAGGGCCGTCGGCGAGGCGGTTCCGCAGGCCTCGCTTCTGGTCGTGACCCGCCCCCGGGCCGGGAGCACCTTCACCGCCTGGGCGGGCTCGGTGGCACGCGCAGCGCAGCATCACACGCGGTGCCCGATAGCGATCGTGGACCACGGCCGCCCCGATCGGTACGACCGTCGATCGACAGGCTAGGGGTGCGACTACTCCACGTTGACCAGATAGAAGACCGACGACCCACCGCCCGCAGCCTGCGGGGACGCGCC
This sequence comes from Gordonia sp. SGD-V-85, assembly GCF_001456905.1. Taxonomy (NCBI): domain Bacteria; kingdom Bacillati; phylum Actinomycetota; class Actinomycetes; order Mycobacteriales; family Gordoniaceae; genus Gordonia; species Gordonia sp. SGD-V-85. Next base: position 229,672 of record NZ_LNQO01000006.1, read on the forward strand.
GATCTGGACCCAGTAGGTCGAACCCTCCTTGGTCGCCGACAGCACGACGACCGATTGTCCACCCTCGGTCGAACGGTGCGATTCGACGTAACCGGCCTCGGTGAGCGTCTCGGTCGCGGCCTCGAGCTGATTGCCCGCGTTGGCCGGGCCCTGCACCGCGACCTCCCAACCATCGGAGCGACTGCCGCTCGCCGAGAGCACGTGACCGTCGATGAGCGGGACCTGCGCGGCCGGGAAATCCGACGGCAACGGGACGCCGTCCGGTCCGGCCTGCTCCTCGTCCGCACAACCCACGACGAGGCCGAACACCAGCAGGACAGCGGCGATGCTGACGGCGGTACGCCGGAGCCAGTCGAACCGGAACATACGGGCAACGGTAAAGTAGCCACCGCGGGTGCTCGCCCGTGACACCCCGCCGGGAGAAAGACGGAGTGCCCTTTTGATCTCTGTGTTGGCTGCGTTGGCAGTGTGCGCACTCGTCGCGCCCGCAGTCATCCATTGGATGGGTACCCGCGGTTTCTACGTTCTCGCACTGGCGCCCCTCGGCGCGCTGATCTGGGTCGTGCTCAACTGGCCGCCGGCCGATGCGGCTGCCGCCCGCGTCGAGACGGTCAGCTGGGTCCCATCACTCCAGATGGACATCGCCACCCGCTTCGACACCCTGACCGCGATCCTGTCGGTGCTGATCCTCGGGGTCGGTGCGCTCGTCCTCTGCTACTGCGCCCACTACTTCGACGACGCCCGTCCCCGCGTCGCCGTGTTCGGCGGCGAGATGGTCGCGTTCGCCGCGGCCATGTTCGGCCTCGTCATCTCCGACAACATGCTGGTGCTGTACGTGTTCTGGGAGCTCACGACCGTGCTCTCGTTCATGCTGGTCGGCTTCTACGGGGTGCGCGCGACGGCTCGGCGGTCCGCCACCCAGGCGCTGTTGGTCACCACGTTCGGCGGTCTGGCCATGCTCGTCGGCATCATCATGCTGGGCGAGCGGTCGGGCACCTACCTGCTGTCGGAGATCGTCTCGGCACCGCCGACCGGTGTGTACGTCGACATCGCAGTGGTCCTGCTGCTGATCGGCGCGCTCACCAAATCGGCCATCGTCCCGTTCCACTTCTGGCTGCCCGGCGCCATGGCCGCACCGACCCCGGTCAGCGCGTACCTGCACGCGGCCGCGATGGTCAAGGCCGGCATCTACCTCATCGCACGTCTCGCCCCCGCCTTCTCGGTGACGATCAGTTGGCAGATCGCCGTGGTGGGGCTCGGCCTGGTGACGATGGTGCTCGGCGGATGGCGCTCGCTGCGCGAGCTCGACCTCAAACTCATCCTCGCGTTCGGCACGGTGTCCCAGCTCGGCTTCATGGCCGTGCTGGTCGGCATCGGCGACGCGAACGTCGCCATGGCGGGCATCGCGATGCTCGTCGCGCACGCGCTGTTCAAAGCGTCGCTGTTCATGGTCGTCGGCATCATCGACCACTCCACCGGCACCCGCGATGTCCGCAAACTCGCCCGGCTCGGCCATCGTCTCCCGGGGCTGGCGATCACCGCCGCGGTCGCCGGGGCGAGCATGGCCGGCATCCCCGTCACCCTCGGATTCGTCGGCAAGGAAACAGCTTTCGCCTCGGTGTGGGAGACCGGGGCGTTCGTCTCGTGGCAGGCCCACGCCGTCGACATAATCCTGCTGGTCGGCTCGATCATCACCTGTGCCTACACGCTCCGCTTCCTGTGGGGCGCGTTCGGCCGCAAGGTGCGCAGCACCCCGAGTCCGGCGGTCGCCAAGATGCACCCGCCGAAGTGGCCCTTCTACTTCTCGCCCGTGGCGCTCGCCGCGGCCGGTGTGGCGGCCGGCGTGTTCAGCCCGCAGCTAGGCGCTCTCTTCGAGCCGTACGCCGAGACCCTCGACGGGTACGGGCACGAACTCGAGCATCTCGCGCTGTGGCACGGGTTCGGCCTTCCCGTCGTGTTCTCGATCATCGTCATCGTCGGCGGCGCCCTGCTGTTCCTCGGTATCCGCCGGGTCCGCGACCGCGTCTTCGGCTTCCGCCCGCTGGTGAACGCCGACCGCATCTACGACGCGACGCTGCGCGGAGCCGACACCCTGTCGCTGCTGCTGACGCGCAACACCCAGCGCGGTTCGCTCCCGGTCACCCAGGGGGTCATCCTGTGCACCGCGATCCTGCTGCCGACCATCGTGCTGTTCGCCGGCGCTCGCGACCGACTGGAGATCGACTACGACGCCAAGCCGGTCCAGCTGGTGATCGGCGGGTGCATCGTCGCCGCGTCGTTGGCCGCCGTGCTGCTGCGCAACCGCCTCGCCGCGACGCTCGTCGTCGGGATCACCGGCTACGGCTGCGCGATGCTGTTCGCGCTGTACGGCGCCCCCGACCTCGCGCTCACCCAGTTCCTCGTCGAGACGCTCACCCTGGTCATCTTCGTGCTGGTACTGCGCAAGCTGCCCGCCGAACCGGAGAAGCGGCACGCCACCGGGTTCAAGCCGCTGCGCGCCCTCATCGGACTCGCCTTCGGCGCGATGCTGGTCCTGATCGGGTTGTTCGCGGCGTCCGCCCGCTCGACCGAACCGCTGCACGTCGACCTGCCCGAGGCCGCCTACAAGTACGGCCACGGCGCCAACGCGGTCAACGTCCTGCTCGTCGACATCCGCGCCTGGGACACCCTCGGCGAGGTGTCGGTGCTCATCGCGGCCGCCACCGGCGTCGCGTCGATGGTCTTCCGCAACCGCCGCTTCGGGGCGGCGCCGCGGGTGGCCGACGCCGCCCGGCTGCAGGCCGGCGACAACGGGGACGACGACGATCACGTCCCACCGGACCGCACCACGTGGCTCCTCGGTTCCGGACTGCGCGACCCGCGCCACCGGTCGATGGTTCTCGAGGCCACGACGCGATTGCTGTTCCCGACGATGGTCGTGCTGTCGATCTACTTCTTCTACGCCGGCCACAATGCGCCGGGCGGTGGCTTCGCCGGCGGCCTGACGATGGGTCTCGCGCTCGTCCTCCGCTACCTGGCGGGCGGACGCTACGAACTCGGTGAGGCGCTGCCGATCGAGCCCGGCCGCATCCTGGGCGCCGGCCTGGCCGTCTCGGCGACCACGGCGATCGTCTCGATGTTCCTCGGCGCCCCCGCACTCTCGTCGGCGGTCTTCGAGGTCACCGTCCCGGTCCTCGGCGACATCAAGTTCGTGACCGCCCTGTTCTTCGACCTCGGCATCTACCTGATCGTTGTCGGGCTCGTCCTGGACGTGCTGCGAAGTCTCGGCGCGCGTCTCGATGTGGAGACCACGATCGCCCGCACCGCGGCGCGCATCGAGAACTCGCGTGGCGACACCGCGGCGGACGACGCCGCGAGCACCACCGGCGAGCAGGTGAGCCGATGACCACCAATCTCTCGCTGATGCTGGTCATCGGCGCGATGGCGGCGTGCGGCGTGTACCTGCTGATGGAACGCAGTCTGGTCCGGATGCTGTTCGGGCTCCTGCTCGTCGGCAATGCGCTCAACCTGATGATCATCGTCGTGTCGGGCGGCATGGGGAACCCGCCGATCATGGGCCGGTCGTCGGAGAACCGGGCGTCCGACGCCGATCCCCTCGCGCAGGGCATGGTCCTGACCGCGATCGTGATCATGATGGGCGTCGCCGCGTTCGTCCTGGCGCTGGTCTACCGGTTGTTCGTGATCAATCGGGACGACGACGACGTCGAGGACGACGAGGAGGACGTCAAGATCTTGAGCGGATCGCTGGGGACGGCACCCGACCGCGATCGCAGCGACGATCCACTGACCCTCTCCGACACCCCGACCGGCGATCACTTCGACGACAAGGGCAATCCGCTCACCGCGGAGGAGGCCGCCGCCCGGCACGCCGCGCTCTACGAGACCGACATCATGCCGACGGACTCCGACGTCGTCGATGAGATCGGCGGCGCGGAGGAGGAGCCCGACCCCGAGACCTCGGCGCAGACCGCCGCCCGCGAGGACGGGCCCGACGTGTACGGGCCGGGCGAACTCGGTCCCGACGAGGTGGGTCCCAAGTCGGCCGTCGCACCTCCCGACGGGTCCGGCGAGGACGACGCCGACCCCGACGTCATCGACCAGCGCGAGATGCCGGACCGCGACGTGGTCGGGCCGGACAAGAAGAAGCACGGCGACGAGAACGGGGGTGACTGATGACCCCGCAGGAGTCGTGGATCCCCGTCCTGATCACGCTGCCGACGCTGGTGCCGCTGGGCGCTGCCGCCGTGTCGCTGCTGCTGGGCCGCAGCCCCAAGATCCAGCGGGCGGTGTCGATCGTCGCCATCACCGTCGCGTTCGTCGCGTCGTGCCTGATGCTGTACCTGACCGACCGCCACGGGACCTTCGCGGTCGCGATCGGCGGCTGGGGAGACAAGGGCTACCCGAACGGACCGCTCGGGATCACGCTGGTCGTCGACCAGCTCGCGGCCCTGATGCTCGTCGTCTCGACGATCGTGCTGCTGTGCGTCGTCGTGTACGCGATCGGGCAGGGTATCCGTGACGGCACGGCCCAGCAGCCGACGTCGATCTTCCTGCCGACCTACCTCATCCTGACCGCGGGTGTCTGCAACGCGTTCCTCGCCGGCGACCTGTTCAACCTGTACGTCTCGTTCGAGATCCTGCTGACCGCGAGTTACGTGCTGCTGACCCTCGGGGCGAGCGCCGAACGTGTCCGAGCGGGCGCGTCGTACGTGATGGTGTCGATGGTGTCGTCGCTGATTTTCCTCGCGGGCATCGCGTTCGCGTACGCGACGACCGGCACCCTCAACCTCGCCGAGATGGCCGTGCGCCTCGACGACGTCCCCGACGGGACCCGCAACGCGCTGTTCGCGGTGCTGCTCGTGGCGTTCGGCATCAAGGCCGCGGTGTTCCCGCTGTCGACGTGGCTACCCGACTCCTACCCCACCGCGCCGGCACCCGTCACGGCGGTGTTCGCCGGCCTGCTCACCAAGGTCGGTGTGTACGCGATCGTGCGCGCCCACTCGCTGCTGTTCCCCGGCGGCACGATGGACGCGGTGCTGCTGGTCGCCGGCCTGTTGACGATGCTCGTGGGCATCTTCGGCGCGATCGCCCAGGCCGACATCAAGCGACTGCTGTCGTTCACCCTCGTCAGCCACATCGGCTACATGATCTTCGGCATCGCGCTGTCGTCGGACCTCGGGATGTCGGCGGCGATCTACTACGTCGCCCACCACATCCTCGTGCAGACGACGCTGTTCCTGGTCGTCGGCCTGATCGAACGTCAAGCCGGTTCGGCCTCGCTCCGCCGCCTGGGCGGGCTCATCGCCAGCCCCCTGCTGGCCGTCCTGTTCCTGGTACCCGCGCTGAATCTCGGCGGCATCCCACCGTTCTCCGGTTTCATCGGCAAGGTCGCCCTCCTCGAGGCGGGCACCCAGGACGGGTCCGTGCTGGCCTGGATCCTCGTCGCCGGGTCGGTGGTCACCAGCCTGCTCACCCTCTACGTCATGGCCCGCATCTGGACCAAGGGATTCTGGCGACCGCGCGCCGACGCCCCCGAGGGCGATCTCGCCGACAAGGGCCCGTCCGCGTTGATCGACGAGAGCGCCGACGACGCCGCGTTCTCCGACCGTGAGGACGTCGGTCGGATGCCCGTGATGATGGTGCTGCCGACGATGGCGATGGTGGCCGCCGGACTCGTGCTCACCCTCTGGGCCGGGCCCATCTTCGACTTCACCGACCATGCGGCGACCGACGTCGTCGACCGCGCCGTCTACGTCGACGCCGTGCTGGGAGTGGGTGGTACCCGATGAGCGCGCAGGATCGAGCCGACGACCGCGCCCGCGGAGCATCCGCGGCGCCCAAGCGGCGGCCGCCGGTCGTCTCGACCAAGGGACCGGTCCTGTCCCTGGTCATCAACGTCTGGCGCGTGTCGCTGCTGTTCGTCTTCTGGCACTTCGTCGGCGCGCTGGTGTGGTTGCGCACGCACACCCGTGTGCCCAGGTGGCTGGGCAGCGACGGCCGCGAGGTCGCGGTCCGGTTGTGGACCATCGCGTGGCTGACGTTCGTCTGGGTCCTGCTGTGGGGCACGCTGTCCTGGGCCAATGTGATCGCAGGGATCGTGCTGGCGATGCTCGTGCTGACCGTGCTGCCGTTGCCGCGGGTCCCGGTCGAGGGCCGTATCCATCCCCTGTCGGTACTGCAGCTCGTCGGCCGTCTGATCGTCGACTTCTTCGTGTCGAGTGTGCAGATCGGCTGGATGGCCATCCGTCCCGGCCGGCCACCGCTGGGCGCCGTGGTACGGGTGCGCGTCGCGATCAAGTCCGACATGGTGCTGACCCTGGCCGTCGACTACCTCAACCTGGTGCCGGGCACCATGGTCCTGGAGATCGACCATCGACGCCGGATGCTCTACGTGCACGTCTTCGACGTCCGTTCGGAGAAGAAGGTGCGGGCCTTCTACGATCAGGTCGCCTATGTCGAGCGGATGTTCATCAAGGCGTTCGAGCGGGACAGCGAATGGCATCCGAGTCCGTTCCACGGCATCGACGAGGACTTCCACCACGTCCGCACGGTGGACCGGTCGGTGGACAACGCCCGGTCGATCGACGACACCGAACCGGAACGTCGACAGGGCGAGCCCGAGCGGGAACGAGGTGACTCATGAGCTACGTCTGGACGATCGCCGCCGCCATGCTGCTCGTCGCCGCGGTGCTGACGATGATCCGCATCCTGCGCGGCCCAACCACGCTCGACCGACTCGTCGCACTCGACGTGCTCATCGCGCTGTGCATGTGCGGCCTGGGGACCTGGGCGGCGTTCAGCCGTGATTCGACGGTGGTCCCGGCGATCGTGGCCCTGGCCCTCCTCAGCTTCGTCGGGTCGGTGTCGATCGCGCGGTTCCGAGTCCGGGACGACCAGACATGATCATCGACATCATCAGCGCGACGCTGCTGCTCCTCGGATGCCTGATGGCGGTCACCGCCGCCATCGGACTCGTCCGGTTCCCGGACACCCTGAGCCGGATGCACGCGGCCACCAAACCGCAGACCTTCGGCCTGCTCCTCATCCTGCTCGGCGCCGTGCTCCGGCTCGGCGACAACGTCGACAGCGGGATGCTGATTCTCGCCGGGCTCTTCGCCCTGATCACCGCGCCCGTCGTGGCGCATCGGATCGGCCGGCTCGCATACCAGGAGCAACGGGCCCGCGACGGGCTCATGGATCAGCGGGACATGGAGTCACCGGACCGCGACTGACTGCGGACCGATCGTCCGACGCCCCTCGCCGAGCGACAGCAGCGTCGCGCCCGATGGGGGCACCGGCGGTGTTGATGAGCAGGCAGCCCTCGCGAGCCGGAGACGTGTCATCGGTCGGCGCCGATCGCAGCCCGTTCAGGTAGTTCTCGGCGGCATCGGCCGCGACGATGCCGGCGGTCAGTGGACGCAGCCGCGGGCGGACTACCTCGTCGAGATAACTGTGTACGGCCGCGTCGAAGAGACCTCGCTTCGATCCGAAGGTCGGAACGCTATTCTCCGACGGGCCCGTCGACAACGAGGAGTACGAAATGGTCATCGCAGGTCTGGTGCTCGCCGCGATCGCGGCGCTCGTCCACGTCTTCATCTTCTATCTGGAGTCCATCGCATGGACGAGCGCGCGCGCACGCGCGACGTTCGGCACCGGAACGGTGGAACAGGCGAGCGCACAAAAGGAACTGGCGTTCAACCAGGGGTTCTACAACCTGTTCCTCGCGATCGCCGTGTTCGTCGGGATCGCCTTTGTCATCGGCGGATCCATCGCGATCGGCGCAACACTCGTCATCACCGGCACGGCCTCGATGGCGGCCGCGGCACTTGTGCTGGCGCTGTCGAGCCCCGACAAGATCGCGGCCGCACTCAAACAGGGTGTGGTTCCCGCTCTCGGAATCGTCGTGCTCGCCATCGGTTTGGCCCTCTGAGCCCGGGCCCTGCCTCCCGGATCTCGCGCCGACCGAGATCAGGGAGCGTCCAGCTCGGCGACCACCGACGCGACCACCTCGCGTAGCGAACCGGTGCGACGATGCACGTCACGCTGCCGCTGATAGCTCGCGCCCTGGGCGATGATGCGCTCGACGCCGGCCAGCTCGTCGACGCAATCGAGCTCGCGCGCAATCGGTTCGAGACGTTCGAGCAGAGCGGTGAGGTCCTCGGTCACGAGTTTCTCGGTGCAATCGGAGTCGAGGATGACGATGGCGTCGAGTCCGTACCGGGCTGCCCGCCATTTGTTTTCCTGAACGAGCCAGGGCGCCATCGTCGGCAGCTTCTCGCCCGCCGAGAACCGCCGGTCCAGGTCGACGACCAGGCAGTGGATGAGTGCCACGATCGCCGACAGCTCGCCGAGGTTGGTCATGCCGTCGCACACGCGGACCTCGATGGTCCCCAGATGCGGGGAAGGCCGGATGTCCCAGCGGATCTCGTTGAGATGGTCGATGATCCCGGTCGTCTTCTGGTCTGCGACGAAAGCCTCGAACTGCTCCCAGGTCTCGAACTGGAACGGCAGCCCGGCGGTCGGGAGTTGCTGGAACATCATGGCGCGATTGCTCGCGTATCCGGTGTCCTGACCGGCCCACATCGGCGACGACGAAGACAGCGCGAGCAGGTGCGGATAGTAGTTCAGGAGCGCGTCGAGAACGGGTAACACCTTGTCGCGGTGGCTGATCCCGACGTGGACGTGCACGCCCCAGATCAGCATCTGCCGCCCCCACCACTGGGTGCGCTCGATCAGCTCCGCGTATCGGTGACCCTCGGTGAGCAGTTGGGTCGAGTACTCCGCGAACGGATGCGTACCGGCGCCGTACAGATCGACGCCGAGGTCCTCGGTCAGCCCCCGCACCACGCCGAGCGTGCCCGTGAGGTCGGCGATCGCCTCGCCCGCGGTCCGGCAGATGCCGGTCACCAACTCGACGGTGTTGCGCAGCAGCTCCTTGTGGATTCTGCCCGCGAAGTCGGGATGGTGTTCGCCGACGGCGGCGAAGAGCGCCGCCGCCGAGTTCGACAGATCGCCGGTTCCCTTGTCGGTCAGGGCGAACTCCCATTCGACCCCGAGGGTGGGGGTCGGTGACCCGTCGAACTCGATCGGTGTCATGTGCTCAGGTGGCGTCGGACGGCGCCAGAACCCCTAGCTCTCCTCCTCGATGACACCGCACGCGATGCGTGCGCCGGCGTCGCCGGTCCGCAGGGTGTCGGGGTTCGGTCCGCCCGGGTACTTGTCGGCCGGGATGTTCCCGAAGTTGTCGGGCTTCTCATGGATCATGATCGACTTGCCGATCAGCTGCTGGATCGTCACCGCATCGGTCGTGGTGACCGTCCGGCCGGTGTGGTCCTCGAGGATGTTGATCGAGATCAGATCTCCGCTCGAGGGATGGTCGGTGTTGCCGTCCACCTGCAGGTGTCCGCCCGCCGAGGTGAACGCCTGCGAGCCGCCGGCGCCCGCGTCACAGGTGCCGGTCTCGTGGATGTGCATGCCGTGGAACCCGGCCGGCAGCTCACCGGCGGTGACGCGCACGTTGATGGTGACCGGCTCGGAGGTCTCGGTGGCCGCGGAGATGTGGGCGTGGCCCACGACCTCGCCGGAGGTGTCCTTGATCTCGGCGACGGCGATCTGGCCGCTGGGCTCGCCGTCGACGTCGTCCTCGGCGCCCGGCGGGAGCGGCGCATCGCTGACGACGGGCGGCGTCGTGCCCGGGACGTCCGTGGGTTCCTGGTCGGGGCTGCACCCGGCCAGTGTCACGCCGATCAGTCCTGCGGAGAACAACGCGGCGAGAGCGCGGGGCGCGGCGAGTGTGGAACGTCCGGACATGTCACTCCTTGGTTGGCGGACAGTGGTTTTCGGTAATTCTCGGTTCAGCTGTTTCGTAATTCAGAGGTTCGCGGCTCGGCCCGGGTCATGCGCCGCTGACCGCGGTCACCACGACCACCGGGATGCCGCCGCGGCACCGGGTGAACGAGGCCGGCCGCTCCTCGACCGCGACCTGGCCGCCGAGTGCCTCGGCGACCTCGTCGGCCTGGGCCTTGTCCGTGTCGTTCTCGTGGAAGACCGTGTTCTCGCTGAACCCGCCCGCGGTGTAGTTGCCGGGCTCCGCCATCTGGTAACCCCTGGCCTCCAGCAGATCGGTGACGTCCGAGGCGAGGCCCGCGACCTGGCCGGCGTTGATCACGCAGAGCCGCTTGTCGGTCGACGCCGCACTCGTGGACGCCGGCGTCGACGTGGGCGACGAACTCACGGTCGTCGCGGCTTCGGTCGTCGGGGCGTCGTTCCCGGCGGTCGCCGCGGAATGCCAGCCGAGGCCGATGAAGACCACGGCGACTGCGAAGAGCATCATCGCCCCCGCACGAAGCGGCAGGCGATTGGGCTCACGATCTGCATTCATCACCGACGACCTTAACGCACCGCGCGAGGGCGACCGGGTTCAGCGTCTCAGGTGATCTCGAAGCCCAGACGGCGCGCCGCACGGGCCTTCTGACGGGTCGCGCGCAGGCGCCGGAGCCGCTTGACGAGCATCGGATCGGCCGCGAGCGCCTCCGGCCGGTCGAACAGCGCGTTGAGCACCTGGTAGTACCGGGTCGCCGACAAACCGAACAGCTCTTTGATCGCTTCTTCCTTGGCGCCGGCGTACTTCCACCACTGGCGCTCGAACGCGAGGATGTCGTGTTCGCGGCGGGTCAGACCGTCCGCACCGACCTCGTGCGGATCGACCGGCCGGCCTGCCGCCCCGGCCTCTGCGTCCTGGCCGGGGGTGGGTTGATCGCCCTGTTTCTGGCTACGCGCAGCTGCGCCGTCCATCTCACTCCCTCAGATACCAGTCGACGACCTCACACCACCGCTGACGTGCACCTATTCGCGATGCGACGCGGGCGCGGACGTCTCCTCACGGAGACGAATGACAGCGGTGTGGTTCGCAGCCAATCTAACCACGGCGGGCCGGTCCGATCGCGGTGTGACTCGCCACGGCGCGCATCACGACCATTTCCGTCGGACGGCGACCGCTGTTAGGCTGCCCTCACTCATCCCTGTCCGGGATGGGTCGAGGCGGGGGGACAGAGATGACGACGGTCGGGATGACGACAACCGGATCCGGGGTGGCGAGGACCCGGCGAGCAGTGTTGGGAGCCATCGCGGCGCTGGCCTCCACGGCCGCCGTCGCGACCGCGGCACTCGCCGCGCCCGCTGCCGCCGCGCCCGCCGAGCGCGTCGTGGTCATCGTGCCCGGCCAGCAGCTCTACGCCGGCAACGCGCAGAACGAGGAGACGTTCCGTCCGCTGGCCGAGGCGATCCGCGCCGACGGGAACACCGTGGTGTACGCGCACGCCGGGGGACGCGACGTGGCGTTCGACGCCCGGCTGATCCAGCGGACGATCGCACCTTTCGTCGGCACCGCGAAGTCGATCGGGCTCGTCACCCACAGTGCGGGCGGGCTCGGCGCCCGGCACTACCTGAAGTTCCTCGGCGGGTCCGACGTCGTCGACGAGTACGTCGCGATCGGGACCGCCCAGTACGGCTCGCCCGGCGGTTGCGCGCAGCCGCGCGACGGCGGTTACGACACCTGCATGTACGCCGAGGCGGTCACCGAGCTCAACCGTGGTCCCGACGCCCCCGGCCCCACCCGGTACTCGGTGGTGCAGAGCGACGGCGAATGGACCGACGGTCGCCTCGACGGAACCGCACAGTGCCGCGCATACTCCCCCGTCCCCCTGGCGAACACGGGGTACGACCACGTCATCGAGATGCGCGACCCGACGATCATCGCCAACGTGCGGACGTCGCTGCGCGGGTCGTGCGCGGGCTCGGTGGTGACCGAGCCGGTCGACAGCTTCGACTGGCAGTCGACGCTATTCCCCGGCATTCCCGGCCCTGCCGGTGACGCCATCCGCGACGCCGTACCCGGCGTCGTTCCTGCGCCCTGAGCAGCGCTAAGGTGATCGCCATGGCGATTCTCCCGATCTGCATCGTGGGCGAGCCGGTCCTGCACCAGCCGACCACTCCGGTCCCCCTCGACGCGGACGGCCGTCCGTCCGACGAGGTTGTCGGCCTCATCGACGACATGTACGACACCATGGACGCCGCCCACGGTGTGGGCCTGGCCGCCAATCAGGTGGGCGTCGGGTCCCGGGTGTTCGTCTACGACTGCCCCGACGGCGACCGCTCGGCGGCCCGCCGCCGCGGCGAGGTCATCAACCCGGTCCTCGAGACCTCCGAGATCCCCGAGACCATGCCGGATCCCGACGACAACGACGAGGGATGCCTGTCGGTGCCGGGTGAGCAGTTCCCCACCGGCCGTGCCGACTGGGCCCGCGTCACCGGCACCGACCGGACCGGCGCCGAGGTCGTCATCGAGGGCGAGGGGTTCTTCGCCCGGATGCTCCAGCACGAGGTCGGCCACCTCGACGGCTTCCTCTACGTCGACGTGCTCGTGGGGCGCAACGCCCGGGCCGCGAAGAAGGCGATCAAACGCAACAAGTGGGGGGTCCCCGGTCTGACGTGGACGCCCGGCGAGGTCGCCGACCCGTTCGGGCACGACGACGACTGATCTCGCTTCCGCGTGGAGGTCTCATTGTCGGGTGCCGTCGCGGGCGACCGCGTCGTCGTTCGCTATCTGCTGGGCGATGCGACCCCCGCCGATTGGCGGGGAGATCCCACGGCCGCCCGGTCGGACGTGACGGGCGTCCTGCTCGACGACTCCGACCCGCTGCGGATACGACGCGACGACGAGGAGTTGTCGATCCCGTTCGCGGCGATCACCTCGGTCCGTCTGTTGTCCGCGAAACCGGTGCGCAACAGCGAGATCCGCGCGCTCGAGCACGCCGCCGCCCTCGCCTGGCCCGGTGTCGAGACGGAGTGGGTCGACGGCTGGCTCCTGCGGGCCGGTCACGGCTTCAGCAGACGCGCCAACTCGGCTGTGCCCCTGGCACGCCACGCACGTCCCGACGCCGCGACCCTGCGACATATCGGTGAGTGGTACGCCGACCGCGGCCTCCCTCCGCTCCTCGCCTCCCCGGATCGCCTCATCCCGTCGGGCTCCGTTCCCGGAGACCCCGGGGTCGAGGTACAGATGCTGACCGCCGACCTGCCGGGGCTCCGCGCGCGCACCGGCGAGATGCACGGACGGACAGTGCAACTCGATCCGCAACCGGACACCCGCTGGTTGAGCGCATACGCCGATGGGCGCCCGTCGCGCGGACTCGACACCGTGGCCGGCGTCGTGACCGCCGGGGACGGCCCGATGACCTTCGCGACCGTCGACGACGCAGCAGCGATCGGGCGGGGTTCGGTGACCGAGTCGCCGGACGGACACCGGTGGCTGGGGTTGACCGCCCTGTGGACCGACCCGGGCTCGCGCGGGGGCGGGCTCTCCTCCGCGGCGGTCGCGGCGCTGACGGCGTGGGGGGTCGAGCAGGGCGCCGACTCGGTCTACCTGCAGGTCGAGTCCACCAACCGGTTGGCCGGATCGTGTTATCGCCGCCTGGGTTTCGGGCTGCATCACACCTATCGCTATGTGACACCGCACGTGCCGGCCGCGTCGGAGGACATCCGATGAGGATCGCCACCTGGAACGTCAACTCGATCCGCGCCCGGTCCGAGTCCGTCGTCGCCTGGGCGGAGACCGCCGGCGTCGACGTTCTCGCGATGCAGGAGACCAAGTGTCACGACGACGCGTTCCCGCTGATGAGTTTCCTCGCCGCCGGTTACGACGTCGCGCACGTCGGGCAAGGCGCCTACAACGGTGTCGCGATCGCCTCACGGGTCGGGCTCGACGAGGTCGAGATCTCCTTCGACGGCGTGCCGACGCACCCGGTCGACGGCCAACCGATCCGGGAGGCGCGGTCGATCTCCGCGCGCTGCAACGGCGTTCGCGTCTGGAGCCTCTATGTACCCAACGGCAGGACACCCGACGACTCGCACTACACGTACAAGCTCGCCTGGCTCGACGCGCTGCGGAATCACATCACCCTGCGGCTGGCCCACGACCCCGCCGCGGACATGATGCTCGCCGGCGACTGGAACGTCGCCCAGACCGACGACGACGTGTGGGATCGCGAGTACTTCGAGGGACGCACACACGTGACCCCACCCGAACGCGCTGCAGTGCAGGGGTTTCTGGAGGCCGGCCTCGTCGACTCGGCCCTTCCGTACGCCCCGGGGTACACCTTCTGGGACTACACCCAGCTGCGGTTCCCCCGGAACGAGGGCATGCGCATCGACTACGCGTTCTGCTCACCCGCTCTCGACACCCGCATCATGGGCGCCGTCGTCGATCGCGCCGCGCGAAAAGCGAAGGGCGCCAGCGATCACGCCCCGGTGGTCTTCGACATTGCCGACTGACCGCGGCTGCGCAACACAACTACTCCCTCAGGTGCGAACCTCCCCATGCTCCCTGAGGTGCGAGGAGCGATAGCGACGAGCCACGAAGGGCGCGGCGAGATGCGTCGCGAGGCCCTTCGAGGCTCGCTTCGCTCGCACCTCAGGGAGCAGGGGCGCCGTCAGGCGAACGACTTCCCGACGATCCAGTAGGCCTGCGACTTCACCGACTTCTTGGGAATCCCATAATCGTTCCTGAACAATCCGGCGACCGTGCGGGTGCTCGTGGAATCGAGTGCAACCCAACCGAAGTGGTCGGCGGCGTCGAAGGCGGCGGATCGGACCGCGTCGACGAGGGCCGCGCCGTCGCGCTCACGCGGAAGCCAGTGCACCGTGTCCTGCGCGCGGGCGCGCAGCGGCAGCGACCTGTCGCTCTCGTGCTGATACTCGAACCAGATCGTCGCACCCGCCCCGGAGTCGCCGAGCGAGTCCAGCAGCGAGTTGATCGCCGGTAGCGAGGCGGTGTCACCGGCGACGAGCCATCCCGCCGGCGCGGGGTCGGGGATCGCGAACTTCGAGCCCATCAGGGTCGCGCCGATGGCGTCACCCACATGTGCGTCCTGAGCCCATCGGGCGGCGGTGCCGTCGTGGATCGCGAACTCGATGTCGAAGGTGTCCGTCGCCGGGTCGGGATCGACGAGCGTGTAACCGCGCTGATGCAGCTTGCCACCGTCGGCGAACCAGAGGCGCACCCACATGGTCGGGTGGATCGCGGAACCGGTGAGGAGCCCGCCACCGTGGAAACGCAGTCGCAGATAGTGATCCGTCACCGCCTCTTTGCCGGTGAGGGTGAAGGTGAAGTCGTCACCGCCAAGGATCTTCATGACGGCGCCCTGCCAGCCGCGCCCCTTCGTGGATACCTCGCTCATGTCTGAACCTCTCTACAGTGCCTCCCCGGCCCGGGGTCCGGGCCGGGGAGACACTGTCATTCTCGTGACCGTCGGCATGACACGACGCACCACGGAAAACCGGACCTACTGGAAGGTGCCGTTCTCGACCATCTGACGGGTCTCGAGGCGACGGATCTTGCCGGATGTGGTGCGCGGCACCGAGTCCGGCGCGACGAAGATGACCTCGGCGGGCATGATCCCGCACGCCGACGCGACCTCGGAGTTGACCTCTGCACGCGCCTGGTCGGGATCGGACCCCTTGTACTCGGCGAGGATCACCAGGCCCGGCCGGGCCGAACCCTCCCCCCGCGCCATGGCGACGACGCCGCCGCGACGCACACCGGCGACTTCGGCGGCCGCGCGCTCGATCTCGATCGGGAACAGGTTGCGGCCCGCGACGATGATGACCTCCTTGGCCCGGCCGCAGATCACCAGCCGATCGTCGATCAGGTAACCGAGGTCGCCGGTCGAGAACCATTCGCCCGCACCGAGATCGGCGTCGCCCAGGTAGCCGCGCATCATCGACGCGCCGCGGATCTCCACGTGTCCGACGTTGCGCCCGTCGATGACCGGGACGTCGACATTCGGCTCGACGATGCGAACCTGCATGCCGCCCAGCGGCTTACCGAGGATCGCGTACCGGCGGCGAATGGGCTCGCCACCGCCGGGCGGGGTCACGGTGACCTCGTCGTAGTGCACCCCCTCGCCGACCGCGGGCATCGTCACCGCGCAGGCGGATTCGGCCATACCGTAGGCGGGTGCCGCGGCGGAACGATCGAATCCGAACGGCGCGGTCGCCTCGAGGAACTTGTCGAAGGCATCGGCGTCGATCGGCTCACCGCCGCTGATCGCGACGCGCAGGTGTGAGAGGTCGATGTCGCGCAGCAGTTTGCCGTAGCGGCCGAGGATGTCGTAGGCGAAGTTCGGCGCCGCGGTGACGGTCGTCTTGGTCTCGGTGAGCCACTGCATCCACTTGAAGGGCGCCGCCGCGAAGGCGGTGTTCGGCACGATGTAGGCGGGGATGCCGGTGGTCATCCCGGCGAGCAGGAACATCAGACCCATGTCGTGGTAGAGCGGCAGCCAGCTGAACCCGGTGTCGCGGGTGCGGTGGAGGCCGAGCCGGCTGACCAGTTCGATGGCGTTCGAGTAGACGGCCGAGGCCGTCAGGGCGACGGTCTTGGGGTCTCCGGTCGATCCGGCGGTTCCCTGGAGGACGGCGATGGTGTTGCCGTTGACGTTACGGGCGACGAAGTCGGTGGTGTCGGCGCCGAGGCCGTACTCGCCCACTCGCGCGATGTGCAGCCGTCCCTCGACCTTCGACAGCAGGTCGAGCTGGGCTCCGCTGCCGAGGACGGTGCCGACGCCGATCGACACGTACCGGTGGTAGGTGTTCTGCGCCCATCGCTCCTCGTCGGCCCCCCGGATGGGGCCCGGCAGGATGGTGACCGGAACACCGGCGAGCCACGCGCCCTGGATGGCGGCGATCAGGTCCACCGTGGGGTCCCCGATGAGGCCGAGCGCCTGCGGCTCGTGCAGTTCGCTGTCAGCCAGCAACTGGACCGCGATCTGCTCCGCGCGGGCATGGACCTCGCGCCACGGCGCCGTCACCCACTCGCCGGTGTCGGAGTCCAGGACGGACAGACTCGTATCCCCCGCCAGCATCGCCTCACGAACGGTGGCCGCCAACGCATTGGTCGAGCCCGCTTCCTCCAGGATCACGCTGTTCTGCGACATTCTCGTTTCCCGTTCTCGCCAGCACCTGGCGTCGGTCGTCTGATCGTCTTCCGGTCGTGTGAGCGACCGAGTGGTCATACCGCGGGTCGTCCCCGACCGCTGGTCTCGGCGAACACAACTGCTCGCACCATTTGGGTAGGGTAGCCTAATCTTTCTCGGACACAAGACCCCGAGTCGATCATCGCGACTACGTGATCCGCGTCATCCGATGAGACCAATACGTGAAACTTAGGCTAACCTAATTCGCGTCGGCCCGCGGGGCCCTCGCCGACATTGCCCAGAGATTGGGCGGAGCGGTTAGTTAGTATAACCTACCCTAAATGCGGGTTCCCCGGACTGAGTAAACATCTCACCGAACTGCGAGAGGCACGCCGGCTGATGGCCACGAATTCCCAGACCACGGATCTTGTCACCGCGGCCGACATCGTCGCCGAGGTGTCCGAGGCCCTCGGCCTGACGCCCGAGTCGATAGACCCGGAGCAGGACCTCATCGCCCAGGGACTCGACTCGCTGCGGATGATGCGACTGGCCGGCACCTGGCGCAAACGCGGCCTCGACGTCGACTTCGCCCGCCTCGCCGCACAACCCACGGTCACGGCCTGGGCGGCACTTCTGCGCTCCTCGGCCGGTCGGCCGAGCGACGCGAACCCGGCCGGTGCCGGCGCGGCCGCCGCCGCGACTTCGGACATCCGCGACCAGGTGGCCACGGCGCTCGGCGTGACCCCCGAGTCGATCGACCCCGAGCAGGACCTCATCGCACAGGGACTCGACTCGCTGCGGATGATGCGACTGGCCGGCACCTGGCGCAAACGCGGCCTCGACGTCGACTTCGCCCGCCTCGCCGCGCAACCGACCATCACCGCGTGGGCGGCGTTGCTGGGCGGCACGCCCGCGCCGACCACCGACGACCTCGCACCTTCGTCATCGGAACCGACCGAAGGACCGTTCCCCCTCGCTCCGATGCAGCACGCCTACTGGATCGGCAGGTCGGACAGCCACGCGTTCGGCAATGTCGCCGCTCACCTCTACATCGAGTTCGACGGTTCCGACGTCGACCGCGACCGCTTCACCTCGGCGATGGCCGCGCTGCTGGAACGCCACCCGATGCTGCGCGTCCGAGTACTTCCCGACGGCACCCAGGAGATCGGCCCGGCACACCCCGAAGCCATTGCGGTGCACGACCTTCGGGAACACTCACCGGAGACGGTCGAGCAGGTCCTGGCGGCCCGCCGCGCGGACGGCACCCACCGCGCCCTGCCGGTCGACGAGGGAGCGGTGATCCGCGCCGAACTGAGTCTGCTGCCGGGGAACTCGACCCGTGTCCATCTCGACGTCGACATGATCGCCGCCGACGCGATGAGCTACCGCGTCCTCGTCGACGACTTCGCTCGCCTGTACCGCGGCGAGTCCCTGCCGGAACTCGGCGTCACCTTCGCGACGATCACCGCGGATCGCACGTCGCGGGAGATCCGCGACGACGACGTGACCTGGTGGCGCGAAAGGATTCCCACACTCCCCGGCCCGCCCGAACTCCCGCTCGACGAACGTGCGATGCGCGGCGATGTCGAACCGCACAGCGTCCGCCTCCACCATTCGGTGTCCGCGTCGGACTGGAAGCGACTCGAGGAGCACGCGCACCGGCGCGGCGTCACCCCCGCGGCCGCGGTGGCCGCAGTCTTCGCCGAAGCCGTCGGAACACATTCGGCCACACCGCGATTCCTGCTCACGGTACCGTTGTTCGATCGTCCACAGGTCCATCCGGACGTCGAGCGGGTGGTGGGCGACTTCACGTCGTCGATCCTCGTGGGCGTCGACCTGAGCGAGCCGGCGACGCTCGCCGAACGTGCGCGATCGATGCGGGCATCGATGCACGAGGCCGCCGCGCACGGTTCGATGAACGGACTGGACGTGCTTCGCGAACTGAGTCGCCACCGCGGCGAACCGGTGGTCTCGCCGATCGTGTTCACCAGCGCGCTGGGACTGGGAGACCTCTTCTCGCAACAGGCAACCGACGTGCTGGGTGATCCGTCGTGGATCGTCTCGCAGGGCCCTCAGGTACTGCTCGACGCACAGGTGACCGAGGTGGCCGGCGGACTGCTCCTCAACTGGGACGTCCGTGCCTCCGACCTCGAACTCACCACCGCACGTTCGATGTTCGACCACTATGTCCGTCTGCTCGGGCTCCTCGTCGACGGTGAGTGGGATGTGCCCGCGCCGGCTCCGATCACGGCCGAGGTTCGAGCACAGCGTCTTTCGGTGGAGAGTCCGCTCCCGGCCACCGACACCTTCGACGGCACCCTGCACGGAACCTTCTTCGCCCGCGCCGCCGAGCGTGCCGGGGCACCGGCAGTCGTGTCCGACGCACGCATCTGGACCCACGCCGAATTGGCCGACGAGGCCCGCCGAGTCGCCGGAGCCCTGGTCGCAGCCGGGGTCACACCGGGTGACACGGTCGTCGTGCACCTCCCCAAGGGCGGCGACCAGGTCGTCGCCGCACTCGGAGTGCTCGCCGCCGGCGCGGCCTACGTCCCGATCGCCCCCACCCAGCCCCGGGCGCGCCGCGAGCGCATCGTCGACGTCGCCACCCCGGCCGCAATTCTCACCTCCGAACCCGCCGCCTGGACCTCTGCCGAAGCCACCGTGCTCGAGGTGAACGACGCCCGACGCACCGATCCGGTCGACCCGGTCGCGATCGGCGGCGACGCCCTCGCCTACGTCCTGTTCACCTCGGGCTCCACCGGATTGCCCAAGGGCGTCCAGGTTCCGCACCGGGCCGCGGTCGCCACGATCACCGACCTCGTCGACCGGTATGCGATCGGAGCCGACGATCGTAGCCTGCAGGTGTCCTCGCTGGAGTTCGACCTCTCGGTCTTCGACATCTTCGGCCTGCTCGCCGTCGGCGGCGCCGTCGTCGTGCCCGGCGACGACGAGCAGACCAGGGTCGACGACTGGGCGCGGCTGCTCACCCAGCACTCGGTGAGCGTGCTCAACTGCGTGCCGTCGATCCTCGGCATGCTCCTCGATCTCAACCCCCTGCCCGCGTCGCTACGGATGATCATCATGGGCGGCGACAAGGTCGACGTGTCGCTGCTCGAGCGCGTCGGCGCACAGCTGCCCGATTGTCGCGTGGCCGGCCTCGGCGGGACCACCGAGACGGCGATCCATTCCACCATCTGCGAAGCGGATGCCGTCCCGGCCGGAATGGCGTTCGTGCCGTACGGGATTCCGCTCCGCGGCGTCCGCTGCCGGGTCGTCGACGACGCCGGCCGCGACCGCCCCGACCTCGTGCCGGGTGAACTGTGGATCGGCGGAGCCGGCGTGGCCGACGGTTACCGCGGCGACCCCGAGCGCACCGCCGATCGTTTCGTCGGGCACGAGGGACAGCGTTGGTACCGCACCGGCGATCTCGCGCGTTACCTCCCGGGTGGCTTCCTCGACTTCCTGGGCCGCGCCGATCACATGGTGAAGATCCGCGGGTACCGCGTCGAACTCGGTGAGGTCGAGGCCGGGTTGCTGGGTCTGGCCGGGGTGGGCTCGGCCGTCGCCTGGTCCGACGGTCGCGACCTGCGTGCCGCGGTGGTACTCACCGACGGATCGACCGAGGACGACGCCGCCCTGCGCGCCCGGTTGTCGGAAGCCCTTCCACGGCACATGGTCCCGCGGTCCATCACGGTCCTGGACCGGTTCCCGCTGACTCCGAACGGCAAGCATGACCGCAAGGCCATCGCCGCCGGCGTCCGGTCCGACGACGACGACGACGTCGAGTCGGTCGCGCCGCGCGGCCCGGTCGAAGAGGCCCTCACCCTGATCTTCGGGGAGGTCCTGCCGACACCGCCCGCGAGCGTCACCGAGGACTTCATCTCCCTCGGCGGCGATTCCGTCCAGGCCACCCGCGTGGTCGCACTGACGCGCCAATGGCTCGACGCACCCGACCTCTCGGTCGCCGACATCTTCTCCCGGCGGACGATCGCGGGGCTCGCCGGACGACTCACCGAACTCGGCGGGGAACGCGCTGAGTTCGTGGCACAGACCTTCCTCGACGTCCTGCAACTCACCGACGAACAGGTGGAGGCCGAGATCGCGCGCGGCTGACCGCATCCGGCACCTTCTCCGGCACCCCAACAGACCACCTCCCAGAGCAAAGGCATCATGACCATTTCCTCCGCCCCGACCTACGACCTGACCTCGGTCGACCTCGACGACGTATCGCACGCCGCGACGGTCCACGGATGGCTCACCCATCCCAAGGCCAAGTACTGGGACATGCTCGACAGCTCGGTTGCAGACGTGGAGAAGATGATTCGCGAGTCGGCCGAGGCCACCGCCGGCACGCCCTACGGAATGCGCCTGGGCTACCACGACGGGCGCCCGCAGTTCCTGTTCGAGCTCTACGACCCGGCCACCAGCGAACTCGCCGACCCCGCGAGCGGTTACGTACCCGCCGACGGTGACATCGGCATGCACCTGCTGGTCGCCCACGCCGAACAGTCCCTGCCGGGCTTCACCGGCGCGGTGATGCTGCACATCATGCGGACCGCGATCCTGGAGGTCGGCGCCGCGCGCGTCGTCGTCGAGCCCGACGTCCGCAACAAGGCCGTGCACCGCCTCAACGCGAGTGTCGGCTTCCGCGTCGACGGCGACTACCCCGTCGGGAACAAGACCGCGCACCTGAGCTATTGCACCCGAGCCGACTTCCTCGAGGTGACCGACAACGGCAAGTGCGTCGGACCCGTCGAGGTCACGGACCTGGGGGCGTAGATCGTTGACTCTCCAGGACATCGGGACCATTCCGGGATTCGCGACGCGCACGGCCGGGGGGTCGGGTGCGCGAAGCCATCGCCAGACGTATCACACCAGGATCGCGAAGAAGATCCTCGCCGAGTTCTCCCACGAGCGGGCACTCGCCCCGGTGGCGAGTGGCGACGGGTACGTCGTCTCCTCCGCCGACGGCCGCACCGACTACCACTTCCGCGCCGACCGACTCGCCCTGGACAGCTGGGCGATCGACGAGTCGACGCTGCGTCGTGTGCGCGACGGCGCCGAACTCCCGATCGACGCGGTGGCGATGATCGTCGACCTGGCACCGTTCCTGGGGATCGGTCCCCAGGCGCTGCCGGAGTACCTCGAGGAGTTCATCAACACCCTGGCGATCAGCGCCGACCGTCCGGACGAACGACGCATCCCAGCAACGGATCTCGCTCACGCCGACTTCCAGACCATCGAGGCGACGATGACGGAGGGGCACCCGTGCATCGTCGCCAACGCCGGCCGTCTGGGTTTCAGCGCGGACGACATCGAGCGCTACGCCCCCGAGGTGGGCAACCACTTCCGACTCGTCTGGCTCGCCGTCCGTCGCGAGGACTGCGACGTCGCCACCGTCAGCGACGTCGACTACGACGCGCTGCTCCTCGACGAACTCGGAGCCGAGACGCTGTCCGACTTCGGGGACGCAGTGCGCGAAGTCGGTTGTGACCCGGCCGATTACCGGTACCTCCCGGTGCATCCCTGGCAGTGGGTCGAGAAGGTACGCAAGCTCTACTCCGCCGACATCGCCGACCAGCGCATCGTCGAGGTCGGCACGAGCCCCGACCTCTATCAGGCACAGCAGTCGATCCGCACGGTGTTCAACGCGACCACCCCGACCCGCAACTACGTCAAGGTCGCACTGTCGATCGTGAACATGGGTTTCACACGCGGGATGTCGGCCGACTACATGCGGACGACGCCGCTGATCAACAACTGGGTCCGTGGACTCGTCGCCGACGACCAGTACCTCGCCGCGATCGGCTTCGAGATGATCTTCGAGGTCGCGGCGATCGGTTACCGCAGTCCGACGTTCACGCCGATCACGCAGCCGGGGTCGGAGTACCGCAAGATCCTGTCCGCGCTGTGGCGACAGAGCCCGGTGCCGCTGGCAGCCGCCGACGAGCAACTGTCGACCATGGCCGCGCTACTCCATGTCGATCATTTGGGTGAGCCACTGGTCGGCGCGTTCATCGAACGTTCGGGTGTCCCCGCGACCGAGTGGATCCGTCGCTACCTGCGCACCTATCTACATCCCATCGCCTACCTGCTCTACCGATACGAGCTGAAGTTCTCGCCACACGGGGAGAACCTCATCCTCGTTCTCGCCGAGGGCATCCCGGTGCGAGCGATCCTCAAGGACATCGGCGAGGAGGTATCGGTGTTCGGCGAGGCGGACGGACTCCCGGAGAGTTGCGCCCGCGTCCGGACCACCGAACCGGACGAGATCCGCAACCTGGGTGTGCTGTCGGACGTCTTCGACGACTTCCTGCGTCCACTCGCCGAGATCCTGCACACGCACGGCATCGTCGGCGACGACGAGTTCTGGTCGCTGGTGGCCGAGAGCCTGCGTGAGTTCGTCGCGGCCCACCCCGATCTGGAAGACAGGTTCGCTCGCTGGGATCTGTTCGCACCGGAGTTCGGGGCGGTGCACATGAACGGGCTGCAACTGCGCAACAACAAGCGCATGGTCGACATCGAGGACTCCTACGCATCGCTGATCGACGCGGGTCACCGGCTCGTCAATCCGATTGCGCCGCCGAGGGACCGGTGAGGGAGATGACCACCACCCGCACCCACGCACCCGACGACGCGGAGATCCTGCGTGATGGCCACGGCATCCCGCACGTCCTCGCCTCGACGCCGCGCGGCGCACTGTACGGACAGGGCCGGGCATGCGGCGAGGACCGGCGCTGGCAGATCGAGTTCATGCGGCTGCGCGCCGAGGGACGTACCGCCGAGGTCTTCGGGGCCGGCTGCGTCGAATGGGACACCTTCGCCCGCCGCGCCCAGCTCGACGTGGCGGCGAAACGCATCTTCGACGCATCGTCCACCCGGACCCGCGAGCTCGTCACCGCCTACGCCGACGGCGTGAACAGCAGCCTCGGCGACCTCGAGAAGTGCTCTGCTGCACCGGAACTCGAGGCGTTGGCGCATCGCCCGCTGCCGTGGCGGCCGTGGACGCCGATCTCGGTGTTCATCATGCACCACGTGCTCTTCGGGCGGTTCACCACGAAACTCTTCCGCCTGCACGCCTGCCGCACGCTCGGTCTGGATGCGCTTCGGTTCTGGGACTTCGAGACGCGGGAGACCGACCCCACGGTGCCCGCGATGCCCGATGAGGCGTTCCTGGAGGAGATCCTCGCGATCACCCGCCCGGCGTCGCCCGAGCAACCCGCCCCGGCGGTGGACCTCGGCGATCCGATGTCGGGCAGCAACGCCTGGGGTGTGTCCGCCGAGCGGAGCTCGACCGGTGCACCCATCGTCGCCGGCGACCCGCATCGATTCCTCGAACTGCCGGGCATCTATCAGCAGTTCCACCTCGCCTCGACAGGTCCGCACGAAGCATTCGACATGGCCGGGTTCGCCTTTGCCGGCGTCCCGGGAGTCCCGCACTTCTGTCAGGGCGACGACATCGCTTGGGGCATCACGAATGCCATGGGCGACTATCAGGATCTGTACCTCGAGCGATTGACGCGCGACGAGGCCGGCACGCTCCTGGTCGAGGTACCGGGCGGCGGGCGGGTGCCGGCCGGGGTGAGCACCGAGACGATCCTCGTCCGGGATGCCGAACCCGTTGCCGTGCAGCTCGTCACCACCCCGAACGGTGCCGTCGTCTTCGGCGGCCCCGACGAGTCGTTCGCGATGAGCATCCGGTCCCCGCTGCTCACCGAAGAGGTCACCTTCGACGCGCCGATCGACCTGCTCTTCGTGCGCACCGTCGCCGATGTCGAAGCAGCCCTGACGAAGTGGGTCGAGCCGGTCAACCGCGCGGTCATCGCCCACACCGACGGCACCGTCGCCACCCACGTGGCCGGCCGGGTGCCGGTCCGCGCGCCCGAGAACTACTGGTTGCCGGTCCCGGGCTGGGACGAGCGCTACCAGTGGCGCGGATACGAGGCGGGTTCGCTCGGTGAGCCCGACTTCGACGCGACCCTCCGCTCCCTGAGGAATCCGGAGCTCGCGGAGGCCACCCCCCGCTCCCTGAGGAGCCCGGAGCTTGCGGAGGGCGTCTCGAAGGGTCCCGCCTTCACCGTCACCGCCAACCAGCGGATGTCCGATGTGCCTGCGTTGCAGCCGCTCACGAGTGAGTGCGTCGAACCGTTCCGGGCCGACCGGATCACCGCGCGACTCGACGATCTCGGTTCGGTGAGTCCGGCGGATTGCGCCGACATCCACACCGATGTCCGGCTCGAGCAGGCGACCGTCGTCCAGGAGTTGCTGTCACGTGTACGCGGCGCCGACGCCGAGGCCGAAGGCATCCGGGAGCGCCTGGTGGCGTGGGACCGGTCGATGATCGCCGACAGCACCGACGCGTATCTCTATGCCGAGTTCCGTACCCAGTTGGTTCTCGGGGTCGCGAGTACCGACGTGCTCGCGCCGCTGCGCGGGCCGCACGGATTCCCGGCGGTGTTCCAGCCGTGGTTCGTGCCCGAGCCCCGTCTCGCGACCGCGCTGACCTCCGTCGTCGCCAACACGGCGGGGATCGGCATCGACATCGAGGCCGTGGCGGTCGCCGCCCTCGATGCCGTGGTGGCCCGGATCGGGACCTTCGGTTCGACGCCCACGTGGGGCAGCGTCCATCGCCTGGCACCGATCCACGGATTCGACCTGGTCGGCGCGTCGCCGCAGCACCCGGATCTGTTCGCCACCCTTCGTCCGACTCCCCTGCCCCTGGCGGGGGACGCCGAGTGCGTCTTCGCCAACGCCGCGGCGGTCGGCACCCACCTGTGCATCACGGGTGCCGCCGCACGCTACGTGTGGGACCTCGCCGACCGCGGGGCGAGCCGTTGGATCGTCCCGCTGGGCGTGAGCGGTGATCCCCGTTCCGATCACTTCCAGGACCAGGCGCCGCGGTGGGCGGCGGGCGAGCTGATCGAGGTCGTCCGCGATTGGGATGTGTTGCGTGGCAAGACCGCAGCAGCGTCGACGACGTCCACCGCCACATCGACCGAGAGGGAGCCATGCCCGCGTTGACCGAAGCGCGACTGACGCTGTTGCGTCGTCGAATCGCGCAGACCGGCGAACCCGCCCGCACGGCCGCAGCTGACGAACCAAGGGCCTCCGTGCCGTTCGGCGAGTTCGGCACCGCCGAACGGCGGATGTGGCGGATCTACGAACTGGATCCGGAATCGGTGTCGCACAACATCGGACTCGTCCTGCAGTTCGGCGGTACGCGAACGCTCCGATCGGTCGTCGACTCCGCCGAACTACTCGTCGAGCGCTTCGGGGTCCTGAAATCGGTGGTCGAGGTCGACAACGCGGGCACGCCGCGTCGCCGCGCCGTTTCGCACGCGGGATCGTGGGACGCATCGGGCACGGTGTGGACCTGGGGCCTGCCGGACGCGGAGGCAACCGGACCCGTCGACGATGCCGACGCGATCGCGACCGCGCTGACCCGCACGCCATTCGATCTGACGTCGGATGTGCCACTCCGGCTTCGGGTCTCGGGCTCGGACGGCGACGTCACCATGATCCTCGTCGTGCACCATCTCGCCGTCGACGACACCTCATGGCCGCTGCTGCTGGGCACCCTGGTGTCAGGTTCGTGGCCCGGCGACGTCAACGCCGACTCCCGCCCGGTCTCACCAAATTCCGCGGCCGCCTCGGCAGCCGCCGAGGACGCGGTGCGCCACGCGCTCACGACCTGGGCCGCCGACGACGTCCGCTATCCGCTCAGCGGCGAGTTGCCCACCGAAAGTGCCGCCGACAGCTGGCTCTCGCCGATGGACGACCGGGACGGCATCAAGGTCGCCGCCCCGGTTGCGGCCGACTCGCTGGCCGCTTTCGGCCGGGTCGCGCAGACCGTCGGCGCCACCCCGAACGCGTTGCTGATCGGCGTGTGTTCGCTGGCGGCGTATGCCCTGACCGGCGCCGCCGACCACGTCCTGGTGGTGCCGGCCGACAACCGTCGTCGGACGCAGTCACCCCAGAACGTCGGATACTGCGGCAACATCATCCCGATGCGGTTCCGCATCGACCCCGACGCCACGGTCGAGCAGGCTCTGCGGGATGCGGGTGCGGCCATCTACCGATCGATGGAACACTCCGGCACCGATTTCGGGCCGATCCTGACCGCGTTGCGGCAGCAGGGCGGCCGTTTTCCCGTCATCGAGATCATGGCGTCGGTCCGGCCCGCGCCGCTGCGCGGGATCCCACAACCCGCCGACGCCCCGGTCACCTGCCGGTCGGTGTTCAACGGGATCGCCAACTACCCGCTCTCGATCGCCTTCGAGGCCGACGACGAGAGCACCCACGTCGAGGTCGACCACCAGCCGGGGATCGTCCCCGACGCGGTGGCCGACCGCGCCACCGCAGTACTCACCGCACTCGTCGACCTGATTCCGACGTCGTTGCACCAGAACGTCTCCGCACTCGTCGAAACCCTCGCCGAGAGCGCACCACAGAAGGGCAGCGCCGGATGACCGGCCTGCCACCGCGCCACCGCGCGCCAGAGTCAACAGGGGGGAACTCAGTGTCCGAAGACCGCCAGTCCGTATGGGGTGCCTCGCGATTCGCCCGTCCCGGCGATGGCTGGGCCGACGTCGGGCGCGGCTTGGCGGAGGTCGCGGCCGCGGTCGGCGACGACCACCACGGCGCCCCGCTGCCGAGCGGTGACCCCGTCGCGGTGCTCGGCGGGGTGACGGCACTACTCGGCCCGCACGGAGTCCCGGAGAACGGGATCGGGGAGTCCCAGGCGCTGACCCGGCTCGCCCGCCTGGTGGCCGAGTTCGGACTGGACCTCACCCATCCGATGGCGGCGGCGCATCTGCAACCCGCGCCGCTGTCGGTCGCGGTCGCCGCCGACGCCCTGGCCTCGGCCACCAATGCCTCACTCGACACCTACGATTCCGGCCCGGCCACACTGGCGCTCGAGACCTGGACCGTACAGTCGCTGGCTCGTATGGCCGGGTTCGGCGAACATGCCGGCGGTGTCTTCAGTCCCGGTGGATCGATCTCGAATCTGCTGGCGCTCATGATCGCTCGCGACCACACCGCTGCCCGGCGGGGCATCGACGTGCGGCACGACGGCGTCGGCGCGTTGCACCGCCCGGTCGTCTTCTGCTCGCGCGTGGCGCACTTCTCGGTTCACCGCGCCTGTGCGGCACTGGGACTGGGCGAGACCGCGGTCATCCCGGTCGAGGTCGACTCGCATCACCGGATGATCCCGGAGGCGCTGGAAGCGACCATCCGCGAGGCCGGCGCGGCGACACCGCTGGCGATCGTCGCCACCGCGGGTACCACCGACTTCGGTACCATCGACCCGCTCGGGGAGATCGCCGACATCGCCGAGCGGCACGAGATCTGGATGCACGTCGACGCCGCCTACGGTTTCGGCTCGCTGTTCTCCGACCGCCTCGCCGGTCTGCTCACCGGCGTCGAACGCGCCGACTCGGTCACCCTCGACCTGCACAAGGTCGGTTGGCAGCCGGCGGCCGCGAGCCTCATGCTGCTGTCCGACGCCGATCGCTTCGTGTCCCTGAACCGTTCGGTGGCCTACCTCAACCCCGACGACGACGTGGAGGCCGGGTACAGCGGCCTCCTGGGTCAGACGCTGCAGACGACGCGACGGCCCGACGTCCTCAAGGTCGCGGCGACCCTGCTCGCCTACGGACGCCGCACTCTGGGTGACATGCTCGACAAGTGCAACGACCTCGCGGTGTACGCCGAACAGCGAATCGCCACCGAACTGCAGCTCGAGCTCATCGCGCCGGTCACGCTGACCACCGTCGTGTTCCGGTATCGGTGCACCGATCTCGACGCGGTCAACGGCGAACTGCGGCGTCGGTTGATCGCCGACGGCAAGGCACTCATCGGCCGTACCCAGGTCCGGGTGCCCGGTGAGGAAGAGCCCCAGACCTGCCTGAAGCTGACCCTCCTCAACCCGGAAACCTCGGAGAGCGACATCGACGAGCTGTTCGACGAACTGTTGCGCGTCGCGCTCGAGGTGGAGTCGGAAGGCACCGCCGCACCCGGCGCGGAAGTCCACAGTGAAGAAATGGTGAGAGTGTCCGAATGACCCCAGAAGAGAAGACCACTGTCGAGAATGTAGACGTACTCGCGATCGGTTGCGGCCCATTCAATCTGGGCCTCGCCGCGCTCGCCTCGACGCTCGACGACGTGAACCTCCTGGTCGTCGACTCGCGAGACGAGTTCCGGTGGCATCCGGGCCTGATGTTCGACGACGCCACCCTCCAGGTGAGCTTCCTGTCGGACCTGGTGACGCTCGTCGACCCGACCCATCCGCTGTCGTTCCTGAACTACATGGCCGACATCGATCGCATGTACCGGTTCCTGGTACGCGAGAACTTTTTCCCGACCCGCATCGAGTACGAGGCCTACCTGCTCTGGTGCGTGTCCCGGCTCGACTCGCTCCGATGGGGCACCACCGTCGACGAGGTGGCCTGGGACGCCGAGGCCGACGCGTTCCGGGTGACCATGCACACCGGCACCACCTCCTCGACGGTCATCGCACGACACGTGGTGGTCGGCATCGGCACCGAACCGTTCGTCCCGCAGGCACTCTCGTCGGACTCGCCCGCGGTGGTCCACAGCTCCGACTACCTGTTCAACCAGGAGAAGGCGCTCGCCGCCGACACCGTCACCGTCATCGGCTCCGGCCAGTCGGGTGCCGAGATCGTCATCGATCTGCTGGAATCCAACCTACGCGGCGGCCCCGCGGTCCGATGGTGGACGCGCACACCATGGTTCGCGCCGCTGGACTTCACGAAGCTCTCGCTGGAGATGACCACGCCGGCCTACATGGACTACTTCCACAGCCTTCCCGAGGCCGCACGGGATCGGGTTCGCCCGCAGCACTGGCAGTTCCACAAGGGCATCTCCACCGACACCCTGGAGCGCCTGCACGACCTGCTGTACCGGCGCCAGTTGCAGGACAAGCTCAACCCGGTGCAGCTGCGGATCTCGGTCGAGGTCGAAGGCATCGACACCCTCGCCGACGGCAAGCTCCGGGTCCGCGGCCGTCACCTCGACACCGGCTCCGAGCTGGCCCACACCACCGACATGGTCATCGCCAGTACCGGCTACCAGGCCCGCAGGGCGGACTTCCTGGCCCCGATCGAGTCTGCGCTGCACCGGGATTCGCGCGGACGCCTGGTCATCGGCGCCAACCACGAGATCGAGACCGACGACGCCCTGACCAACCGGATCTTCGTCGCCAATGCCGAGGAGCACGCGCACGGCGTCTCGGCCCCGAACCTCGACATCGGCGCGGTCCGCAACGCACGCATCCTGAACACCGTGCTGGGCCGCGAGGCCTACCGCCTGCCCAGGCACACCGCGTTCACAAGTTTCGGCGCCTCGGACGACGACGACATCGTCGCGCCGTAACCCGCTAGCCGGCTCACGGCCCGATCCGCCACGTGCGGCTCGGGCCGTTGTCGTTGTTGCGAAGTGGCTTCGACACGGCTCCTCACTGCGCTCGTCGCCTGCTCAACCAGCGGTGGGCCCCCGCTCCCTGAGGAGCCCATGGCGACGGGCACCCCCTGCTCCCTGAGGAGCGCCCGGAGCTTGCGGAAGGCGCGGCCAACCCCCCGCTCCCTGAGGAGCGCCCGGAGCTTGCGGAGGGCGCGTCACGAAGGGTCTTCGCAACCCGACTCACCAGGACCCTTCGTGACGGCCTCCGCAAGCTCCGGCCTCCTCAGGGAGCAGTGATTGGGCTCGCTCCAACACAACGGGTTCTTTCGTAGTCCACGACGGCCGCCAGGCCGCGGATACTGAGGAGCGATAGCGACGAGCAACCCCCTGCTCCCTGAGGTGCGAGGAGCGATAGCGACGAGCCACGAAGGGTCCGGCGACCCCGAAAACCAACTCGCCCTCCACATTCCGCGGAGGGCGAGTTCGTTTCAGACCGAGCTCAGTTGGACGCCGCGGCGAACGACGGCTTCAGCAGGTCGAGGACGTACGGGATCGAGTTCGGCGTCGGCGCGTTGAGACCGGTGATCTGCGACTGGGTCATGAACGTGACGGCGTTGTCCTTGACCGCCTTCAGGTTCTTGTACCCGGGCAGCGACTTCAGGGTCTCCGCCTGCTCGGGGGTGGCCGTGGCCACGACGAGTACGTCGGCGTCGAGCATCGGGATGTTCTCGGTGCTCAGCCCGAAGCGCGGCTGGCCGGTCCGCTGGTACTCGGCGACCAGCTTGGGAGCCATCTTCATCCCGAGCGAGGTGAACAGCTTTCCGGCGCCGTCGTTCTCGTCGCCGAGCACCGACAGCTGGTCGTTGCCGTACATGAACGCGAAGGCGTAGGTCTTACCCTTCAGATCCGGGTACTCCTGCGCCACCGCCGCGATCTTCGCGTTGGTGTCGTCGATGATCGACTTCGCCTTCTCCGGGTCGTGCAGCACGGTGCCCATCACCGTGACCATGTCCTGCCAGGGATCGATCTCCTGGTCGCTGATGGCATTGACCGTCGGGGCCAGCTTCGAGATCTGCTGGAACTCCGGGCTGTCCGAGGCGAAGCCGGGTGCGAAGATCAGGTCCGGGTTCAGCTTGGCGATGGTCGTCGCGTCGTCGCCCTTGGTGGGATCGACGAACGTCGCGTCGGCCAGCTTCTCGCCGTACCACGGCTGCATCTCGCCGGTCGCCGACTTCGAGTAATCGTAGTACCCCACCGGCGTCTCACCGAAGGACAGAACGACGTCGGTCCATTGGTCACCCAGGGTCACGATCCGCTCCGGGGTGTCGGGGATCGTCACCGACCGGCCGTCCGGAAGGTTGAGTTGGACGGTGCCACCGGCGGATTCGTCATCCGAGCTCGAGCAACCGGCCAGCAGGCCCGCGAACAGGAGTGCACTCGCGGCGAGTGCGCCCAGGCGTGGTCGTGAAATCACGTGAAGATCCCCCAATGGGTTGTCGGTGTCGTCCGGCGGACCGGACCGTGTCACCCCGCGCGGTCAGAGCGAGCAGGGCAGCAGGACGAATCCCGCGATGGTGCAGACGCTTCGGTTGGAGAGCTTCCACTTGTTGCCGCTCCACACGAACGTCATCGAGCGATTCTGGCTACCGCGGCCGACCACGCTGATCTGCAGCGGAGCGGTCAGCGTGTTGCCGCTGACCTGGACGGGCCCGACCATCTGGTAGCTGAGCCCGACGTTGCCGTAGGTCGTGATCGCGCGGGCGACGAGGTCGATCTGACGGAGCGCGCGCTCACCGCCCTCGAGTTCGGCGGCGCGTGCGGCGCGGCTGCCGTTGGAGTTCATGACGATGCGGACCTTGGTGTTGAGCTGTCCGGGCGTCAGCGCGGTCGGGCCGGCGGCAACGCTCTGCTGCGGGGCGGCCGTGGTGCCCGGCGCGGGAGCAGGTGCGGGGGCCGCACCCGGAGCCGGCGCGGCTCCTTCACCGGGAGGACCGACCGGTCCACCGATCGCTCCGCCGCCTTCGGGCACGTTTTCCGTCGGGGCCGCTGCCGGTGCGCCGGCGGGTGCGGGCTGACCGGGGACGGGCTGCTGGCCGGCAATGCCCTGCTGGGGCAGCGCGGTCTGCGCGGCACCGAGGTTGACGACGGTCGGCTGTGCGGCGGTGGCGGAGTCGTTGCGCTCGCTCACCACGATGCCCACCACGCCGATCGTCACGACGATCGCGGAGATGATGGCAGCGATGCCTGCCGACGCCAGGACGGTCGGGACGCTGACCCCGCCCGACCGGCGAGACGAACCGGTGTCCGACTCGCGGTGGTCGACCCCCGAGTAGTAATCGGCCCCGGCCGGGTCCTGGTAGTTGACGTCGTTGCTCATGTTGTTCTTTCTCCGTGTATGTCTTCGCCCCCGCCGAGCCGACGGCCACCTGTATATTGCAGCCCTCGGACCCCGGATTACAAGGCAAGCCTAAGCTCGCACCCCCGTCAGGTTGACGGGAGGGCCTCCTGCAGCACTTCGTCGAGCGCGGCCACGAACCGTTCGGCGTACCCGGGTAGCGCCTGCGCGTCGGTGACGACGCCGAACGTGGTGGTGTGTCCGAGGATCAGGGTCGTCACCGACAGCGAGTAACCCGCGAGCGGCGACAACGGTGTCAGGGTGACGATCGAGCGCCCCAGCACCGACCGGACCCGCGAGAACCCGGGGTTGATGCCGATGTGGATGTCGGGGTGCATGTGGGACATCGACGCGTTCACGATCGCGCGCTGCAGACCCCACAGCGGGGCGCGCGGCAGATCGTCGGCGGCGGCCAGGTACAGCTCCGGCTTCCGCGTCGCTATGGTTTCGAGTTCGCTTCGCGCACGGCCGATCTGACGTGACAGATCGGGCTCGTTGCCGAGCAGGTTGAGGAGCGCCACGGACACCGCGTTGCCGGTGTGCCGGAACTCGTCGTCGAGGGTCACCGGCAGTGTCACGCGGACGACGTCGGCCTGTGGGGACGCGGGCGGGTTGAGGCTGATCGCCCGGCCGATGGCGGCGAGGAGGAACTCGTGAACGGTCGCGCCGTTGCCCTTGGCAGCCTTGCGCAGCGTCCGGGTCGACGCGGCGAACAGGGCGTACTCGCGCTCGCCCGACTTCGTCAGCGCGGGCCAGGCTCGTTTCTTGCCACCGCCCGCCGCGTGCTGGTCGCCATAGGCGGCCTTCGCCTCTTTGAGTTCCTCGGGGTCGATGCCGCTGATCCGGAAGCGGGGACTTGTGGCGAATCGCTCGAACTCCGCGAGATCGTCGGGTTCCCCGTCGGCGAGGAGAGCGGCGAAGGCCGCCCCCGCGATGCCGTCGGAGATGCTGTGGTGCACCCGGAGCAGGACCCACTGTCCGACGCCTTCGGCACCCGCCGACGGCGTGAACAGGGTGATGTCCCAGAACGGGCGCGGACGCGGCAGCGGCGACTCGAGCAGTTTCGTCACCCGTCGCTGGAGATGGGCGCGATCGGTGAACCCGAACTCGGTCACGTGCTCGCCGGCATCCCAGCTGTCGTCGGCGAGCACCATTTCGGGCTTGCGCCAGCGGCCGTTGCGGATACCCAGCCGGAAGATCTCGAACAGCCCGGCCCGCTCCCGGACCCGCGTCCGCACCTCGTCGAGGCCGAGCAACGCCCCGTTGCTCTCGAGCTGCAGGATCATCGACCAGTGCATGGGCGCGCTGTCTTTGTCCATGTGCAGGTAGGTGTGGTCGGGCGGCGCGAGTTCGGTGACACGCGCGTCGGCCGGCGCCTGGCTGGCTGGGCTGTTCATGGGATGACCGCCTGGGTGAGAGGGACGATGGCTCGAGCGCTTCAGGACACCGGCGAGCCGGTGCCGTGGAGTTCGGAGTCGACGAACATGGC
Organism: Gordonia sp. SGD-V-85; assembly: GCF_001456905.1. NCBI lineage: Bacteria > Bacillati > Actinomycetota > Actinomycetes > Mycobacteriales > Gordoniaceae > Gordonia > Gordonia sp. SGD-V-85. The sequence goes on from NZ_LNQO01000006.1 coordinate 263,948, forward strand.
CTTATAACGCTCGGTGTCGGGTTTCATCGCCGCCGCGACCAGTTCCCACAGCACCTCGTCGGTGCCGCCGCCGACGCGGGCCAGTTTCATGTCCCGCCACCAGCGACCGATGGGGGATCCGGTCTCGAGGTAACCGATACCGCCGAAGATGTGCAGGCACTCCGACGCGACCTCTTCCCCGAGGTTGGCGGCGGTGGCCTTCAGCGCCGCGGCGGTGCGCAGGTTGATCTTGCCCTCCGCGGCGACACCGGCCAGCGAATAGCGCAGGACGTCGACCCTGGCCTGCAGATCGGCGACGCGCAGCCGGAGCGCCTGATGGTCGTAGAGCTTCTTGCCGAACTGGGTACGCTCCACCATCCGGGCGAGTGTCACGCCGATCATCACGTCGCACGCGGCGGCGATCTGGGCGGCCACCGAGTACCGCTCGTGCGCCAGTCCCCAGCTGATGATCGCCAGGCCCGTCCCCGGCCGGGCGATCAGCGCCTCGTCGGGAATCCAGGCGTCGATGGTCACCGGCGCGGTGTCGAGGGGCCCGGCGCCGAGTTTCGCATACGGCTTCCCCACCGTCACCGACTCGATCGGGACGGCGGCCAACGCCACGTTGCCGCCCACGTCAGGACCGTCGTCGACGCCACGGCAGACCACGAACACGTGGTCCGCGATCGGCGAGAGAGACACGAACTTCTTGTGCCCGACGACGCGGAACCCGCCGTTCTCCGGCAGGATCCGGGTCTCGGAGTTCTGTAGATCCGACCCGCCCTGCTCCTCAGAGGCCCCGATACACAGCACGGTCTCGGCGGTCAGGGCGCGCTGGGCCAGGTCTCTGAGATAGTCGTTGCGGCCGAAGCGGCGGAGGATTGCGATGGCCGAATCGTGCAGGCTCACACCCACTCCGATGGCCGCGGAGCCCAGCGCGCCGAGATGTGCGCCGAGGGCGAAATGGTCGTGGAGGTCGGTGACCTTGCGGTCCTCCCACTTGCGGACGAAGACGCCCTCGGCACCGAGGTGTTCGAGCAGGGGCCGCGGGAATCGATGATCCCGCTCGGCCTGCGCCGTCCAGGCCGTCACCTGCTCGTCGAACGCGGCGTCGAGCAGTTCGGCGTACGTCTGCACTGGGGTCTCCACAGTCATGTCGGGTCCGGGTCCTCTCAGGCCGGGGTGCCGGCCTTCGACCGGATGAGGTCCTCGAGGTCGCCGACGGTCTTGGACTCGAAGAGCTCCCGTTCCGACAGCTTCACGCCGAGACGCTCTTCGATCGCCACCACGCCGATGGCGAACGCCACCGAGTCCAGCCCGAGGTCGTCGATCAGCTTCGAGTCGCGGCTGATGTCGCCGAGCGCGAGGTCGAGGTCCTCTTCGAGGATGCCGCGCAGGGCTTCGGTGATGTGGTCGGACATGTGGTGGCTCCTGGGGTGGTGATGTTCGGTCGAAAGTATCGGTCGGTCAGCGCGGGACCACGTACGGGGCGACGCTGGCCAGCTTCTCGCAGGTCTCGGTGAACTCGCGCTCCGGCGTGGACTGCGCGACGATCCCGGCACCGGCACGCAGCCATGCGCCTTGCCCGGACGAGAAGATGGTGCGCAGGGCCAGGGTCGCCTCGAGCTCGCCCGTCGACGAGGCGGTGAGGATCGCGCCGGAATACAGGCCGCGGCGTCGGGGCTCGAGACGGTCGATCGCCTCCACGGCCGGGGTCTTGGGGATGCCCGACGCGGTGATCGACGGGAACACCACCTCGATTGCACGCCAAGGCGTTTCGTGATCGGCGAGGGTCCCGCGCACGGTCGAGGCCAGATGCTGGACGCTCCCGCGCTCACGAACCTCCATGAACTCACTCACGGCCGTGGTGTCCGCAGCGGCGATCGAGGAGATCTCGTCGAAGCACGCGCGCACCGACATGGCGTGCTCGGCGATCTCCTTGGCATCCGAGAGCAGGTCGGCGCGGGCCGCCGCGTCCTGCTCCGCGGAGATCCCGAAAGCCCTTGTGCCGGCCAGTGGTTCGGTGACCACGGTCCGGTCGTCGTGCACCGCGACGACGAGTTCGGGACTGAACCCGGCCGCCTGCAGGTCACCGAGCGAGAGCAGGTAGCTCCGGGCGGGGTTGTTGTCGGCGCGGCCGCGGGCGTAGGTGGCAGGGATGTCGACGTCGAACGGGATGTCGACGGCACGCGAGAGGATCACCTTCTGGTACCGCCCGGCTTCGATCTCGGCGACAGCGGTGGCCACACGGCCGCGGTAGTCGTCCGGGTCGGACTGCACGTCCACCGGCCGCGACTCGCCGGGAACGGTTGCTCGCGAGGCGATCTCGAGGAGACGACCGGCACGCTCGGCGTCGAGCGACCCGGTGTCGACCCCGTCGGCATCGACAGTCGCCTCGAACTCGGGAACGATGAGGTGCGCCAGCACCGTGTCCTCGGGAACGCGCTCGAGGATGCCGTGATACGGGGCGCAGAAGTCGAAACCGACCCAGCCGTAGACGCGCCAGTCGGAAATCGACAGCGACGCGGTCGCGGCGGCGAGCGCGTCGGCGGGGTCGCCGCGCCAGGGCGTCGTCGTGCGGTCGCCCTGATCGTCGACGATGACCTCACTGCGTGTGATCACCACGCGGGCGCGGACACCCGCCGCGAAGGTCCAGCGCCGGTCGCGCTCGTAGACGACATGGTCGCCGAATTCGCCGGAGCCGGCCCAGGCCGCCGTGATCCGCGCGGCATCGGACTCGCTCAGCGGCGAGGCCGGCGCGAGCAGGTCGACGAACTGCGCGGCGTGCGATTCGGTTGTCAGCGACATGTCCTTCGTTCCTCCGGTCGTGATGCACTCGAGCACCGATGATCATAGGGAATCTTAGGGCAGCCTAATCAAACAATCCCCCGCGGGTCGACAGCCGGCCTCCCGCCCTGCATCGACCGGTAAGGTTACCCTATCCTGCCTGTGTTTGAATGAACTCATGCCGACGCATCTCGACCCCGCGACCGATCTGCTCGACGGTTTCGCTCCCCACACCGACGCACAGGCACAGAAGTACCGCGACGCCGGCGTCTTCCTCGACCGCCCGTTGTTCGCCGGCCTCGATCTGGCCGCCGAGCGAACTCCCGACTCCCCTGCGCTGACCGACGCCTCCACCGACGGGCCGCGCACGCTCACCTATGCCGAGTTCCGCGACGCCACCCTCCGTCGTGCCGCCGGTTTCGTCGCGGCCGGACTGCGGCCGACGCAACGGGTCGTGTTGCAGCTGAACAACTCCCTCGACTTCGCGGTCACCCTGTACGGCCTCCTACGCGCGGGTGTCGTTCCGGTGATGACGCTGCCCGCGCACCGGATCACCGAGATCGCCCATCTCGCAGCCGGTGCCGGCGCGGTCGCCTACATCGGTGAGGACGGCCGCCGGGGGTTCGACTATCGCGAGCTCGCGACCGAGCTGCAGTCACGGGTGCCCGACGTCGCGCAGGTCTTCATCTCCGGCGAACCTGGTCGATTCACACCGCTCCCCGACGCCGACCCCGCCTCGGTCGAGCTCCCGGCTGCCCCCGACGCCGGGCTACCCGCCCTGTTCCTCGTGTCGGGGGGCACCACCGGACTGCCGAAACTCATCGCGCGCACGCACGACGACTACGACCTCAACGCCCGGCTGTCCGCGGACGTCGCCGGCCTCACCGCCGACGACACCTACCTCGTCGCCCTGCCGGCCGCGCACAACTTTCCGCTGTGCTGCCCGGGAATCCTGGGCGTCTTCGGTGCGGGCGGCCACGTCGTCTTAGCCGACAACCCCAGTCCGGACAACACTTTCGACCTCATCGAGCGGCACCGCGTCACGGTGACCGCGCTCGTCCCCGCGCTCGCGCAACTCTGGTGCGCGGCGACCGAGTGGGAGCCGGCGGACATCAGCTCCCTGCGCCTGCTGCAGGTGGGCGGCGCCAAGCTGGCACAGTCCGACGCCGTCGCCCTCGACGCGGCCCTCGGCCCCGTCGTCCAGCAGGTCTTCGGCATGGCCGAGGGGCTGATCTGCTACACCCGGACCGACGACCCGCGTGACTTGGTGCACCAAGTGCAAGGGGCACCGATGTCGGAGCTCGACGAGGTGCGGGTCGTCGACGAGGGCGGAGCCGATGTCCCCGACGGGGAAGAAGGTGAACTGCTGGTGCGGGGGCCCTACACGATCCGCGGTTACTACCGCGCCACGGCGCACAACGAGAAGTCCTTCACGCCGGACGGCTTCTACCGGTCCGGGGACAAGGTCACCCGGCTGCCGTCGGGGCACCTGGCCGTGACCGGCCGCATCAAGGACACCATCGTGCGCGCCGGGGAGAACGTCGCCGCCCACGACGTCGAGGAGAACCTCCTCGCCCACGATTCGGTCCGGCAGGTCGCGGTGGTCGGGCTGCCCGACGACGCGCTCGGTGAGAAGATCTGTGCGGCAGTCGTGCTCTCGCACGAACACCCCCCGGCCCGACCACTCGAGCTGGCCGCGATCCGCACCTTCCTCGCCGACCGCGGACTCGCCTCCTTCAAACTGCCCGACGTGGTCCGCGTCGTGCGCACGCTCCCGGTCACCGCAGTAGGCAAGATCGACAAAAAGGTGCTCCGCGAGACACTGCTGTCGGAGCCGTCGGCAGGCTGAGCCGAGTCGGAGCCCGCTCCTCACACCGGCGCGAGGAGCGCGACCACCGCACCATAATCCCAAGGAAGCGCATAACCCCTGCTCCCTGAGGTGCGAGGAGCGATAGCGACGAGCCTCGAAGGGTCCGGCGAGGAATGTTCCGGAGCCGCCGAGGCTTACCTTCGGATCACACCGGCGCGAGGGTCACGATCCCGGGATGGCCGTCGAGATAGTGCTTGGTGAAGGTGCACACGGGCCGCAGGCGGGCGCCCTGCTCGCGGGTGAAGTGCACGACGGTGCGGGTGAGTCGGGTGGCGAGACCATGTCCGGTGTACTCGTCGTAGAGCACGGTGTGTAGGACGGTGATGGTGGTCTGACCGTCGACCGTCTCGGTCGAATAGCCGAGCACGCCGACCAGGTCGCCGGCGACCCACAGCTCGAACCGGTCGCGGTCGGGATTGTGCACCACCTGCGAGATCTGCTGCAGGATCGACTTCGCCGACTGTGGTGGTCGCTGACGATGCTTGCGTAGCACCCGACCCTCCTCACCTCTTGATCGTGGACATCGGACCACTGACATGTGCCGTCCGAACCTCGGCATAGGCCCCGCTTGTGATCCGGGTCACACGGTACCTTACGGAACCGTAACTGATGACCCCGATCGTCCGGTCGTCGCACATCGAGACGGTCGCGCGCACCCCTACGACCCGAACGAACTCCGCGCTGTAGGGTGGCGGACGCACGACAACTACACCGCGGGGGCTCTCACGATGACCGAGGGCTGAGATGGCGACGGGCGGTCGCCGACCGCTCGAACCTGTCCGGGTAATGCCGGCGTAGGGAGACAAGCCATGGGCACACGTGTATCCGCGACTCGCGACGGCAGCGCACCCGCCGACTCAGGGTTCCTGACCCTCGGTCCGATCGAGGGCAGCACCAAGCACTACCTCACGGTCGGCGACCTGCGCGTCCCGCAGCGTCGTATCCACCTCACCAACGGCGAACACCTCGACGTCTACGACACCTCGGGTCCGTACACCGATCCGACGGCGCGCATCGACGTCGAGAAGGGCCTCGCCCCCACCCGCGACAACTGGCGCCGCCCGGAACCGGTCGACGGCGCGAGCACCCAGCTAGCTTGGGCGCGGGCCGGGATCATCACCGAAGAGATGCGGTTCATCGCCGCCCGAGAGGGCATCGACCCCGAACTGGTCCGGTCGGAGGTGGCGATCGGGCGAGCGGTCATCCCGGCGAACCACCGGCATCCGGAGTCCGAACCGATGATCATAGGCAAGAACTTCGCGGTCAAAGTCAATGCGAACATCGGTAATTCGGCGGTGCGCAGCTCGATCTCCGACGAGGTCGAGAAGATGGTGTGGGCCACCCGCTGGGGCGCCGACACGATCATGGATCTCTCGACCGGCGCCGACATCCACACCACCCGCGAGTGGATCATGCGCAACTCGCCGGTCCCCGTGGGGACGGTTCCGATCTACCAGGCGCTGGAGAAGGTCAACGGCGATCCCGCCTCGCTGACCTGGGAACTGTATCGCGACACCGTGATCGAGCAGGCCGAGCAGGGTGTCGACTACATGACCGTGCATGCCGGTGTCCTGCTGCGCTACGTTCCGCTGACCGCGAAGCGGGTGACGGGCATCGTCTCGCGCGGCGGTTCGATCATGGCGGCCTGGTGTCTCGCGCACCACCGGGAGTCATTCCTGTACACGCACTTCGACGAGTTGTGCAAGATCTTCCGCCGCTACGACATCACGTTCTCCCTCGGCGACGGCTTGCGCCCCGGATCGATCGCCGACGCGAACGACGAGGCCCAGTTCGCCGAACTCCGCACTCTCGGCGAGCTGACCGCGATCGCCAAATCGCATGGTGTGCAGGTCATGATCGAAGGCCCCGGGCACGTCCCGATGCACAAGATCGCCGAGAACGTGCGCCTGGAGGAGGAGTTGTGCGAGGAGGCCCCCTTCTACACCCTGGGTCCGCTCGCCACCGACATCGCGCCGGCCTACGACCACATCACCTCGGCCATCGGCGCGGCGATGATCGCTCAGGCCGGCACCGCGATGCTGTGCTACGTGACTCCGAAAGAGCATCTAGGACTTCCGGACCGCGACGACGTCAAGGTCGGCGTGATCACGTATAAGATCGCGGCGCACTCGGCCGACCTGGCCAAAGGCCACCCGCGGGCACAGGAACGCGACGACGCACTGAGCAAGGCGCGCTTCGAGTTCCGCTGGACCGACCAGTTCAATCTCGCCCTCGACCCCGACACCGCGCGCGCATACCACGACGAGACGCTGCCCGCCGAGCCCGCGAAGACCGCCCACTTCTGCTCGATGTGCGGACCCAAGTTCTGCTCGATGCGGATCTCGGCGGACGTCCGCGCCTACGCCGAGGAGCACGGTCTCGTCACCGCGGACGACATCGACCGGACTATCGCCGAGGGCATGGCCGCGAAGTCGGCCGAGTTCGCCGAGGCCGGTAACCGCGTGTACCTCCCGCTCCAGACGACCGGCGGCGCCTGATGCGCACAGACGACGCACGACGACGCACAGTCGACGCGAATCAGCGCACGGTCGACGAACAGGCCTACACGGGACTCCCGCTGTCACCGCCCGGAACGGCCCCGGTACGGGTCCTGACGATCGCGGGTTCGGACTCCGGCGGGGGCGCGGGAATACAGGCAGACATGCGCACCTTCGCCCTGCTCGGGGTGCACGGGTGTGTCGCGGTGACCGCGGTGACGGTCCAGAACTCGGTGGGCGTGAGCGGGTTCGAGGAGATCTCACCGCAGACCGTGGCGGCGCAGATCGACTCCGTGTCCGGTGACATCGGTGTGGCCGCGGCGAAGACCGGGATGCTCGCGTCGGCGCCCATCATCGAGGCCATCGTCGAGCAGTGCCGCACGAGTGGAATCGGCCGGGACACATCCGTTCCGCTGGTGGTCGATCCGGTGTGCGCGTCGATGCACGGCAACCAGCTGCTCGCCGACTCGGCACTCGACACCCTGCGGCACAGCCTGTTTCCCCTCGCGACGGTGGTGACACCGAACCTGGACGAGGTCCGGCTCATCACCGGCATCGCGGTCACCGATGCCGCGTCGCAGCGCGACGCGGCCAGGGCACTGCTCGATCTCGGGCCGCGCTGGGCGCTGGTGAAAGGCGGGCACCTGCGAACCTCGGACCACTCCCCCGATCTGCTCTACGACGGCGACCAGTTCATCGAGCTCAGCCACGAACGCATCGACACCCCGCACGACCACGGCGCCGGCGACACCCTCGCCGCCGCGATCGCGTGCGCGCTGGCCCACGGGCACGACGTTCCCGCGGCGGTCGGTTTCGGCAAGGACTGGGTGACCCGCTGCCTGGCGGCCGCGTATCCACTGGGCGCCGGCCACGGTCCGGTCAATCCGCTGTGGCGTGTGGGCGTCGGGTCGGCGGACTGACGCGACGCCGGTCCCGAACCGGAGAACAGACAACGCTCCCCGACGGCGACCGGCGCCATAGGGGAGCGTTGTCTGTGTCGAGGGACCGTCAGGCGGTTCCGCTGAGGGCCTTGCTCTTCAAGTGCTCGAACTCCTGAGGGGTGATCGCGCCCGAGTCGAGCAGGTTCTTCGCGTCGGCGATCTGCTGGGTCGGTGAGGTGCCTGCGACGGACCGGATGTACTCGTCGGACGCCTGCTTGGCCTCGCTGTACGCCTCACGCTGACGCTCGGCCATCCCCTTGCCCTTCGCGAGCAGGTACACGATGGCGGTGATGTACGGGAAGATGATCAGGAAGACCACCCACGCCGCCTTCGCCCACCCCGAAGCCGCCTTGTCGCGGAACAGGTCGCTGATGATGTGCCACAGGACGATCAGATAGGCCACGAACGCGAAGATGACGATCGTGTACCAGATGAAGTCCCAGAACGAATCCCACATAAGAAGTCTCCTTTGTCTAGAAGCAAGCCTGCCCGGCGCACCGGAACCGTGAATTCCCTCTGAGCATGTCACAGCTCTACGGTGGTCAGCGCAACGAACATTGAAGAAGTTCGTGAAATCCTGAGACTGCGGTATCGATCGGCAGCCGAGAACCGGGATCGATCGACTCTGACTCTCGCGAAGGGCGACATGGAATCTCACCCGGTAGGTATCGAGAAGATCGAGCTCGGTCTCGACACGTTCGGGGACATCACCGCCGAACCCGACGGCACATTGCGCTCCGGGTCGCAGACCCTGCGCGATCTGCTCGAGCAGGCCATCCTCGCCGACACGGTCGGCGTCGACTTCCTCGGTGTCGGTGAGCATCACCGCGACGACTACGCGGTGTCGGCACCCGAGGTCGTACTCGGCGCGATCGCGGCGCGCACCACCCGGATGCGTCTCGGTTCGGCCGTCACCGTCCTGAGTTCCGACGATCCGATCCGCGTGTTCCAGCGGTTCTCGACAGTCGATGCGTTGTCGTCGGGTCGCGCCGAGGTGATCCTCGGGCGCGGATCGTTCACCGAGTCGTTTCCGCTGTTCGGTTTCGACCTCTCCGACTACGAGGAACTCTTCAGCGACAAGCTGGCCCTGTTCGCCGAACTGCGCACCGGCCGACCGGTCTCATGGTCGGGTTCCACACGCAGTCCGCTGCAGTCCCAGGCGGTCTATCCCGAACTCGAGAACCCGCCCCTGCCGACGTGGATCGCGGTCGGCGGCAGCCCGGAGTCGGTGGTACGTGCCGCGTCGTACGGCCTGCCACTCATGCTCGCCATCATCGGCGGCGACCCGTTGCGCTTCACGCCGTACGTCGATCTGTATCACCGTGCCCTCCGTGAGATGGACAAGCCGCTGATGCCCGTCGGCGTGCACTCACCGGGCCATGTCGCCGACACCGACGCGCAGGCACGCGACGCCCTATGGCCGCACTACCGCGAGTACGTCGGGCGCATCGGTCGCGAACGCGGCTGGCCGCCGCCGACCCGCATCGAGTTCGAGCGGTCGACGGGACCCGGCGGCTCGCTCTACGTCGGGTCGCCCGACACCGTTGCCCGCAAGATCGCGTCGACCGTCCAAGCACTGGGACTGAGCCGATTCGACCTGAAGTATTCGCACGGGACACTCGGCCACCCCGAGCTCATGCGCAGCATCGAACTCTATGGAACGCAGGTCATCCCGCGGGTGCGCGAACTGCTCAGCGTCGGGTCAGGGTGAGCTGGAAGTCGCCTGCGGGATCGGTCCACGCCGACACGACGGACAGTCCGGCCGACTCGAGTTCTTCCGCGAGCGCCCCGGGCTGGAACTTGGTGCTGATCTCGGTGTGGATCTCGGTTCCCGCGGGCACCCGCCACGATCGGCCCAGCACACCGAAGTACGCGTCGACGTCCCGCCGGGCGCGAAGCCACATCTCGACGCGGTGCTCGCCCGGATTCCAGCGGGCGATGTGTTCGAAGTCGTCGGCGTAGAGCCCGCGAGCGTCGAGGCCGGCACGGAGCACCTCGATCATGTTCCGGTTGAAATCGGCGGTCACACCAGCACTGTCGTCGTAGGCGGCGACGAGCCGCCCGGTGTCCTTGACGAGGTCGGTACCGAGGAGGAAGTAGTCACCCGGGGACAACGAGCCGACCATCGAACGATAGAACTCCGCGCGCGCAGCAGGATCGAAGTTGCCGATCGTGCCACCGAGGAACACCGCGAGGCGCGGGCCGTCGGCGGGCGGGAGATCCAGGTCAGGCTCGGTGAAGTCGGCGACCACGGGGACGACGTCGATCCCGGGATAGTCGACGGCGAGTACTTCGGCTGTCGTCGTGAGCATCTCGGTGCTGACGTCGACGGGGACGTAGGTCGGACGCTCACCGTCGGCGGCCGCGTCCACGAAGGCGTCGAGCAGCAGACGCGTCTTGGTCGATGTGCCCGAGCCCAGTTCGACGATGACGTCGGCACGGGTCGTCGAGGCGATCTCGGCCGACCGCGCGCGCAGGATCGCGGTCTCGCGGCGGGTGGGATAGTACTCGGGCAGACGGGTGATCTCGTCGAAGAGCTTGCTGCCGCGCTCGTCGTACAACCACTTCGTGGGGAGGACCGGCGGTTGCTGCCACAATCCCGAGAGTGCGTCCGCGGCAAGGCCCCCGATGGCCGTGTCCCCGGTGGTCGCCGTCACCGGGGTGTCGCTGTCGAGGCTCATCGGGCCAGCCGGAGTCCCGAGAAGACCCAGCGCGACGGCGCCGGGAAGAAGTTTCGGTACGTCAGTCGTTCGTGACCCACAGGCGTCACCGCGCTCGCCCCGCGCAGCACATGCTGGTCGGACATGAACTTGCCGTTGTATTCACCCACCGCGCCGTTGGCGGGCACGAAGCCGGGATAGGGCAGGTACGCACTGGCAGTCCACTCCCACACATCCCCGATCATCGCCGCACCGACGCGGCCGGGATGACATCGGTCCGGGTCGAGCAGGGCCCCGCGCTCGGTACCCAGTGAGCCGGCAGCGATCTCCCACTCGAATTCGGTGGGCAGCCGGGCCCCCGCCCAGCGGGCGTAGGCGTCGGCCTCGTAGAACGAGACGTGCAGGACGGGCTCGTCGGGCACGATCCGCCGCCGACCGGACAGGGTGTACGTCGTCCAGTCCGACGGGTCGGTGGAGCGCGCACCCGTTTCGTCGCGCCAGTATCCCGGTGCGTCCCATCCGGTCTGGCGGATGGTCGCCCACCCGTCGGACAACCAGAATTCGGCGCGCCGGTAACCGTTGTCGGCCATGAACTCCAGCCAGTCGGCGTTGGTGACCGCGCGGTCGGCTATCTCGAAGTCCTCGAGATACACCCGGTGCCGGGGGCCCTCGTTGTCGTAGGAGAATCCGCTGCCCAACGCGCCGATCTCGTTGACGCCGCCCTCGAACTGCCGCCAGCCCAACGCTTTCGCGATGCCCGGTTCGTCGGGTTCGCGATCGACGTACACCGGCCCGAACGTGTTGGTGGAGAAGAGATGCTTGATGTCCATGAGCAGCAGCTCTTGGTGCTGCTGTTCGTGATTAAAGCCGAGTTCGACGAGTTCGAGTGCGGCCTCGTCGAGGTCGCCGCGCTCGAGGAGATCCACCATCGCGGCGTCGACATGCTCGCGGTAGCGGGTCACATCGCGGACACCCGGCCGCGTGACGAGACCGCGATCAGGTCGTGGATGCCGTTCTCCCACAGCCTCGTAGTAGCTGTTGAACAGGTACCGGAACGTGTCGTCGTAGACCTTGTACGCGGGGTCACGCCGCAGGATGAACTCCTCGAAGAACCAGGTGACGTGCGCCCGATGCCATTTCGCCGGGCTCGCCTCGGTCATCGACTGCGGTGTCTGGTCCTCGGGCGAAAGCCGTTCGGACAGCGTGTCGGTCAGGGCGCGGACGTCGAGGTAGCGACGCGCGACATCGGTGACGACACCGTTCGCCGGCGGGCTCTCGGCGGACCGGGTGTCTGTGGACTGGGGACGAACCGACGGTTCGGTGATGCTCACTGGATAACCTCCCGTGGCAAAGCCTGGAGCGGCCGGCGACGACTTCGCCGATCTCCGCATCCATCGTCATGACGCTTGCCGTTCCTGTCAACGCACACGCGCTTGATCGGCCTCGACGCGTCGTCGTCAACTCGGGGTTGACGCGATCAACTCGTCAACCTACGGTTGACGCATGCCCCAGAGTTCAGTCTCCATCCGCCTCGACGACCTGATCCATGCCATCCGCAAGGTCCACGACGACCCGCTGGACCAACTCTCCGACGCGGTGGTGGCCGCGCAGCACCTGGGCGACATCGCCGACAGCCTGATCGGTCACTTCGTCGACCAGGCCCGCCGCTCGGGAGCATCGTGGACCGCGATCGGCACCAGCATGGGCGTGAGCAAACAGGCCGCTCAGAAGCGGTTCGTCGACCGCGTGTCGTCCGCGGGCGAGAACGATGCACCCGGCGCGGACAACCCGTTCTCGCGTTTCACGCCCCGGGCCGCGAACGTACTGATGGCCGCGAACGCGGCAGCGGCCGCGGGCCGTGCCGAGCACGTGACCCCGGCCCACATCGCGCAGGCCCTCACGGCCGAACCGAAGTCCCTCGTGTTCCATGTGCTGCGGGACTCCGGTGTCGACGCCGACGCCTGGCGTGCGGCCATCGCGCCACTGCTCCCGGCACCGCGGGACATCGCCGACGACGAAGCAACGAGCGTGGTGCCCTACGACGACGCGTCGAAGTCGGTCCTGGAGTCGACCGTCGCTGCCGCCCTCGATCTCGGGCACAACTACATCGGCACGGAGCATCTCCTGCTCGGCTTCTTCGCCGATGGCACGCTTGCCGAGGCGTTGAGCGGGCTGGGCCTCACGGCCGACGCCGTCCGCTCGACCATCGTCGCGACGCTGGCGCAGGTATTGGAGCAGCCCGGCGCCGGGAGCGAAGCGAGCGGGCCGAATCAAACCGGCGCCGGGAGCGAAGCGAGCGGACCGAATCAAACCGGCGCCGGGAGCGAAGCGAGCGGGCCTAATCAAACCGGCGCCGGGAGCGAAGGGAGCGGGCCGAACCAGACCGACTAGTCCGAATCGGAGATGTAGTGCACCGCAGCCTCTTCCGCGGAGGCTCCGGCGCCGTCGATCCCGGCGTCCTCGGCGACGGCGTCCGACTCGGTGTCGATACCTGATCCGGCGTCCGGGGCGATGAGACGTCCGGCGCGGCGGTCCCCGACCTCGTCGTCTTCCTCGAACTCGTCGTCACGATCGGAATCGTGTGCGCGCCAGTCGGTCCGCGCACGTTCCTCGGCGGTGATCTCGTCGAGCGGATCGACCGCTCCGACGTCGGGTTCCTCTTCGGCCAGCCGCTCGTCGAGCGTCTCGCCCTCGGCCTGTTCCCGGGAGGTCAGCCCGTGGACGGCACCCTTGGGCGCATAGTCGGGCGGTGAGTACCCCTCGTCGAGGACGTCGTCGACGCCGCGGTCGTCCAGAGTGTCCTCCGGCTGCAGTTGGTCGTCCTCGTCCAGGCTGTACTCGCCGTCCGAACCCTCCGGAGTGCTACCGATGTCGTCCTTCATCCTTGCCACGATGCCAGCCCGCCGGGAGTCCCGCCAGGACGACCCGATGGTGTTACCTGGCCGGCCGGTGTCGGTCGTGCTCACCCGGTTCGGCCGAATCGCCGATGCCGGGGTGCCGGATCGGCGACAATGTCGAGGGTGATCGAGGAAATGCAGGCCGAGGCCCGGGCGCTGCTCTCGGCCGGTGAATACGACCACGCGCTGGCCGAGTTCTCCGTGCTCCGCGAGATCAGGTCGCGCCGCGAGGGACCGTATTCGGTGATGTACCTGTCCAATCTGCACGACTGCGTCCGCTGCATGTCCCATCTCATGCTGTGGTCCGACGCCAGCCACCTGTGTCGTGAACTGCACGGCAAGTACGTGCGCACGCACGGGCGCGCCGAAGCCGACACGGTCGACGTCGCGAAGCACTGGGCCTGGGCGCTCGTGCACCTGCACGACTATTCGCCGGCCGTCCGGTTGTACCTGCTGACCGCCGACGCGCTCTGGGAGTCCGATCCCGCCCAGGCGCAACGTCTGCTCGGCGCGGCGGTGGTCCACCGGCACGACACCGATCCCCTCGCGCTGATCTCGCCGGGGCTCATCGACGGTGTCGGACTCCGTCATGCCGACGAGGAACGGGAACTGCTCACGCGCCTGGTCGAGAGGTTGGCCGATGGTGGCGGCGCTCCGGCGAGCGCGGCCACCATCGACGGTCTGGCTCTGGTGTGAGCCGTCAGACGACGTCTCGGCGTCGGCGTCGCATGATGTAGCTGTCGGCGCCCATCCGGCCGGCCGACGTGTAGCCGACGGCCAGCAGGCCCGCGATCAGCGCGAGCGGCCACTCGTAACCGCCGTCCATGTTCCAGAACCCGGCGTCCCAGTGCACGAACACGATCGCGCCGATCATGTCGGCGATCAGCAGGGTCGCGACGATCGGCAGCAGCAGTCCGAGGATCAGCAGGATGCCGCCGATCAGCTCGACCCATGTCGCGTAGTACGCGGCGAGCTCCGGGTAGGGGATGTCCATGCCGGCCGGGCCGAATGCCGCCTTGGTGGCGTCCATACCCTGGGTGACCAGCTTCTGCCACCCGTGGGCGATGAAGATGATGCCGAGTATCAGGCGCGCGAGAAACTGCGCCACACTACCGAATCCGCTCATTCCGCACTCCTCGTATCGATCGGGCGGGCCGGCCGTGCCGCCGCCAGGTACTCTCTCAGTGTCCGGGACAGCATCGCCCCGTCGCGGGTGAACAGCCGAATCGAGACGTCACCACCGAACCGCAACCGCTTCGTGACCGGTCGCAGCGCGTCGCCGACGCGACTCGTCGAGGCGCGCCGCCGCACGTCAGCCCGCCGGGGCAGAACGGAGTAGGAGTCGAGAGTGCCGGGAAAGTCTGGGCTGGGTTCACGTGGCAACTCCGGGCAACCCGTGCTGGGGGCACCCGCCGACGTCCTCGATACATATCTGCCCGACAACGGCAATCTGGGCTATCGCATCTCTCGATACGATCTGGAACTCGAGTACAAGGTGTCGAGCAATCGACTCGAGGGCACCGCGATCCTGACCGCGACGTCGTACGCCGAGCTCAAGCGTTTCACCCTCGACCTGGCGAGCTCGCTGTCGGTGCAACGGGTGTCGGTCAACGACAAGCGCGCCCGCTACTCGCATCGTCGGCACAAGCTGACCATCACCCCCGACACTCCACTCCCCCCGGGCGGGGCGATGACCGTCACCGTCCGGTACCACGGCAGTCCGCATCCGATCCGCGGCCCGTGGGGTGAGGTCGGTTGGGAGGAACTGACCGACGGCTCGCTCTGTGCGAACCAGCCCAACGGGGCGGCGTCGTGGTTCCCCTGCGACGACCACCCGAGCGCCAAGGCGCCGTACCGGATCTCGATCACCACCGACAGCCCGTATCACGCGCTCGCCAACGGCGTCCTGGAGTCCAAGCGGGTCCGCGCCGCGCAGACCACCTGGGTCTACGAGCAGGTGGAACCGATGCCCACCTACCTGGCGTCGATCCAGATCGGTCAGTACAAGCAGATCTCGTTGGCGTCCAAACCGATTCCGGTCTCGGGCCTCGTCCCCTCGCGACTCGAGGAGAACTTCGGGGTCGATTTCGGTCAGCAGACCGAGATGATGGCGGCGTTCGTCGAGATGTTCGGGCCGTATCCGTTCCCCCGGTACACCGTCGTGGTCACCGACGACGAACTCGAGATCCCCATCGAGGCACAGAGTTTCTCCACCTTCGGGGCCAATCACTGCGACGGCAGCCGGCACGCGGAGCGGTTGATCGCCCACGAGCTCGCGCATCAGTGGTTCGGCAATTCGGTGACCGCGGCCCGCTGGCGCGACATCTGGCTCCACGAGGGTTTCGCCTGTTACGCCGAATGGCTGTGGAGTCAGCACTC
This sequence comes from Gordonia sp. SGD-V-85, assembly GCF_001456905.1. Taxonomy (NCBI): domain Bacteria; kingdom Bacillati; phylum Actinomycetota; class Actinomycetes; order Mycobacteriales; family Gordoniaceae; genus Gordonia; species Gordonia sp. SGD-V-85. The sequence goes on from NZ_LNQO01000006.1 coordinate 279,956, forward strand.
GGGCGGCCGCAGCGCCGACGAATGGGCGCGTCACTACTACGCGAAACTCGAATCGTCGCCGGTGCGTGTGCCACTCGCCGATCCCGGTCCGCGCAAGATGTTCGACGACTGGATCTACAAACGCGGCGCACTCACCCTGCACGCACTGCGGCTGACCATCGGTGACGGCGACTTCTTCGCGCTGCTGCAGCGGTGGACCGACAAGTATCGGTACGGCTCGGTGACCACCGAGGACTTCATGGCACTCGCCGCCACCCACTCGTCGAAGCCGCTCAAGGATCTCTGGGACGACTGGCTGTTCACGCCCGAGTTGCCGCCGTTCCCAGGTCCTTCCTGATCCGTTCGATGACGACCGATCCGACGACGCCGGGTCCGGACGCCGGTTCGGCAGGCGACACCGACGCACGTTCACTGGGCCGGGTCACGATGGCGACGATCGTCGCGGCCGCGTCGGGGTATGTCGTCCTGCTCTTGGCGGCCAGGCATCTCGGGGCCGTCGGTTACGGCGTGTTCGCCGTGTTCTGGGCTGCCTACGGCCTGGTGACCGGGGCGCAGAACGGGCAACTGCAGGAGACGACGCGGGCGGTCCGGACCGCCGCATCGGAGGGGCTCGCCCGGTCGCGCCCGTTGCTGGTCAACGCGGGCATCGGGCTCGGCCTGGCCGTTCTGGTCGTCGCGACGTCACCGTTGTGGAGCTCACGGGTGTTCACCGCGGATCGCGGCCTGTCGGTGCTGCTGCTCGCCGTCGGCGTGGCGAGCTTCGCGGTGTACGCGCACCTGTGCGGAGCGTTGTCGGGGCGGCTGGACTGGTCGTCGTTCGCGGTGCTGCTGTCGGTCGACGCGCTGATCCGGCTCGCTGGTGCCGGTGTCGCGGTGGCGGCCGGCTGGGGCGTCACCGCGTTCCTGGTCGTCACCGTCGTCGGGTCGGTGTCGTGGTGCCTGCTGCTCGTGGTGTCGGCCTCGGCCCGCCGTGCGATCGGCGTCGCCGGCGACGTCGCGCCCCGACGTCTGACGGGCAACACCCTGACCGCGATGGCCGCCGCCGCCGCGAGCGCCGTCCTCGTCATGGGTTTTCCCGTGCTCATCAACCTGACCACCGACCTGCGTGGCGGCCCCGACGCCGACGACGTCCGGACGATCGGCGCGCTGATCCTCGCCGTCACCCTGACCCGCGCACCACTACTAGTGCCGCTCAACAGCTTTCAGGGTGTGCTGATCTCGAGGTTCGTCGACCGCCGGGACCACCGCCTCGCCGCGCTGGGTGCTCCCCTCGGGATCGTCGCCGCGGTCGGTGGCGTCGGGGTGACGGCCGCGTGGCTGGTGGGCCCGTGGTTGCTGCGATCGGTGTTCGGCGCCGACTTCGATCTCGACGGTGTGGTCGTGGCGATGCTGACGCTCGGCGCGACGTGCCTGGCGCTGCTGACGGTGACCGGCGCCGCCGCGATCGCCGCGGGCGCCCACCGCTGGTACGCGGCCGGATGGTGGGTGTCGACCCTGGTCGCGATCGCGATGTTGTTGCTGCCGCTCGACGTCGCGACCCGGACCTGCGTCGCCCTCGTCGTCGGACCCCTGGTCGGCCTCGGCGTGCATCTCGTCGGGGTGCTGCGGGCCTGACCCTTCGTGACGCTCGCAAGCTCGCTCCTCAGGGAGCATGGGGTCGGCTCGCAAGCTCGCTCCTCAGTACCTGCGGCCTCGCGGCCGTCGTTGACCGAAAGAACCGCATAACCCCTGCTCCCTGAGGTGCGAGGAGCGCAAGCGACGAGCCTCGAAGGGCTGGTGAGGCGCGCTACGAGCCCTTCGAGGCTCGCTTCGCTCGCACCTCAGGGAGCAGGGGTTAAGCTCGCTTCGCTCGCACCTCAGGGAGCAGGGGTTGGGCTCGCCCACCCCCCAGGGAGCGCAGGCGCTCCTAGCTTCCGGACGAAATCCGCAGCCGGCCGAGGCCCGCGCCGACGCGGGCCGAGAGGTGGTTCAGCCTCGACGTCGCGTGCCACCTGGCGGCGCGCGCTGCCTTCGGCCAGCCGTGCGCCTCGCAACGCTGCGCTTCGTCGGCGAAGAATCGGTTCTCCTCGGCGAACCGCCGACCGTCGACGGCCTGCACCGAACTCACCGAGGCGCGGTGCCTGCGGTAGGAGAAGACGACCTCGGGGTCGTAGACCAGTGATCCGCCGGCGCTCGCCAAATCGACGAGGAGTGCGAGATCGAGGACGATCTCGAGTCCGGGCCGGAACCCGACCTCGCGCACGGCGGCGGTCCGCCACAACAGGGACGGAAAATAGGTCCAGTTGCCGTGGTACAGCGAGGTGGCCAGCCGTTCCCCGGACAGCACGGTCGCCCGCGGCGGCGCGAGAACCGACTTGATCCGGTCACCGAGCGGCGTGACCGGTTGACCGTTCTCGTCGATGACGTCGACGCCGGGCGCGATGACCGCGGCGTCGGGATGGTGGCGGGCCATCGTACGGACGGCGGCGAGGTAGGCGCGGTGCATCACGTCGTCGCACCCCATGACCACGAACCAGTCGGCGGTGACCAGCTCGACGCAGCGCCGGAAGTTCCCGTTCACGCCGAGGTTGGTCTCGTTGCGGAGGTACTGGACCCGGGCGTCGCCGAGCGACTCCAGCCATTGCCGCGGCGTCGGATCCGGGTAGCAGTCGTCGACGACGACGAGCCGGAGGTCCGGGTCGTCCTGGTCGAGCACACTGGTGACGGCTTGCCGGAACTGGGCGACGTCGCCGTAGAACGGCATCATCACGTCGATCGTCACCGGACAAGACTAACCAGGTCCGATCACCATGCAGCCCCCGAGGCGTGCCGGGCGGCAGACCCCGCGCGGAAGCGGGTTAGGGTTGTTGACCATGGCCGAACCCAGTACCAACGCCGACGTGTGGCTGGTGGTGCCCGTCTTCAACGAGGGCCAGGTGATCCGCGAGGTGGCGGCCAAGGCCCGCGAGACGTTTCCCAACATCGTCTGCGTCGACGACGGCAGCTCGGACAACTCGGCCGAGCAGATCCGGGCCGCCGGGGTGCATCTGGTTCGGCACCCGGTGAACCTCGGTCAGGGCGCCGCGATCCAGACCGGCGTCGAGTACGCGCGTCGCCGGCCGGGGGCACGGTTCTTCGTGACCTTCGACGCCGACGGGCAGCACCAGGTTAACGACGTGTCGGCCATGATCGAACGCTTACGACGCGAGCCGGTCGACATCATCGTCGGGACCCGCTTCGCCGACGGTCGCAGCGAATCGGTTCCGATCCTGCGCCGGATGGCGTTGCGCACCATCGTGTTCCTGAGCCCGCGCACTCGTCGCCTCGGATTGTCCGACGCGCACAACGGACTTCGGGCGTTCAACAAGACCGTGGCCGATGAGCTCGACCTGCTCATGAGCGGGATGAGCCACGCGTCAGAGTTCATCGCGCTCATCGATCACCACCGGTGGCGGGTGGCCGAACAACCGGTGACGATCCTCTACACCGACTACTCGCGGGCGAAGGGACAGTCGCTGATCAACGGGGTCAACATCGTCGCCGACGGCCTGTTCCACACCCGGGTGAGGAAGTGATGCCACGATGATCTGGTTCCAGATCCTCGCGATCCTCGGTCTGGTCGCGCTCGTCGGGTTCTTCGTGGTGAATCGAGGCACGGCCCGCGCGTCGGCAGGCGTGAAGCTGCTGTTCGTCGCGTTCATCGGCTTCGGCCTCTACGCGATGCTGCGGCAGGACGACGTCACATGGGTGGCCAACAAGATCGGCATCCAACGCGGCCTCGACCTGGTCCTGTTCCTCCTGGTCATCGCGTTCGCCTTCACGACGGTGTCGACGTATCTGCGGTTCCGCGACCTGGAGGTCAAGTACGCGCGGCTGGCCCGCGCGATCGCGCTGCAAGACGCGGAGCGCGAGAACCATTCCGGAACGGGCGACTAGCTCCGGACCGTCATCGACTGCGCCGCGGCCCTCCCCGACTCCAGCCGATTGTTCGTACCATTGGCGGCGGAACGGCTTTCGGCCGCGGCCACCTGGAACATGGTGGCGACGATGGAGGCGTACAACACCAGCTCACCGAAATTGCCTAGCCAGAGAACCGACATGCCCGCGGCCGCGGTGACCAGCATCGTCACCGAGCCGAGCAACAGCCAGAGCGACCGCACCTGACGCCACGCGGTCATCCCGATCGCGATGAGGATCAGCACGGTGCCCAGTGCGGGGACCGGCGGGCCGGCAGCGGCGGCGTTGGCGTACCGCAGCGCATCACCGTCGGTCGCCGGCGTCAGCTCCAGCGCCACGAAGCACTCGACGATCCCGACGACCACCAATGCGGCGACGAGAACGGCCCCGACCACGACCACCGGGCGACTCCACCGCACCCCCAGACGCCAGGCGAGCACGGCCGCGGCGACAACGATCAGCGGAGTCATCAGCCCGTGAATCCAGAAGCGCGGCAGGTTGATCGCGTACAAAAGGTCACCGAAGCCGACCATCCGGCCTACGGCAACTGCCACGTTGTCGAATGTCAGTGCCACGCCGAGCAGGACCACCAACCAGGTGACGGCCCCGCCCGACCGCCTCAGGCGGAACGCACACGCCGTCAACGCGATCATCCCCAGCCCTATCGCGGCCATGATCGCCGAATTTCCGATCACTCCAGTGAGCATCTGCTCGCCACCTCCCATTGCTCAGCTTACTGAACGATTCGGAGCCGTCACCCTCACGGACTGCCCTCCCGGATGCAGTTTCCCCGATCCCTTGCGTCTACGTATACATCTACATATAGTTACCGCATGCCCAACAAGACCATCTACGTCTCCGACGATGACCTCAAAGTCCTCGAACGCGCTCAACAGGTGTCAGGAGGCAATCTCTCCGGCGCAGTCGTCGAGGCACTGCGCGCGTACGTGCGGGCAGCCGACTACCGCGACGCCGGTTACGACGAGGTCGTCCTGCGCGACGGTCCCGACGGAGTGCGTCGTAAACGGTTCTTCGGCAGACTCCTCGCCGAGGAGACCGAGTACGACGAAACCACCGGCAATGCAACCAAATTGACCGCTTACGAAGGGCGGACCGGCAAGATCGTCCTCGCGGTCCACCACGTCGACTGGGCGAACTACGGGGTGACACATCGGCAGAAGACCGGTAACTGGCTGAAAGACCTGACCGGCCTTCCCAGTGTCCGCAGCCTGTTCACCGCCGACCTACCCGACTGGGGCGACTACCGCGTCGACATCGTCGACTCTCCCGACCAGCTCAAACCGCTTGTCCCCGAACGCTTCTACGCACGTACTGCCGCCGCCCTCCGACCCGAGGTCGAAGACCTGGACGTGTAAAACCCCACCCGACCGCACCACTAGAACAACCGAGCAGTTCCCGGCGACGTCCATCAGGGACCGTCGTCTACCCACACATGCATATATGCGCATGAGTTTATTTCTAGTTTCAGCAACCACTGGGAGCACGATCATGACAACAACCGCCGTCCGCGCCTCCGGACTCACGAAGTCCTTCGGCGACCACACCGTCCTCGACGGTATCGATCTCGACGTACCGGCGGGCGCGGTGTTCGCCCTGCTCGGACCCAACGGCTCCGGGAAGACGACCACCGTGAAGATTCTGTCCACGTTGTCGCAACAGGACGCTGGTGAGGTGGAGGTCGCCGGACTCGATCCGCGGACCGACCGCGCCGCGATCTGCGCGCAGATCGGCCTGACCGGGCAGTTCGCCGCCGTCGACACGTTGCTGACCGGGCGGGAGAACCTCACCATGGTCGCCCGCCTGCGACATCTCTCGAAAGCGGCGACCCGCGAACGGGTCGACCGGTTGCTGCGCGACTTCGACCTCACCGACGCCGCGGACCGTCGGGTCGCCGAATACTCCGGCGGTATGACCAGGCGCCTCGACCTGGCCATGACTTTGGTGGGCGAACCGTCGATCATCTTTCTCGACGAGCCGACGACCGGACTCGATCCACGGTCCCGCCGCGCGGTCTGGGACACCGTCCGCGGTCTCGTCGCCGGCGGCACCACCATCTTCCTCACCACGCAGTACCTCGAGGAAGCGGATCACCTCGCGGACCGGATCGCTGTGCTCGACCGCGGCCGCATCGTGGCCGAGGGGACGGCGGCCGAACTGAAGCGTCTCGTGCCGGGCGGATACATCCGGATCGACTTCACGAACGCCGACGACCTCGAACGGGCGCGGTCGCAGTTCCCCTCGGCGGTCGACACCCCGGGCGAGAACACCCTCGCCGTCCCCGGTGGCGCCGGGATCGGCGCTGTCCGCGGCGTGCTCGCCACCCTCGACGACGCCCGGATCGACGCTGCCGGGATCTCGGTCCACACACCGGATCTCGACGACGTCTTCCTCACCATCACCGGCCGCACCGCCGCTACCACCAACTAGGAGAAGTCATGACCACCACGCTCGACCACACCCTGTCCGACTCCGCGGTGATGGTGCGCCGCAACCTGATCCGGCTACGGCGCTACCCCACAATGATGTTCTCCACGATTGCGATGCCGGTCGTGATCCTGCTGATGATGACCTACTTCTTCGGCGGTGCCATCGAGAGCGCCCTCGCCGCGGACGGACCGCTGGACGGCAAGTACATCAACTATCTTCTCCCCGGCCTACTGCTCTTCGTGCCGTCGTTCCTGACGGTGGCGGTTGCGGTCTCGGTCAATCAGGACGTCACCGAGGGCATCATCAATCGGTTGCGATCACTGGCCACTCCGCCGACAGCGATCCTGGCCGGACACTTCGTCGGCGCCCTCATCCAAGGTGTGGTCGCGGTCTGCTTCCTGCTCGCGGTCGCGTTCGCGATGGGCTTCCGTGCCGACGCAAGCCTTCTCGACTGGTTCGCGGCCGGCGGACTGCTCCTGCTACTGACCGCGGGCCTCGTGTGGATCGCGGTTGCCATGGGTGTCGTCGCGCCGAATCCGGAGAGTGCGAGCAACATGCCGCTGCCGCTGCTGTTCCTGCCCTATCTGGGCAGTGGGCTGGTCCCGACCGACAGCATGCCCAACGGTGTCCGCCAGTTCGCCGAGTACCAGCCGTTCAGTCCCATCGCGGACACGCTGCGCGGACTCCTCATGGGTCTCGACATCAGTGATCGCTGGCCGTGGGCGCTGGGGTGGTGCGTGGTGTTCCTGGTGGTCGGCTACTTCTGGGCGGTCACCGCGTTTCGGCGGTCCACTACCGGCTGACGCTTCCTGCCCTGCGACGTGTACGGCTGGCGCCGTGCACGTTTCGGCGTTCGCGCCTCAGTTCCGCAGCGAACCCAGGAAGTCGGCCACCTCGTCGTGGTTCGGCAGCAGACCCGACTCGCGCGCCTCGGTGAGCCCCGGTGCCGCGGTGTCCTTCGGCGAGAGTTCGAACTCCAGCGGTGAACCGTCCCGGGCGTGCGTCGGCCATTCGATACCCAGTTCCGGATCGAGCGGGTTGATGCCGTGCTCACCGGTCGGGTTGTATCCGGTGGAACAGAGGTAGGTCACGGTCGAGTTGTCGGCGAGCGCGCAGAACGCGTGGCCGAGACCCTCGGACAGGTAGACCGCACGACGATCCACGTCGTCGAGCAGGACGGTGTCGTAGGTACCGAAAGTGGGTGAGCCGACGCGGATGTCGACGATGACGTCGAGAATCGCGCCGGTGGGGCAGGTGACGTATTTCGCCTGTCCGGGGGGGACGTCGGCGAAGTGCACGCCGCGCAGCACGCCGGCCGCGGACACCGAGAGGTTCACCTGCGCGAGGTCGAAGCGGTGACCGATGGTCTCGGCGATCACGTCGGCCTTGAACGCCTCGGCGAACAACCCACGGGCATCGCCGTGTTGGACCGGGGTGAACTCCCACGCTCCGTCGATGGCGAGCGGGCGGACCTTCATGCGGACACCTTTCCCAGGGTCGGTCGTCGGACATGCGCCTCGGGGGCGGCGCTTAGAAACCCTTGCCCCGCTGCAACAGTTCGAGCAGGTAGTCACCGTAACCCGACTTGCGGAGTTTGTCGGCACGAGCCCGCAACTCCTCGTCGGAGAGATACCCCTGTCGCCACGCGATCTCCTCTGGGACAGCGATTTTGAGTCCCTGGCGTTGTTCGACGGTGCGGACGAAGTTGCCGGCGTCGAGGAGGCTGTCGAACGTGCCGGTGTCGAGCCACGCCGTGCCGCGCGGCAGGACGGTGACCGACAGTTTCCCGCGGTCGAGGTAGTGGGCGTTGACGTCGGTGATCTCGTACTCGCCGCGGGCGCTGGGCCGCAGGTTGCGGGCGATGTCGACGACGTCGTTGTCGTAGAAGTACAGACCGGGTACCGCGAAGTTCGACTTCGGTTGTGCCGGTTTCTCTTCCAATGAGATGGCGGTGCCGTCGGCGTCGAAGTCGACCACCCCGTAGGCCTCCGGGTTGGCCACCCAGTAGGCGAAGACCGCGCCGCCGTCGACGTTCTCGAAACCCTGCAACCGGCTGCCGAGTCCGGGTCCGTAGAAGATGTTGTCGCCGAGGACGAGAGCGACCGAGTCGGTACCGACGTGGTCGGCGCCGAGGACAAAGGCCTGCGCGAGTCCGTCCGGGGAGGGCTGGGTCTTGTAGGTGAGGTCGATGCCGAACTGGTCGCCGTTGCCGAGCAGGTTCTCGAAGGCCGGGGCGTCGTGCGGGGTGGTGATGATCAGGATGTCGCGGATCCCGGCCAGCATGAGCGTCGAGAGCGGGTAATAGATCATCGGCTTGTCGTAGACCGGGACGAGTTGCTTGCTCACCCCCTGCGTGATGGGGTGCAGCCGCGTGCCCGTACCGCCGGCCAGGATGATCCCTTTCATGGCGATCAGGGTAATGCCCGCGGCCTTTCGCGACGGCACGCGAGTCGCGCCGCTGCGCTCACCCGAGGCGAGCAGGTCGGCTCCTCGGTAGAGTGACTGCGACCATCGACCTCGACGAAAGGCGCCGCGCGTGCGTGTTCTCGTGACCGGGGGTGCCGGGTTCATCGGCGCCAACTTCGTGCTGCGCACCCTGACGACCCGCCCCGACGTCTCGATCCGGGTCCTGGACAAACTCACCTACGCCGCCAACCCCGACACCCTCGCCCCGGTCGCCGACCGCGTCGAACTCGTCGAGGGCGACATCACCGACGCCGCCCTGGTCGGCCGACTCGTCGCCGACACAGACCTCGTCGTGCACTTCGCCGCCGAATCCCACAACGACAACTCTCTGGCCGACCCGTCGGCGTTCGTCTCCACCAACCTCGTGGGCACCTACACCCTGCTCGAAGCCGTCCGCGCCCACCAGGTGCGCTACCACCACATCAGCACCGACGAGGTCTACGGCGACCTCGATCTCGACGACCCGGCCCGCTTCACCGAACAGACCGCCTACAACCCGTCGAGCCCCTACTCCTCGACCAAAGCCGGCAGCGACCTGCTCGTGCGCGCCTGGGTCCGCTCCTTCGGCGTGGCCGCCACCATCTCCAACTGCTCCAACAACTACGGCCCGTACCAGCACATCGAGAAGTTCATCCCCCGCCAGATCACCAACGTGCTCTCCGGGGTGCGCCCCAAGCTCTACGGCGACGGCCGCAACGTCCGGGACTGGATCCACGTCGACGACCACAACGACGCCGTGTGGACAATCATCGACCGCGGCCAGATCGGCGAGACCTACCTCATCGGCGCCGACGGCGAGGTCGACAACCGCACCGTCGTGGAAACCATCCTCGAACTCCTCGACCAGCCCGCCGACGCCTTCGACTTCGTCACCGACCGCCCCGGCCACGACCGCCGCTACGCCATCGACTCCACCCGCCTTCGCACCGAACTCGGCTGGACCCCCTCCTACCTCGACTTCCGCGCCGGCCTCGCCGCCACCATCGACTGGTACCGCGACCACCCCGGCTGGTGGCAACCCGCTAAAGAAGCCGTCGAACAGAAGTACGCCACCACCGAACGCGTCACCGGCACCTCCGCTGGTTGAGCCGTTGTCCGCTAGTTGACCCGGCCCCTCCGCTGGTTGACCCGGCCCCTCCGCTAATTAACCAGCCCCTCCGCTGGTGACCCGGCCCCTCCACTGGTTGACCCGCCCCCTCCGCTGGTTGAGCCGGCCCCGAGCGAAGCGAGGCGCCGAGTCGAAGCCACCTGGTGACCTCCATGCAGTCCACTTGGCCCATTCCCAGGGTCGCCGCTTACGGTGGTCGTCATGCGCGTACTCGTGAGCGGAGGAGCGGGCTACATCGGCTCGCACACCGTCATCCAATTGGTCTCGGCCGGACACGACGTCGTCATCGTCGACGATTTCAGCAACGCCAAGCCGGCCGTCGTCGGCCGGCTCGAGGCACTGACCGACCGTTCCATCCCCGTCCACGCCTTCGACCTCGCCGACGTCGACAAGACCGAACACTTCTTCGCCCACGAGGACATCGACGCGGTCATCCACTTCGCGGGGTTCAAGGCGGTAGGCGAGTCGGTGGCCAAGCCGCTCGACTACTACCAGAACAACCTCGGCACCACGTTCGCCCTGCTCCGCGCGATGGAACGCCACGACGTGCACACGCTGGTGTTCTCGTCGTCGGCAACGGTCTACGGCGCGGAGCCGCAGTTGCCGATGACCGAGGACCTACCCACTTCGGCGACCAACCCGTACGGCTGGACCAAGGTGATGATCGAGCAGATCCTGCGCGATGTCGCCGCCAGTTCGGACGTGTGGCGCATCGCGGCACTGCGGTACTTCAATCCGGTGGGCGCACATCCGAGCGGACAGATCGGCGAGGACCCGTCGGGCATTCCGAACAACCTGATGCCGTTCGTCGCGCAGGTCGCGGTCGGCCGGCGCGAGAAGCTGGCGGTCTTCGGCGACGACTACGACACCCCCGACGGCACCGGCGTGCGCGACTACATCCACGTCGACGACCTGGCCGCCGGCCATGTCGCGGCCCTCGACCGCATCAGCACCGGCGAGACCGGCATGTCGACCTGGAATCTCGGTACGGGGCAAGGGGTTTCGGTCTTGGAGGTCGTGCACGCGTTCGAGAGGGCCAGTGGGCGCCCAATCCCCTACGAGGTCGCCCCGCGGCGGGCCGGCGACATCGCCGCGTCCTACGCCGATCCGACCCGGGCGAACGACGACCTGAACTGGCACGCCGCCAAGACCATCGACGACATGTGCGCCGACACCTGGCGCTGGCAGTCAGGCAACCCGAAGGGCTACCCGGACGCCTGACCGGTTTCCCCTTGGGCAGGCGCGTGCGGATCGTCGGGATCGACGATCGAGTCGGTGACCCAGCCGATGTAGCGCCGCGCCGAACTGTCCACCACGTCCCGGGCGTTCTCGGCCACGACGACACCGAACGCGTCGTAGAGCCGGTCGAACCGGAGTTCGTTCACCCGGTCGACGATGTGGCGGACGAGCCGCGGTGACAGCGGGATCATGTTCGGGTAGCTGCGCATGAAGGTCACCATGCCGGGATGCATGACGCCCTTGATGGTGTCGCCGGTCAGCACCGCACCCCTGCCGTCGGCGGCGTCGGGGAGGTGTAGCACCGCGCTGCCGGGGAAATGACCGCCGCACTGGACGAGTCGCACCCCGCCGAGGACTTCGGTGGTGTCCGACCAGAAGCGCACGACGGGGTCGGGGCGGGTGACCCATCGCCGGTCGGAGTCGTTGTAATACACCGGAACTCGACCGAATCGGTGACTGAGCGAGACGCTCGCGCCCACCAGATGCGGATGGCTCGCGGCGATGGCGGCGACCCCGCCGTGCTGCTTTAGCCAGTCGACGAGGGACGGCCCGAGGAAACCCGGCGGTTCCCAGAGGATGTTCCCGCCGGGAGTCGCGACGAGCAGGGCACGCTGCCCGATCCCCACGGAGGGTTGCACCGTCAGCGCGGTCAGACCGGGCTCCAGTTCGTGGGCGGTCAGCGCGTTGTCGGCGGTCTCGTCGAGCGGAGTCCAGCTGGGACCGCTGACCGGACGCCACTGCCGGTCGTCGTCGCAGATCGGGCACATCGCGAGCGGCGTCTCGCCCGGCGGGAACTCGTTGGCGCAGAAGACACACATCCAGGGCCGCATGTCCCGACGCTAGCCCGTGCCCGTGCGTCGAACGGGGTGAATGGCCGCCCCGCTCCGTGTGCGAGACGCGGCCCCACTGCTCCCTAAATCCGAAAGAAGCGACCCCATTGCTCCCTGAGGTGTGAGGAGCGATAGCGACGAGCCACGAAGGGCCTGGTGAGACACGATGCTGAGCCCTTCGTGGCTCGCTTCGCTCGCACCTCAGGGAGCATGAGTTCAGTCGCCCAGGATTGGTCTTTCGTGGCCCACGACGGCCGCCGGGCCGCAGTTACTGAGGAGCGGAGTCACTCAGGGCGCGGGCGGCGGCGGGTAGACGAGGTCGTTGACGCGGTAGACCACCGCGTCGCCGCGGCGGAACACCTCGGTCAATCCGGGAGCGCCGTTCTGACGCAACGCCAGGAAGGGGTCGCCCTGGTGACCACGGGCGGGGTCGGGCATGCCGCGCTGGAACTCCCAGTAACTCGGCGGCGAGTCGATCACGTAATGCACGTTCATGTCTCGCACGATCTGGTCGATGGCCGGGTCGGCGCCGATCTCCGACACACCCCAGAACAGGTCGCGCTGCCGCTCGGAGAACTCGTTGGCCCGGTAGAAGGGGAACATCGGGGTGACCCCGGTGACCGGGTACAGCCAGCCGGTGCCCTGGTCGAGGTTGTTGAGGACGAGGACGTCCTGGGCGTCGGGTTGCGCGGCGAGCCACTCGTAGGCGGCGAGATCGTCGGGCCCGACATACTTGCCGCCCCGCTCCTTCGACGCGATCTGCGCGTTCGGCGGATAACGCACGACGGCGGCGCCGGCGATCAGACCCAGCAACACCACGTATGTCGCGGCCACCACCCAGCGCGCCTTCCCCGAAGTCGCCTCGGCCTTTCTTAGACCGTCGGCCGGGTCCGATGCCACGCGGCGTCGGACCAGACCTGCGACGCCGAGCGCGAGAACCCCGATCGCGACGCCTGCCGCCGCGGCCGAGATGATCGCGACCACGAATGTGAGCCGGTGGGGTGAGTTGTAGAAGTAGCCGCCGATCGCCCCGAGCGGGTATGACAGCGGCCCCAGGGACACCATCGCGTTGGCGGTCACCAGGGCGAACACGAACCATGCGACCAGGCCGGCCCAGCATCGCAGCCATACGAGCGCGATCAGCCCGAGCAGGGTGACGACGATCAGCGGCCACACCGGGAAGTGATCGAGCTCGAGCGGGATCGTCCCGTTGAACGCGCCCTTGACGAGCCCGTCGAGGACGCCGATCGTCTCCTCACGGAAGTCGAAGAACGGGAGTTCGTTGGTGTCGGCGACCCGGATGGTGCCCAGGACGACCGGTGCGATGAGGACCAGCGTCACCACCGCAGTGACGGCCAGCGTCGCGAGATCGCGCAGGCGACCGGCGACCGGACGCCACAGACCCTCGCACAGCCACCAGAGGCCGACGATCACGCCGACGACGATCAGGCCGGAGGGGTGGGTGGCGGTCACACCGGCCACGGCCAGCGCGGCCGGCAGCACACGCGATCTGTCCGACACCACGCTCATCACGAGGACGGCGGCGACCGGCGCCAGGCTCACGCCGACCGCGTTCGGCACCGAGGTCAGCTGGACCTCGACGTAGGGCAGGGACGGGAACAGCGCGCTCAGCGCACCCGCGGTACCGGCGATGAGAGCCGACGAGTCGACGTCGTAGCGGTGCCGCGCGAACCAGTAGGCCAGCGACGCGACACCGAGCGGAACGGTGATCGCCAGCACGGCGGGCGAATACGTGTTGTAGAGCTCGACCGGGTCGGCACCGGTCAGCGGGAACAGCAACGCACCCAGCGCATGCCAGGTGTTCGGGTAGTAGTTGAACCCCTGGGTGTCGTAATTCATCAGCTCGCCCATCCGCATGGCCGAGCCGACGCCCGTCTCGTAAATCCAGCGCAGGGAACTGGCGTGCCACAACGAATCCCACACCTGCGAGATGTTGCCGAGACCGGCGAATGCGGTCGTCGCGATCGGCCGGATACAGGTGACAGCGATGACGAGTCCACCGAGTCCGAGCCCGGCGGCGACCCTCACCACCGCGGTCCGTCCCACGCGGGATTCGCCGTCGGCGTCGGGTACCGGCGCCAGCCGCTGACCCCACCGGGTGAGCAGCAGTGCCGAGTAGACCCAGGCACCGCCGACCGCGAAGACCAGACCCACCAGGGCCGAGACGGCATTCCACTCGAAGCCGACGACGGAGTACAGCACCGTCAGGATCGAGACCAGGGCGAACGTGATGGGCGGACCGGCGGCCAGCGCGACCGGCCACGGTAGGTTCATCCGTCGGCCGACGAACGCGCCGGGCAGGATGAGCACGAGCGCGGTCACGACGACGACCCATGCTCCCAGCATCATCGTCTGCGCCTTTCCACACTCACCCGCTGCACTCCCCGTCGCACCGCGGTGTCACTGCGGTGCCTGATCAAACTCTCAGCAGGTTACCGGGTGGTCGATCGACGACGCGTCACCGTGTGCGGGCGGCCCCGCCGGCCGAGCCCGCCATTGCGGCGGTACCGGGTTCTACGACGGGCGCACCGTGGCGACGATGTCCGAGGAGAGCGACGATCAGGCTCATCATTGCGGCGACGGCGCCGAAGCCGAACATGACCGGGTAGGTGATCGCCGGCCAGCTCTCCGAGATCCAGGCCAGAACCGCCGGAACCCCGAAGCCGAGGTAGGTCACGCCGTAGAACACGGCCGTGAGCCCGGCGAGGTCGTCGGGTCCGGCGATGCGCTGCACCTCCAGCAGGCCGACGATCATCGCCATGCCGTATCCGCAGCCGAGCAGCGTCGACGCCAGGAGCGCGACCCATACGGTCAGCACGTGTGCCGCCACGGCCGCGAGGACCATTCCGGCCACGAGCACCACGAAGGCGACGACGACACCGCGGAGACTCCCCGGCCGGTTGATCCGCCGACCCAACGACTGGATGCCGAAACCGGCGGACAGGCCGAGGACGCAGCACAGGCCGGCGAACGCGATCGGCGCTCCCGCGGTGCGGGCGGACATGAGGGCGGGGACGATCGCGTAACCCGATGCGGCGGCACCGAAAACCCAGGGCGCCAGTGGCAGCACGACGAACAGGAAACGACGATGGCCCGCGGACGGGATGCGCAGGTCGTCACGCAGACGCCCCGGCGAGTCTTGTCTGGGACGCGTCTCCGGCACCAGCACGATCAGGTTCGCCGCGACGACCGCGATGGCGATGTTGATCAGGTACGGCAGCACATGCGGCCACGGCCCCCACTGCGCGAGCACCCCGGCCACCCCGGCGCCGACGCCGAAGCCGGCCGTGAGACTCATGGCCGCGCGACCGGCGCCGGCACCCGTCTGCGCACCGTCGCGGTCGGAGAGTTCCTTGATCCAGCTCCCCCCCACGGCCATCGAGAGACCCAGCGCGATGCCGCTGCACACCCGCCCGGCGGTCAGCAGTGCCACCGACTCCGAGCCCGCGGCCAGCAGTCCCGAGCCGACCGCCGCGAACAGCGGGGCGGGCAGCATGAGTGGCCGTCGGCCCAGCCGATCCGACAACGGGCCGCCGATCAGCAGGGCGGGCACGATGCCCAGGACGTAGGCGAAGAGCAACGCGTCGACGACGACCGGTGACATGTCGGTGATCTGCCGGTACATGACCAGCAGCGGCGTGAATTCGTTGCCGCCCCACGCGGTGGCGAACACGGCGAGCGCGACGGCGGGCCATCCGAAGCGCGCGCGGTCGGCGCTCATGCCGGTGCCCCGGGGAGGTCGTGCCCGGGTAGATCGTGAACCGCGACGAGGTGGCCGGCGAGCAGGGTGTCGAAACGTTCGGCGTCGGCGGAGTCGATCGCGTCGAGGAGCGCGCGGTGGTCGTCGAGGATTCGGGCCGCGACACTCGCGTCCCGGTGCACCGACGCCGTCGTCATCCGTCGATGCCGCTCCCCGAGCGTGGTGTAGAAGCCGGACAGCAATGCGTTGTCGCCGGCGGCGGCGATGAGCTGATGGAACTCGGCGTCGATGCGGGAGAACTCCCGGATGTCCGAGGCGTCGGACCGACGATGGGCGTCGAGGTTGGCGCGCAGACTCCGCACGAGTCCGGCCACCGCGCCCGGCCGACCGACGACCGCACGCACCGCGTGCCGTTCGAGGAGCAGGCGTGCGTCCACGACGTCGCGGATCTCGCGCTCACCGATGGGGACCACGAGGGCTCCCCGTTTCGGGTAGAGACGCATCCAGCCTTCGGTCTCCAACCGCAGGAACGCCTCGCGCACCGGAGTACGGCTCACCGAGCACTTCGCGGCGATCTCACCCTCGCTGATCAGCTCACCGCCGGCGATCGCGTTTGTGAGAATTTGCTCTTTGACCTCGACATATACCCGCTCAGCAGCGGATTCGGAGGTCGCATGCAACATAGACACAAGTTGTACCTTATCAATGATCATTGGACACTTCACCTGGGCCGACCCACCTTCCGGAACGATCCCAGACGGTGAGACACTTAATCCGGCCGTAACGAGCGTCACCCCGCTCACACGAGCCCGGCCCGCGTCCGCTGAGCCCACCTGCTCGCGTCGATGCGGATCACTTCTAGCTCGCGGGCAGCGTGGCCGGCGAGACGATGCAACCCGCATTTTCGCGGCTTTTCAGGAGGACCCGTGACGAGCACGGAGGACACACGTATGGGTGAGACCCCCTACACCGAACCCACGATCGCCGACCACCCCATCACCGACGAAGAGATCTTCTTGGCCCACGTCGGCGGCAAGCTCTCGGTGGAGCTGCGCGCACCCATCGACACCCAGCGCGACCTGTCGATCGCCTACACCCCGGGTGTGGCCCAGGTGTCGCGTGCGATCGACACCGATGCCACCCTGGTGAACAAGTACACCTGGACCGATCGCCTGGTCGCCGTGGTGAGCGACGGCTCGGCGGTCCTCGGACTCGGCGACATCGGTCCCCGCGCCTCGCTGCCGGTCATGGAGGGCAAGTCCGCACTGTTCCGCAGCTTCGCCGGACTCAACTCGATCCCCATCGTTCTCGACACCCAGGATCCCGACGAGATCGTCGAGACCCTCATCCGACTCCGCCCGAGCTTCGGCGCCGTGAACCTCGAGGACATCTCCGCGCCGCGCTGCTTCGAGATCGAGCGCCGCGTCATCGAGGCCCTCGACTGCCCGGTCATGCACGACGACCAGCACGGCACCGCGATCGTCGTCCTCGCCGCCCTCAAGGGCGCGACGACCCACCTCGGCCGCGATCTCGCCGGCCTGAAGGTCGTGATCTCCGGCGCCGGTGCCGCGGGTGTCGCGTGCGCGAACATCCTTCTGGCAGTGGGCATCTCCGATGTCGTCGTGTTGGATTCCAAGGGCATCGTGTCTGCGGGACGTGACGGCCTGAACGAGTCGAAGAGCGAACTGGCGTCACGCACCAACCCGCGCGGGCTGACCGGTGGCGCGGTCGAGGCCCTCGCCGGCGCCGACGTCTTCATCGGTGTGTCGGCAGGTCTGATCCCCGAAGAGCTCATCGCGTCGATGAACGACGATTCGATCGTCTTCGCCCTGTCGAACCCCGACCCGGAGATCCATCCGGAGGCCGCCGCGAAGTACGCGGCGATCGTCGCGACCGGACGCAGCGACTTCCCGAACCAGATCAACAACGTCCTCGCCTTCCCCGGCGTCTTCAAGGGTGCGCTCGACGCCGGTGCGCGACGCATCAGCGAGGGCATGAAAATCGCTGCGGCCGAAGCCATCTTCTCGGTCGTCGCCGATGACTTGCGCGCCGACCGCATCGTGCCCAGCCCGCTCGACGACCGGGTCGCCCCGGCAGTGGCGGCCGCCGTCGCCGACGTCGCCCGCGCCGAGGGGCACTGCTCCTAGGCGCTTTGCCCACCCGCGACTGAAAACCACCCTCCGGGAGCGACCGTCGGCTATGTTCGCCGGCTCGCCTCTGAGAGGGTGGTTTTCAGTCGCGCTTCTCGATGGGTTGAGGGGTCACCACCCCTCGGTTGATCAGTAGTTCTGGTCCTGCCAGGTGCACAGGCACACCTCGTTGCCCTCGGCGTCGGCGAGAACCCAGAAGGCCGGGGCGTACTCGTCCGTGAGGAGTTGGCCGCCGGCGGTGATGGCCGACTGCAGGCGCTCGTGAAGTTCGTCGGTCGGGATCCACAGGTCGACGTGCATCCTGCTCCGCTGGGGGCGAGGTTCGTCCATCTGCTGGAACCAGACGCTGGGTAGGCGCCCGGCCGGATCGACGAGGTCGACGGGTTCGCGATCGGCCGCGTCGCCGTAGCCCAGGACGGCCTTCCAGAAAGGCCTGATGGCCGGGATGTCGAGGGCATCGATGGCGAGGTTGAACTGGGTGACGGGCGCGGACACCGGCTCGAGGCCGAGGTCGGCGGCGATGCCGGTGATCCGGTTCGCCAGGGCGACATCGGCTTCCGTTAGTTGGTGCGCGCTGTGCGTGGTGAGCACGAGATGCACCGTGCCGTAACGCAGATCGATGTCGGGGTGGTGGTTCGCCTCTTCGGCGGCGTCGATGATCTTGGCGACGAACTCGCCGCCCCGCACCATCGATCCGGTGTTGTAGGCGGCGGCGAGTCTGTCGGCGATGACACGCCAGGGATCGGCGACCATCTCGGCGGCCTCGGCGGTGGTGAGCGGCGAGCGAGTGGACCCGGTCATGTCGCCCCATGCTGCCCCGTTCCGGTGGATTGCGAAAGGGGGCGCGCCTCAGTGCCTGTTGGTGGTCGCCGCGGCCAAGGCCGCGATCGCCTGGTGCGTCGCCGGCAGGAACCCACGGCGCGCCTCCTGGTCCAGGGCGGTGCCGGCGCCGATGACCGGGTCGTAGTCGAGCCCGATCACTCCGCCGACCGCACCGGACACCACGTTGACCAGCATGTCGGCGAGGCCATCCTGATGGGCGGCCGGTAGTTGCGCGGAGATGACGACGATCGTCTTCTCCAGCACCCCGGCCCGGTCCCATTCGGTGAACACGACCCGGGCGCGGTTGAGCAGGTCGGGTCGCGCCGCGACGACGAGCACCGGGGTGAGGTTCGGGAGGTCGTCTTCGGCGAGTTCGGGCAGCAGCGTGAGCGGATGCGCACCGGCGTCGACGACGGGAA